>JAKDMO010000115.1 GCA_030452305.1 Alcaligenaceae bacterium | reverse complement strand
AGGCGTAAGCCTGTCTCTTATACACATCTCCGAGCCGCATGGCACTAGGGCAACTTCACGGCATATATATCCTGGCCCAGAACGCCGACGGTCTGATTCTCGTGGACATGCACGCGGCCCACGAACGGGTGGTCTACGAAGCCATGAAACGCGCGATGAGCACCGAGGACATGCCTATCCAGGAACTGCTCGTACCGGTTGTCTTCAGTGCCCACGCGACCGATATCGCCCGCGCCGAGACGCACCGGGAAACGCTGGACGCACTCGGCTTACGCCTGCGCCCGACCGGGCCCGCCTCGCTAGCCGTACGCTCGGTTCCTGCTCTGCTTGCGCAGGGCGATGTCGAAGCGCTCGCGCGTGGGGTGCTGGCCGATCTGGAACAGGCGGGCCAATCCGCCCGCCTGACCGAGCAGCGCAACGAACTGCTCTCGACCATGGCCTGCCACGGCGCCGTACGGGCCAACCGCCGCCTGAGTCACGACGAGATGAATGCTTTGCTGCGCCAGATGGAACAAACCGAGCGAGCCGATCAATGCAACCACGGCCGCCCGACCTGGTTCCAATGGAGCCTGGCGGATCTGGACAAGCTCTTCATGCGTGGGCAATGATGCGCGTGCTGGTATGCCTGGCCGGCCCGACCGCATCGGGGAAATCAGCGGCGGCCCTGGCATTGGCCAGGCGTTGGCCGATCGAGATCATCACCATGGACTCGGCCACGATCTATCGCGGCATGGATATCGGCACAGCCAAGCCCGATCCCGCCGAACAGGCCTGCGTTCCACATCACCTGCTGGATATTCGCGACCCCAGCGAAACCTATTCAGCGGCTGAATTTGCCGTCGATGCGGCCTCGCTGGTGCGCCAGATCACTGAACGCGGCCGGATCCCGATCCTGGTGGGCGGCACCATGCTGTACTACAAGGCACTGAGGGAAGGCTTGCATGCCCTGCCCCCGGCCAAGCCCGCGCTGCGGGCCGAAATCGATCAGGAAGCGCGAACAAAGGGCTGGCCTGCAATGCACGCTGAACTGGCACGGTATGATCCCGAGACTGCTGCACGCCTTGCACCCAACGACAGTCAGCGCCTGCAGCGAGCCATCGAGATCCACCGCCTGAGCGGGCGCAATATGAGCGATTGGCTGCGCGATGCGCCAGAGCCACTGCTGCCGGATTACCGGCACCAAACCATCAGCCTGGAACCACTGGACCGTGCCTGGCTGCACGCACGCATCGCCGAGCGCTACAAAGCCATGATGCGCGCCGGCCTGCTTGACGAGGTTCGCGAGTTGCACCAACGCCCGGACCTGCACAGTGATTTGCCCGCCGTACGCTGTGTCGGTTACCGGCAACTCTGGGAACATCTGGAAGGCCGCGACAGCCTGGAGGCCGCCGTCGAGCGCGCGATCTTTGCCACCCGCCAGTTGGCCAAGCGCCAGATCACCTGGCTGCGCAGTCTGCCCGAGCGACAAGCGATCGATTGCCAATCGACGCAGGCCGTCGATCTGGTGATCGACCGTTTCGCGCTATACCACTGAAGCCTGGGCCGCGCCCTCGGTTTGCTCAATGATATTGCCGAGGGCCCACACGGTTTCCCCCTGGGCACGCAGGGTATCGGCAAGCGCCTGCGCGTGTTCGGGGGCTGCAACCAGCACCATGCCGATACCGCAATTGAACACGCGCGCCATCTCGTGATCGGCCACACTGCCTTCGCGCTGCAGCCACGTAAAGAGCTCGGGCATGGCCCAGGCATCGCGATGCAATTCAGCCGCCAGGCCCTTGCGCAGGATGCGCGGCACATTTTCCAGCAGACCGCCCCCCGTAATGTGCGCGAGGCCCTTAATCTGGGTGCCGTGTGCGGCCAGGGCCGCCAGCACCGACTTCACGTAGATCCGGGTCGGCGCCATGACCACGTCGCCCAGCGGCCGGCCATCCAGGTCCTGGTCCGGTCGGGCGCCTGCATGTTGCAGGATCTTGCGCACCAGCGAAAACCCGTTGGAATGAGCGCCGCTGGAGGCCAGGCCCAGTACGACATCGCCCACCGCGATCCGGCTGCCGTCGATGATGGCCGATTTTTCGACCGCGCCCACGGCAAAGCCCGCCAGATCATATTCACCATCCGGATACATCCCAGGCATTTCCGCCGTTTCCCCGCCGATCAGGGCACAACCGGAAAGCTCGCAGCCCCGGGCGATGCCGCCAACCACCTGGGCGGCCGTATCGACCGACAGCTTGCCGCAGGCGAAATAGTCGAGGAAATACAGGGGTTCAGCGCCCTGAACCAGAATGTCATTCACGCTCATGGCCACCAGGTCGATGCCGACTGTATCGTGGCGCTGCCACTCGAAAGCCAGCCGCAGCTTGGTACCGACCCCGTCCGTGCCGGAAACCAGGACCGGTTCCTTCAGATGCCGGGGCAACTCGAACAGAGCGCCGAAACCGCCGATTCCTGCCATCACCCCGGCGCGCATTGTGCGGGCAGCCAAAGGCTTGATGCGATCGACCAGCGCATCGCCTGCATCGATGTCAACGCCCGCATCACGATAGGTCATGGGAGCATGGGGAGTATTTGTCATGAGAAAAGCCGCCAGATGTGCAAGAATTGCATGTTTGAACGAGAAGCAGACCTGATTTTACGATGAACACGGCCCATGCATCCGAATTTCAGTACACAAACCAAGCAAACAGGACACTAGGCCTCACCACCCCATGACGCAACAGTTGCTGCTGGATATCCTGCCGGCCTCGCCTCCATCGCTGGACAACTTCGTCACCGGCGGCAATCAGGCTGTCGTGGAAGCCCTCCGGATGCTTGCGCCCGGCCGCGCCATCTACCTGTGGGGCACGGCGGGCTCGGGACGCAGCCATCTTCTGAAAGCCTGTACACGCCGGGCCAATGGCCAGTATTTCGACGCACAATCCTCCGTCGCGGAATTGCACAAGCTGGCAGTCGGCATCGATCATGCCCTGGCATGTATTGCTGTGGACGATGTCGGCTTGCTGGCTCCCGAGGCTCAGGCGGCGCTCTTTGCCTTGTATAATCGCTGGCGCGAACTGGCCGCCACGCCGCGCGCCTTCGCACTGCTTGTATCCGGCGAGTCCTCGCCACTGGCGATGCCTCTGCGCGAGGATCTGCGCAGCCGCTTGGGATGGGATCTGGCCTTCCGCCTCGAACAGCTCTCGGACGCAGACCGCGCCGCTGCGCTGACCGGTCAGGCACAGGCCCGCGGCCTGCGCCTATCGGATGAAGTTCTGGGCTGGATACTGACCCACTACGACCGCGACATGGGTCGGCTCAGCGCCCTGCTTGATGCGCTGGACCGCTACTCTCTGTCGCGACACCGATCCATCACGCTGCCGCTACTCAAAGAGCTGCTGGCCCACTCTGCCCAGACAGGTAACTCATCATGACCGCACCCCGATCACTCGCCTTGTTTGACCTGGACCACACCCTATTGCCCATCGACAGCGATTATCAATGGGCCGCCTTTCTGGCCCGTACGGGGCGTGCGGGTGATCCGGTCGAAGCCCAGCGCCGCAACGACGATCTGATGCTGCGCTACAACGCAGGCGTGTTGACCGCCCAGGAAGCCGCCGATTTCATGCTTGGGCTGTTGACGCTGGCCGAGCCCACAGAGCTTGCCCGCTGGCACCACGCGTACATGGCTGAGGTCGTGCTGCCACAGATCCAGCCCAAGGCCATCGAACTGATCGCGCAACACCGCGAGCGAGGCGATCTGTGCGCCATCGTCACCGCAACGAATGAATTCGTCACCCGGCCGATCGCTGCAGAATTCGGCATCGCGGATCTGATCGCCACCATTCCGGAACAAAACCACAACGGCTACACAGGCCGCATCCTGGGCATCCCCAGCTTCAAGGAAGGCAAGGTCGCCCGGGTACAGCAATGGCTGAACGACCGGCACATGGGTCTGGATGATTTTCAGGAATCCTGGTTCTACAGCGATTCACTGAACGATCTGCCCTTGCTGGAAGCCGTCACCCGGCCAGTCGCCACCAACCCCAGCCCCGCGCTGCGTGCCGTGGCGATCTCGCGCGGCTGGCAGGTACTCGATCTGTTCGAGGACATGCAGGACGCAAAGTCATAAAATACGCCCCATGCTCAAGACCACAATAACAAACTTCGTGTCCCGGCTGCTCTCGGCCCCCACCAAAGGGCCGGAACGCTGGTCGCGCGACATGCACGGCATTGACCGGCGCAGGGTATCGCGCCATGCCGTCAAGGTCTGTGAAGTCCTGAACCAGCACGGCTTTGACGCCTACATTGTCGGCGGAGCGGTACGCGACCTGATCGTGGGCCTGGAACCCAAGGACTTCGACGTCGCCACCAATGCCACACCCAATCAGATCCGCCCACTGTTTCGGCGCGCCCGCATCATCGGCCGGCGGTTCCAGTTGGTACACGTGGTATTTGGCCAGGAGATCATCGAGACCTCAACTTTTCGTGCGCCTTCTTCGGGCAACCAGGAAACCGATGAGCACGGCCGAATCCTGCGTGATAACGAGTTTGGCACCCACGAAGAGGACGCCGCACGGCGCGATTTCACGATCAACGCCCTGTACTACGACCCAATCAAAGAAGAAGTAATCGATTTCCATCGGGGTGTTGCCGATCTGAAAAACCGCGTGATACGGATGATCGGGGATCCCGAAACGCGCTACCGCGAAGACCCGGTGCGCATGTTGCGCGCACTGCGCTTCGCAGCCAAACTGGGGGCCCGCATCGACCCGGCGAGCCAGGAGCCCATCGTGCGACTGGCCGGATTGATTGAGCACGTACCCGCCTCGCGGCTGTTCGACGAGACCTTGAAGCTGCTGTGCTGCGGTCACGCCATGGACTGCCTGCGCGATCTGCACCGGGTAGGCCTGAATAAAAGCCTGATTCCCCTGCTCGACACAATCTTCGAGGAACAAGGGGGCGAAGAATTCGTCGATATCGCCTTGGCCCGTACCGATGCACGTGTCCGAGCCGGCAAGCCCATCAGCCCCAGTTTCCTGTTCGCCGCCCTGCTCTGGCGTCTGGTGCGCAAGCGCTGGGAAGCCCTGATCGAGGAAGGCGAACAGCGCAATAACGCGCTGATGCTGGCAGCCGACTCGGTGATCGCCGACCAGACACACAGGCTGGCGATACAACGACGCTATCAATCCGATATGCGCGAAATCTGGCTCATGCAGGCGCGATTCGAGCGTGCCTCGGTACGCACGATCTGGCGCATCATCGAACAACCCAGGTTCCGCGCGGCGGTCGATTTTCTGCAACTGCGCGCCGAAGCGCGTGAGGTGGACAGCGTCCTGGCCCAATGGTGGATGGACCTGGCCAACAGCGGCACCGAAACCCGCGGCGAAATGATCGACGTCTGGCAGGCCGGCCATTCCGCCGCACGCACGCGCCCCGCGCGGCGCCGTAGACGCAAGAAACACCCCAGCGCGTCTGCAGGCAGCAGCTCAGGTGACCAGGAGACCGAACCCTAATCATGACGGCGAGCGGCACGAACATCGCCTATGTCGGGCTGGGCGCCAACCTGGGCGATGCCTCGGCCACCGTACGCGCAGCGGCACACGAGCTGGCGATCGCCCCCGGGGTATCGGGCCTGGTACTCTCACCCCTATATCGCAGCGCACCCGTGGATGCCGGCGGCCCGGACTACATCAACGCCGTGGTGTGCATTCACACGACCCTGGACCCAAACGATCTGTTGCGTGCCTTGCAGGCCATCGAGCACCAGCATGGCCGCCTGCGCCCCTACCAAAACGCCCCGCGCACCCTAGATCTGGATATCCTGCTCTTTGGGGCTGCGCAGATCGACACGCCGGGCCTGACCATCCCCCACCCCCGCATGCACGAACGCGCCTTCGTGTTGCGCCCGCTGCAGGACCTGGCCCCGGACCTGATCCTGGCCCAGGGCGCGCTGCCCCAGCTGCTCGCACAATGCGCCGGGCAAAGCATCAATCCGGAATAATCGAACCCCTCAGGAACGCGCCCGTACCAGGGTGCGGGCTGCGATGCGCTGCTGCCACTCGCGCGGGCCACTGCGATGCACGGATTCCCCCTGCGAATCAACAGCGACGGTCACAGGCATATCGCGCACCTCAAATTCGTGGATGGCTTCCATACCCAAGTCTTCGAACGCCACCACACGTGCCGAGCGAATGGCCTTGGACACCAAGTATGCAGCACCGCCCACTGCAATCAGGTAGGCCGCCCGATGGCGTTGTATCGCCTCAGTGGTCTGGCCCCCCCGTTCGGCCTTGCCCACCATGGCAAGCAAACCCATCTGGCCCAGCATCATGTCGGTATAGGCATCCATACGGGTCGCCGTAGTGGGGCCTGCCGGCCCGACAACCTCATCGCGCACGGCTTTGACCGGGCCCACATAATAAATAACCCGATCACGAAAATCGACGGGCAATGATTCACCACGCGCCAGCATGTCGTGAATGCGCTGATGCGCCGCATCGCGCCCGGTCAGCATGCGCCCCGACAGCAGCAAGCGTTCGCCAGGCTTCCAGGACGCCACCTCTGCACGCGTCAGCGCGTTCAGATCGACCCGACGCGCCGCCTTGAAATCAGGTGCCCAATGCATATCGGGCCACTCGGATAAGGCAGGTGGCTGCAAGTCAGCCGGGCCACTGCCATCCAGCACAAAATGGACATGGCGGGTAGCGGCGCAATTCGGGATCATGGCGACCGGTTTGGAGGCTGCGTGCGTGGCACAACTGCGAATTTTCACATCCAGCACCGTACTCAAGCCACCCAGGCCCTGTGCGCCAATGCCCAGCGCATTGACTTTCTCATAGAGATCAATGCGTAGCGCCTCGAGGTCTGTTTGTGGCCCACGCGCCCGCAACTGCGCCATGTCCATGGACTCCATGAGCACTTGTTTGGCCATCAGCATGGCCTTTTCGGCGGTGCCACCGACCCCAATGCCCAACATGCCCGGTGGACACCAGCCGGCCCCCATGGTGGGCACCGTACGCAGCACCCATTCTTCGAGCGATTCATTGGGGTTGAGCATCACGAATTGGGCCTTGTTTTCCGAACCTCCGCCCTTGGCCGCCACTTCAACTTCAACTGTGTTGCCCGGCACCAGTTCAACGTACAGCATGCAAGGGGTGTTATCACCCGTATTGCGCCGATCGAATAAGGCGTCGGCTACGATGGAGGCGCGCAGAGGATTGTCTGGATCCAGATAGCCGCGCCGCACCCCTTCATCGCAGACCTCTTGCAAACTGCGCGAGGTCTCGAACTGCACATCCATACCCACTCGCATAAAGATATTGACGATGCCTGTGTCTTGGCAAATGGGCCTGTGGCCTTCCGCACAGAGGCGCGAATTCGTAAGAATCTGCGCCATGGCATCGCGCGCCGCAGGGCTTTCCTCGAGCTCGTAAGCCTGGGCCATGTGATGGATGAAATCGAGCGGGTGATAGATGCTGATGATTTGGACGGCGTCTTGAACCGACTGGATCAAATGCGCCTCAGCAATGCGTGTCGTCATGGTGGTTGACCTAAGAATCTGGTGCTGAATGGGTCATACAGGGACAGTACACTCGATGAACGGCTCAGAGCAAACGAGCGATGACGGCAAGGTCTTCGAGCCCCCAGATATCGGCAATCAGCTGTTCGACCTGCGTAGTGGATACCGCTTGCTGGACCGATGCCAGGCGTCGTACCTTGTCTTCGATTTCAGGCCGAGACAGTGTATTGCCCGGATCGCCCTTGGGAACATCGACTCGCCCTTCATACACCTGGCCAGAGCGGGTTCGGACTGTGACGCGCCCCAGCCAGCGCTCCGGGTAGGCTGCATCGACGTCAGGATCAAGCTGCATGCGCACCCGCGCCTCGAACGCCCGAATATCAGGATCGTTGAGCCCCTGTTCGAAATCCACCAGACTCGCTCGGCCCAGCTTGGCAATCAAGCCCAGCACGGTGGACATGGAAAACTTGGACTGATGCACGGTGACAGGCGCCACAACCGGACCCAGGACATCAATGGCACCCTGGTGCACATGCGCCACGACGGACTCGATGTCGTGAATCGACAGTCGATGCTCAGTAACAACTTGCAATAACGCATCTGCGGCCGGATGGGTGTGCCGACAGGACGCATGGTATTTGAACGAGGTTTCAAGCACCGTCCAGCGCGTGCCCAGGCCATCGACCAGGCGAGTCGGATCGGCATCATGTGACATGCCGGCTGCCATGCCTTGCGCGCCTTCGAGTATATGGCTCGCCCCGGTAAAGCCGTCGTGAGCCAGCCAGGCGGCCATCAGCCCATCGGCGCAGGCTTTGGCCGTATGCAGCTGCTTGGAATCAGCGCCATCACGCAGGAATTCCCACAAGCCGGCCGCCTGTGTACCCGCTGAACCGAATGCATGCAGCATCTGGCGCGGATTCAACTGCAGCAGGTGACCGGTGGCGACAGCGGCTGCCACCGTACCTGCGGTACCAGTTGTATGAAAGATTTTATAGTGGCTGCGCCCCAGAAATT
>JAKDMO010000317.1 GCA_030452305.1 Alcaligenaceae bacterium | reverse complement strand
GCCGCCAGGCGAATGCGTTGGGCTTCGCCGCCTGATAGGGTGGGTGATGCCCGGTCCAGAGCCAGATAGCCCAGCCCGACGGTTTCCATGAAATTCAGGCGGCTGCGGATCTCGGCCAGGACGTCGCGTGCGATCTCGGCCTCGCGGCCTTGGCCTGACAGGCCCATGAAGAAATGGTTTGCGCTGCTGACGGGCATGCCGGCCAGCTCGGCGATCGAACGACCCTGCCAGCGAAAGGCCAGGGCGACGCGATTCAGCCGGTGCCCGTGGCAGGCCGGGCAGGCGACCAGTTCGTCGCCTTTCGCCCATTCATTCCAGGCGGTTTCCTCGCCGGACTGGTCCTCGGTAAAGCCCTTTAACTGCAGGCCGGTGCCATAGCAATGCGGGCACCAGCCGTGGCGCGAGTTGTAGGAAAACAGCCTGGGGTCGGGTTCGGGAAAACTGGTGCCGCAGCTGGGGCAGGCACGCTTGATCGAGAAGGTTTGCTGGAGGGGAGAGGGTGCCGGCCCGCCCTGGCGACGCTCGGTGATGGGCAGGGTGCTGTCGGCCGTCAGGCCGCTGAGCACGCTGAAGGTGCCGTGGCCCAGAGCCAGAGCGGCGCGCACGGTCGCGCGCAGGCCGGCTTCATCGCGCGGATCGACGATCAGATCGCCCACAGGCAGTTCGATCGTGTGTTCCTGATAGCGATTCAGGCGCGGCCAGGGTTCGACCGGGATGAAATCCCCATCCACGCGCAAGTGGGTATAGCCTTTGGACGCCGCCCATTTCGCCAGATCGGTGTAGTAGCCCTTGCGGGCACTGACCAGTGGCGCCAGGAACCCGAGGTGTTCGCCCCGGTGGTCGCGCATCAGTTGCGCCACGATCTGCTCGGGGGTTTGCGGCGCCACGGGCACATTGCAGTCCGGGCAGATCTGCGTGCCCAGCTTGACGTACAGCAGGCGCAGGAAGTGATGGATTTCCGTCATGGTGGCGACGGTGGATTTGCGCCCGCCCCGGCTGGTGCGCTGCTCGATGGCCACTGTGGGTGGAATGCCGTAGATGGCATCGACGTCGGGCTTGCCGGCCGGCTGCACGATGGCGCGCGCGTAGGCGTTCAATGACTCCAGATAGCGGCGCTGGCCTTCGTTGAACAGGATGTCGAAGGCCAGCGTGGATTTGCCCGAACCCGAGACGCCGGTGACCACGGTGAAGGCATTGCGCGGAATATGGACGTCGATGCCCTTCAGGTTGTGTTCGCGGGCGTTGACGATATGGATGTCACGGCCCTCGCCATCGAATGACGGCACGGGTTCGCGCAGCGTCAGGGCGGTTTCGGTTCCGATCGCAAGTCCCTGGTGCCCGACCATGGCCTGCGCATACTCGGCCAGCGCCTGACCTGTGTGCGAACTGGGATGCGCCATCAGGACCTCGGGCGTGCCGGTGGTCACCACGCGCCCCCCCTGGTCACCGCCCTCTGGGCCCAGGTCGATCAGCCAGTCTGCCGCGCGGATCACGTCCAGGTTGTGCTCGATGACCAGCAGCGAGTGGCCGGCACCCAGCAGCTTGCGGAACGCTCCCATCAGGCGGGCGATGTCATCGAAGTGCAGGCCGGTCGTCGGTTCGTCGAACAGGAACAGGCTGCCTTTCTTGGCGACACGGGCCGTGGCGATGCCGCTGCGCGCGGCGCCGGCCAGGTGGCCGGCCAGCTTCAGGCGTTGCGCTTCGCCGCCCGATAGCGTCGGCACAGGCTGGCCAAGCTGCAGGTATTCCAGGCCAACATCGGCAAGCGGCAGAAGACCGTATTGCACATCGCGCAGGCCGCTGAAAAATTCCAGGGCTTCATGCACCGTCATGGCCAGCACGTCGTCGATGGCGGCGCTGCGGCCCAAGTGTTCGACCCGTATTTCCAGGATTTCGGCTCGGAAGCGCTTGCCGTCGCAATCGGGGCAGCGCAGGTAGACATCCGATAGAAACTGCATTTCGATATGTTCAAAGCCGGTTCCGCCGCACGTTGGGCAGCGGCCGTCGCCACTGTTGAAGCTGAACGTGCCTGGGGTATAGCCGCGTTCCCGAGCCAGCGGTGCTTTGGCGAACAGCTTGCGT
>JAKDMO010000316.1 GCA_030452305.1 Alcaligenaceae bacterium | reverse complement strand
GCTCGCCATCCCCCCACTTCAGGAACACCCCGGCATTGGAAAAATCCAAAACGACCGATACACCCACCGCCCCCACAGCCGTCCAGCGGACCGCACGGCGCGCCCAGATCACGGCGCGCGCCCGAAGCTCGCCCGCCTCGCGCATCATCAGCCACGTCGCGCCCAGCAGGCAGTAGGCCGCGATCGCGCACAGCCCCATCAATATCGAAAACCAGGTGTAACCCGGCCCACCCACATAGCCCACCACAACGCGGGCCAGCGCGTAGCCGTGCGAGAACGCCGTCAGCCAGGCGCCCAGCGCAAAGCCCAATTGCCAGCGTCCCTGTTGATCGGGCGCTGCCCGCAGACGCAGCTCAAAACAGGCCGAGCGCAGCATTACACCCAGTGCGAGCAGGGACAAGGGCACATACAACTGGCCCAGCGTCTGCGACCAGGCATAGGGAAAAGCCGCAGCAAACAGGCCCAGGCCCAGAAACAGCCAGAACTCGTTTGCATCGCGCCAAGGGCTCAAAAGTGACAGCATGCGCGGGCGCAGTGAGGCCGGGGCACACAGCGACAGGCAGCCGACACCGATGTCAAAGCCGTCCAGGACGACCCCCGCAACGACGATCAGGAAAAAAACCGCCACAAAGACCAGCGGCATCCAGAATGTCGGATCCTGCGCACCCAAGCCGATTGCAAGCGCAAGAGAATCGATCATGCCCGCCCCCTGCGCCGCGCAACGGGCACGACACCATAACGCGTAATATGGCCGAGCAACTGGCGAAAGCCCAGCAACAACAGCAGGTAGACCAGCACAAAGGCCGTCGTCACCCACGCCTGCTTGCCCGCACTGACGCCCGTGCCCAGCTCACGCAGGGTCACCGTGCCGTACACCGCATAGGGCAAGGCCCCCCACAGCGCATGCGCAAGCACGGCAAGCTGCACCAGGCAAGCCAGGCCCACCGTGGCGCGCAGCGTCATCCGCCACCCCGCCGACAAGGCATCCGGCTCGTAGGCACGACGCCGGCCCCGCCAAAGTGCCAGAGCGGACAGCACAATCAGCAGGCCGGCGGCCAGGATCGCCATCCGTAACGACAGATATGTGGGCCCGATGGGCGGCGCCATCCCGGAAAAATGATCCAGCCCGCGAAACTGACCATCGGCATCGCGGCTCAACCAGCCTGGATTCAGGCCCGGCCAGGACCACGACCAACGATTGTTCTGTGCCGCGCTGTCGGGCCAGGCCAATATGGTCAGGTCCGCATTCGAGCTGTTGTGCCATTGCGGCGCGATTGCTGCCGCGCGGGCCGGCTGTTCGGGCAGGACCTGCTGCGCCAGACCCACTGCCAGCACACACTGCACCAGGATCCCCACCAGCATCAACCACAGGCCGGTCGCATACACACGGCGATCGCCCTCGTCGCTGGGGCGCATGCCGGTACGCACAGCCGTCACCCCCAGCATCAGGGCGGCGGCAATCAACAGGCCACCCACCACAAACAATGCGAATGCATAGGGTAGGGACGGGGTCGACAGCACCTGCAACCAGCTCTGTACACGGTATTGCCCATCCACCAGAACTGCGCCGCGCGGCGTTTGGGCCCAGGCCAACAGGGCGATGATCCAGAATGCCGTCAGGCTGATACCCAATGCCACCATCAGCACGGACAAGGTGTGCAGCAGGTCGGACAGCCGGCGCAGGCCAAACAGCATGGTTCCCAGAAAACAGGATTTGAACAGGAACGCCGTCAGCACCCCAGCGGCCACCAGCGGGCCGACCACCTCGCCCATCCGATCCATCAGTTGGGGCCACAGCGTCCCCAGTTGGAACAACAGCGGAATGCTGCCCGCGAAGCTCAGGATCAGTGCCAGCGCAAACACCCGCACCCAGAACCGGTAGGCGAGCAGCCAGGAATGCGTATCCAGACCCCGCGCGCGCAGTCGGAAATACAGCAACACCCATGCCAGCCCCAGCCCGGTAGCCAGGAAGACCAGCAGGAAACCCATGCTCATGAAAAACTGGGTCAGCGACAGATCGAGGGCCGATTGCGTCATAATGTGCGCTAGTTTAGAGCCTGTTTGTCATTTACGCCCACCCCCTATGGGTGCT
>JAKDMO010000315.1 GCA_030452305.1 Alcaligenaceae bacterium | reverse complement strand
GGTGGTGATCCTGATCATGTCACTCGCCCACCACCAGTTGGTCAGCGGCGAGCTGGCCTATGCACTGGTGATGGGCGCCAATCTGGGCACCGCCATCAATCCGGTACTGGAAGGCGTCGATGCCAAGAATCCGGCTTCTCGGCGCCTGCCCATCGGCAACCTGGGTACACGGGTCGCAGGCTGCGTCCTGGGCATGGCCGCCCTGCCCTGGATCGGACAGGCCATGAATACCCTGACGGACGATCCCGCCCGCGCCGTTGCCAATTTCCATACCTTGTTCAATGTGCTGATTGCCATTGGTTTTCTACCCGTGCTGAAATCATATTCCCACCTGCTGGCCAGGCTTTTGCCCAGGCGCTCGGACCCGGACGATCCGGCCCTGCCCAGATACCTGGACGAGTCCGCGCGCGAAGTGCCTGCGGTGGCGCTGGGTAATGCCGCGCGTGAGGCCTTGCGGCTCAGCGACCTGCAGCACGATATGCTGCGCGCCGCGCAGCAATCACTCTTGCACGGCAACCCCCGCACCGCACTTGAAGCAAACACTCTGAATAATGCAATCGGCCGCCTGGATCAGGCCATTACGACCTACCTCGCCAAGCTGGACCGCGAATCCCTGAACCAGGACGAGCACCAGCGGCTCGAAGACATCCTGGCGTTTTCCTCGAATATCGCCAACGCGGCCAGCATGACCCACATGGGACTGTTGGGTCACGCGGGGCAGTTGCGCAAGAAAAACTGGGTTCTGGACGACGAGCAGCGCGAGCAGTTGCAGGCCATCATGGAACGCCTGATTCACAATCTGCGCCAGGCCGCAGCACTGTTTGTCACCGAAGACCGCAATCTGGCGCGTAAGCTGGCATTTGAAAAAGACCATTTTCGCGAATTGGAGTCTCAGGCCACGGATCGCCATCTGCAGCGGATCAAGTCGGGCAGCACCAACAAGGCCGACCTGGGCGCCTTTTATCTGGAAATCCTGAGGGATGCGACCAGCGTGAATGCCTATCTGGTCAACGCCTCGGCCTACCCGATTCTGGATAAATACGGGGAACTGCGGCCCAACCGCATCCGGGACATCAAGAGCTGAAGTTCACTTGCGCGCGGCAAACCCATCAATGGGCCTCACCCCAATTCTGACCCACGCCCACTTCAGCCACCAGGGGCACCGCTAGTTCGGCCACACCACACATCAGTTCAGGAATGTGCGCACGCAGCACATCGATTTCATCTTTGGGCACATCAAAGACCAATTCATCGTGCACCTGCATCACCATGAGGCTGCGCAGGCCCTGGTCGCGCAACCAGGCCTGGACGGCAACCATGGCAAACTTGATCAAATCAGCCGCCGTGCCCTGCATCGGGGCATTGATCGCAGCGCGTTCGGCCGCTGCGGCACGAGGCCCCTTGGCACCGCGCAGATCCGGAAAATGCAGCCGTCGGCCGAACACTGTTTCCACGTAGCCCTGCTCGCGCGCCTGGGTGCGAATACGTGCCATGTAATCGGCGACGCCGGGATAGCGCATGAAATAGCGATTGATGTAGGACTTGGCCGCATCGCGCGTGATGCCCAGATTGGAGGCCAGGCCGAATTCGCCCATACCGTAGATCAGTCCGAAATTGATGGCCTTGGCGGCACGGCGCTGTTCCGGGCTCACCGCATCAAGCGGTGTGCCAAAGACCTCAGAGGCCGTAGCGCGGTGGATGTCCCGCCCATCGACAAACGCCTGGCGCAGATTCTCGTCGCCCGACACATGCGCCATGACCCGCAATTCAATCTGGGAATAGTCGGCCGACAGCACACTGCCCAGGCTCGAAACAAAGGCCGCACGCACACGGCGCCCCTCGGCGGTACGCACCGGAATATTCTGTAGATTGGGATCGGACGAGGCCAGGCGGCCGGTGACTACCGCCGCCTGCGCATAGCGGGTGTGCACACGGCCAGTGCGTGCATCGACCATACGGGGCAGCTTGTCGGTGTATGTGGACTTCAGTTTTGCAAGGCCGCGATAATCAAGCAAGAGGCGCGGCAAGGGGTAATCGGCGGCAAGGCGACTGAGGACGTCCTCGTCGGTCGATGGCGCCCCCCCGGCGGTCTTGCGCAGCACCGGCA
>JAKDMO010000114.1 GCA_030452305.1 Alcaligenaceae bacterium | reverse complement strand
CTCGACGAACACCTGACGCGCCACCTCGACCTGCCCTTTTCCACCATCGATCAACACCACCTCGGGCATGGCCGCGTCACCGTCAGCCACGCGTGCAAAGCGCCTGGAAAGCGCCTGACGCATGGCTGCGTAATCGTCACCCGGCTCGATCCCGGAAATATTGAAACGTCGATACAGGGACGGCTGCATCGCGTGATGCTCGTACACCACGCAGGATGCCTGGGTGGCTTCACCAGCCGTATGGCTGATATCGAAACACTCGATATGCAGGGCGTCGAGCGCGGCATCATCCGTATCCAGATCGAGTTCCACCGCCAGGGCACTGGTGCGCGCCTCGCGCGCGCTGGACTCGGTCAGCCGCCTTGCCAGCGCCAGTTCGGCATTGCGCTGGGCCTGCTCCAGCCAGGTCCGGCGCACGCCTTGCGGGCGGGTCAGCACCCGCACCTTGCGGCCATGCTGCTGTACCAGCAGCTCGATCAGACCTGGATCAGGCAGCTTGTGCGAGCAAATCAGTACAGGTGGCAAGGCATTGTCGCCATAGTGCTGGGCGACAAAGGCGGCCAACACATCCTCGGGCGCCTGATCCTCGATCTGGCTGGGGAACAGGGCCTTGTCGCCCAGATGCCGGCCGCCGCGCACCATGGCCAGGTTCACACATATCCGCCCGCCCGCACTGGCCAGCGCGATGATGTCCACGCTGTCGCTGCCGACCTGTTCCATGGTCTGCTGCTGCAAGACCTTGGACAGCGCCCGCATCTGATCGCGCAGCAAGGCTGCACGCTCGAAATCCTGCGCCTGCGAGGCCTCATGCATGCGCGCCTCGATGTCGTCCAGCACCTCGCTGGTGCGCCCCTCCAGAAAGCGCACGGCCCGGCCCACATCCGCCCGATAGGCTTCCAGCGAGATCAGGCCCACACAAGGCGCAGAGCAACGGCCGATCTGATAGAGCAGGCAGGGGCGCGTGCGGTGCGCATAGACGCTGTCTTCGCAGGTGCGCAGGCGAAATACCTTTTGCAGGATCTGTATGGTTTCGCGCACCGCCCAGGAATTTGGATAGGGGCCAAAGAAATGCCCCTTGCCCTGTGTGCTGCCCCGGTAGTACACAATGCGTGGCGCGGCATGGTCCGTAATGTGCAGATAGGGGTAGGACTTGTCGTCCCGGAAAAGAATATTGAAGCGCGGCTTCAGGCGCTTGATCAGGTTGTTTTCCAGGATCAGCGCCTCAGCCTCGGACCGCGTCACCGTAACCTCGGTGCGCACGACCCGGGTCAGCATCAGTTCGATGCGCGGGCTGGATTGGTGCTTTTGAAAGTAGGAGCTGACGCGCCGCTTCAGGTCACGCGCCTTGCCCACATACAGCACCACGCCATCGGCATCGATATGCCGGTAGACGCCAGGCAGGTGTGGCAGGTCAGCCAGGAATGATTTCAGATTGAAGGCTTCGGGCATGGTGATAGCGTGGATCTGCCTGCAGGGCATTCCAGTCCAGGGCGGGAACCTGCGGGCTGAGCCGGCGAATGCGACGTACGGCCTGCTCATCGATGGGGCGATCCAGATGCGCCAGCAACTCGTCGGCCAAGTCGGGCCGGTTGCACACCAGCACCATATCGCAGCCTGCATCCAGCGCAGCCTGCGCCCGCGCATGAATATCCCCGACAACCGTGGCGCCCTGCATGGTCAGGTCATCCGAGAACACCACGCCATCGTAGCCCAGGCGGGTGCGCAGCACTTCGCCCACCCAGAAGGGTGAAAAGCCCGCAGGCTCGGGCGCGGCCTGCGGATAGATGACATGGGCCGGCATGATCGCGGGCAAGCTCAGGTCGCCCAGCCAGCCGTAAGGTGCGGCATCCTCGCGCATGATGTCTTCGATAGAACGCGTATCAACTGGAATGTCGTGGTGCGAGTCGGCGGCAACCGCCCCATGGCCTGGGAAATGCTTGCCGCAGGCGGCCATCCCAGCCATGCCCAGACCCTGAATCAAGGCGCGCGACAGCAAGCCGACCACCTGCGGATCGCGATGGAATGCGCGGCTCCCGATCACTTCACTGACCCCGTAATCCAGATCGAGAACGGGCGTAAAGCTGAAATCGACACCGCATGCACGCAGCTCGGCAGCCAGGATAAAACCGATTGCTGTGGACGCGCGCAGGGCCGCCTGTGCGTCGCGCTCGTAGGCCTGCCCCAGGGCGCGCATGGGGGGCAGCGCCGTGAAGCCGTCCTCGCGAAAGCGCTGGACCCGTCCACCCTCGTGATCGACGGCAATCAGCAGGGACTCGTCGCGCGCATCGTGGATCGCACGGCAAAGTGCAGCGAGCTGTGCCCGATCCGCAAAATTCCGTGCAAACAGGATCACCCCGCCCACCATCGGGTGCTGCAAGCGTTCGCGCTCGTGCGCACCAAGTTCCAACCCCGCCACATCCACCATGACCGGCCCGGGTACCAGTCGATTCTGATCGCCCATCAATTCCCTCTTCAGCAATTCATTCCGGCGCACGCGCCTCGACCACCACAAAGGCGGCCACCATATTGTGTTCGTCCGTCATTGAGACATGGGCGCGGCCAAAGCGCTCGGCATACCAGCCGGCCAGGGGCTCTGACAGCTCGACCTCGGGCCGCCCGCCCGGGCGATTCAGGGTCTGCATGCGCGACCAGGCCATGGGGCTGTGCATGCCCAGGCCGATGGCCTTGGAAAAGGCTTCTTTTGCGGCGAAACGAGTGGCCAGGTAGCGAATCCCGCGTTGTGGATCGCGCGCGTAGCGGCGATGAAACACCAGGATCTCGTCCGGCCCCAGCACGCGGCGCAACAGGCGCTCGCCATGGCGCTCGAACACCTTGGCAATCCGGTCGACCTGCAACAGATCGGTTCCGATCCCGCCGATTCCCGCTCCAGACATATATCCCCCAAAAACCGGTGTTCAAAGCTTGATGAAGTGCTCGCGGTAATGTTTGAGCTCATCGATTGATTCCAGGATGTCGGCAAGGGCCTCGTGCTTGGCCTGTTTGTTGAAACTGCGATAGACCTCGGGCTTCCAGCGCAAGGCGAGCTCCTTCAGCGTGCTGACATCCAGGTTTCGATAGTGGAAATAGGCTTCGAGACGAGGCATGTATTTCACCATGAAACGCCGATCCTGCCCAATGGTGTTGCCGCACATCGGCGACTTGCCCGCCGGCACATAATCTGCCAGCCAGCTCAGAAGCTGTTCCTCGGCCTGCGCTTCGCTCAGCCTCGAGGCCTGGACCTTGGCGATCAAGCCGCTTTTTCCATGCGTGGACTGGTTCCACTTGTCCATCGCATCCAGCAGCGCCTGGCTTTGATGAATCACCAGTACAGGGGCCTGGGCGACCAGTGTCAGGTCGGCTTCCGTGACCACCATCGCAATTTCTATGATGCGTTCCTTTTCCGGATCCAGGCCGCTCATTTCCATATCGAGCCAGATCAAACGCTGATCGTTTCCCGCCATATATAATTGTCCTTATAAAAGAAGTCATTTTCGCATATGGCCGGAGGTTCCAGCCGATGCCCGTTTCCTAATCCATTAGAATCCTGACCAGCTCCTGCACTGCGTCGATATGGCTATGTTTACCTTGTTGTTTGTTGTCTTCCTGCTGGGCGATCTGTCAGTCCGTTTCTGGCTCGCCTGGCGCCAGCTCGGCCATGTATCCAGGCATCGCGAGGCGGTGCCTGCGGAATTCTCGGAACGAATCGGCCTGCACAGCCATCAGCGGGCGGCGGACTACACTGTAGCCCGTATCCAATTGCAGATGATCGAGCGCGTGGTCGAGGCCGTAGTGCTGATCGGCCTGACCCTGCTGGGTGGCCTGCAGTTCCTGGATATCGAACTGGGGCGGCTGATCGATTCCGAGATGCTGCGCCAGATGGCACTGGTCGGCGCCGTGCTGGCCCTGCTGGGTGTCATCGGCCTGCCTTTCAGCCTGTGGCGCGTGTTCCGGCTTGAGGCCCGATTCGGATTCAACCGCATCACGCCGCGCCTGTTCGTGCACGACTTGCTGAAAGTGCTGATGGTCACGCTGGTGCTGGGCGCGCCCCTGTTGGCCGGGGTACTCTGGGTCATGACGCATGCCGGTCCCGACTGGGCCTGGTGGGCCTGGGGCATCTGGCTGGCCTTCAATCTGCTGGTGCTCTGGCTGTACCCCAACTACATTGCGCCTCTGTTCAATCGCTTTACGCCACTGGACGACCCTGCCCTGTCGGCGCGTATCCACGCCCTGGCCAAGCGCTGCGGTTTCGGCCTCAGCAGCCTGTACGTGATGGACGGATCCAGGCGCTCGGCCCATGGCAACGCATATTTCACGGGCTTCGGACGCAACCACCGGATTGTGTTCTTTGACACGCTGCTCTCGCGCCTGAATGCCGACGAGGTCGAAGCCGTGCTGGCTCACGAACTCGGGCACTTCATGCACCGGCATATCCTCAAACGCCTGGCACTGAGCTTCGGTGCCGCCCTGGTGTTTCTTTTGCTATTGGCCTGGCTATCGGGCCAGCTCTGGTTCTACACAGGGCTGGGCGTCATCCCGCAACTGGGCCGCCCCAATGATGGCCTGGCGCTGGTGTTGTTCTTTCTGACCATACCCGTGTTCACGTTCTGGGCGACACCGCTTGCCAGCCTGCTGTCGCGCCGCGACGAGTTCCAGGCCGACCGGTTTGCCGTCACTCAATGCGGGTCCGAGCCGCTGATCAATGCCCTGGTCAAGCTCTATGACGACAACGCCGCCACGCTGACGCCCGATCCGATCCATTCGGCCTGGTACGACAGCCACCCGCCCGCAGCCGTGCGCATCAACCACCTGCGGCATGGCCACTGACGCCGGGATTCAGGGCCGCGTCGTTGCCGCCCACGGCAGGCACTACACCGTCGAGCTCGCGGACCGAACCCTGCGCCAGTGCTTCACCCGTGGCAAGAAATCCGGGCCCACAGTGGGCGACCTGGTCGTGGTCCTGCCACAGGGCAGCTCGGAAGGTGTGATCGATCGCATCCTGCCGCGCCGCAACCTGCTCTACCGATCAGACGCCACACGCAGCAAGCAATTCGCCTCAAATATCGACCAGACACTGATCGTTCTGGCCCCCGAGCCTGATTTCTCTGAGGATCTGACCGGTCGGGCTCTGGTGGCATCACGGAGCGCCGGGGTCCAGCCCATCATCATTCTGAACAAGGCGGATCTGACCCATAAACTGGCTGCCGCCCACCAGCGGATCGGACCGTACGAAGGCCTGGGCGCCGCCGTGATCACCCTGAGCGCCCTGGATACCGAGCAGACCCACCGGATCATGGATCCCGTGCTGCGCGGGCGCAGCAGCCTGTTGCTCGGGCAAAGCGGCATGGGTAAATCGACGCTGCTCAACGCCTTGGTGCCGCAGGCCCACGCAGCCACCCGCGCTCATTCCGAGTCCCTGGGTTCGGGGCGGCACACCACTACGGCAACCCGCCTCTATCACCTGGCTTCAGGCGGCGATCTGATCGATTCGCCGGGTTTTCAGGCCTTCGGTCTGCAGCACCTGAGCCCACCCGAGATCGTCTACGGTTTTCCGGAATTCACCTTGGCCATCGAGCACTGCCGATTCTATAACTGCACGCACCAGCATGAGCCCGGCTGCGGCGTGCTGGCCGCCATGGCACGAGGGGAAATCCAGCCGGCGCGCCACGAGCTGTACCTGCGCATCCTGGCCGAGAACCAGGCCGCGCAACGCTATTAGACTTCCAGTAACAGGGGCTGGGCAGCAGCCAGGTAGTGATAGAAGTTGCGCAGCAGGACCGCAGTGGCCCCCCAGATGAAGTAGGACTGCCAGGTGATCGAAAAGTAGCGACGCGTGCTGCCGTCGGGCAAGGTCACCAGGTGCAGGCAGTGCAGCTGCGGGTCCATCAGCACGTTCAGCGGCACCTCAAAGACTTCGGCCACCTCGTCGTCATCGGACCGGATGACAAAACCCGGCAACAACTCGCCAATAATCGGCGTCATTACAAAGCGGGTCGAGGTCAGGAAGCTGGGCTGTGTGCCGATGACGCTGACATAGCGGGGCTCGACACCGATTTCCTCGTAAGTTTCGCGCATGGCCGTAGCCACCGGGTTTTCATCCCCCGGCTCGATCTGGCCGCCCGGAAAGCTGATCTGCCCGGCATGGTCATGCAGATGATCAGCACGCCGCGTAAAAATGACATGCAGGCCGCTTTCGCGCTGCACCAGCGGCACCAAAACGGCCGCCCGGCGCACATCCTTGGGCAATGTCGTGCCGGGCTCGAACGATTTGGTAAAAATGGGCTCGACCTGCCAGCGCACCGACGAGCGGAACGCTGCACGAATGAAGTCGATTCGGGTCGCGCCAGTCTGCAGGCCCGGCAAGGCACTGCACTGGACAAGCGGCTGGGCCCTGGGGTCGAAACCTGCAGATCCCGTGCCATCCGGCGACGATTCTTGATGCGGCATAACATCCAAAAACAAAGGCGCCCGATACGGGCGCCCTGATTTCGAGCAGCTGTGCCGAATGCCGGTATTACTTGGCGGCCTTGCGGACCAGCTTTTCCTTGATGCGAGCGGCTTTACCCGTACGGCTACGCAGATAATAAAGTTTAGCACGGCGCACATCGCCGCGGCGCTTGACCTCGATGCCCGCGATCTGTGGGGAATATAGCTGGAACGTACGCTCGACGGCTTCGCCTGACGAGATCTTGCGAACGATGAATGCCGAATTCAGGCCACGATTACGACGAGCGATGACGACGCCTTCGTATGCCTGGACGCGCTTGCGCGTGCCTTCGACCACGTTCACACTGACGACAATCGTGTCGCCCGGCCCAAAATCGGGCAAGCTGCGACCTTCGGAAAGGCGCGCGATTTCTTCATTTTCAAGGGTTTCAATCAGATTCACGGTAGAGCTCCATAGCCATCATTCACGCGTCTGTCGACAATTTATATGGCGCGCCAGAGGATGATTCAGCAAAGCAGGATATTATACATGAAAGTGCACCTGCCCGGACTCTAGAAACCCGCTGCAGCGCCCAGCCACATCAGGCCCGGAATCATTGCGGCCCAAGCCAGAACCATGCATACATCCCCCGCGCCGTCGGCTACGTTGCGCAAGAACCGGGCTTTGCCGGCGGGTGTCGTGTCTGTTTTCATGTCTTGCCTCGTCTTGAAAGATCGTGGCGGCTGCGGACCATTCCGAGCCACCAGAACACTGTTGTTTCATACAGCTTATTTACACTGTACAAAAAAACAGCTCGACGCGCAAGCATTGATTGACGACATGCCGCCGCAATCAAAGGCCGGGCTGCTGGGCCGGCCCTACCCCCTGCTCCGGCCCGCTATGATTCAGTCCACTGGTGATCGGCATAGCGATCTACCAGCCCCCCATCCTGGATACTGGCCGTCAGCGCGCCCGTGCGCGGCAGCACATCGGCAGCGTAGGCCACCGCCGTGGCGATCTTTTGGGTGTAGAACACGTCATTCGAACCCGACTCGATCTGCCGTGCGGCAGCCAGCGCAGAACGCCCCAGTTGCCAGCCGGCGTGCGCCAGGCCCGCCAGCATCAAACATGGCTCACTGCCGTGGAATACGGCGCGCGCATCATCGCGAACCTGCGCCAGCACGAAATCCACTGCCAGGCCGTAGGACTGGGCAGCCGATTCCAGATGCCTGCCGACCAGGGCGAGACCTGCCGCGTGCCGGCCCTGCGCCTCGCGCAGCGTCTGGGCGGTCTGCTGCATCCCGGCAATCTGATCGCGCGCTACCGCACCACCATCGCGAACCAGCTTGCGCCCGATGAAATCGTTCGCCTGAATCGCCGTCGTGCCTTCGTAGATCGGCAAGATGCGCGCATCGCGGTAATACTGCGCCGCGCCAGTCTCTTCGATATAGCCCATGCCGCCGTGAACCTGTATCCCCAGCGAGGCCACTTCGACCGATGACTCGGTTGAAAAACCCTTCACGATGGGCACGAAATATTCATACGTCGCACGGCTGGCCGCCCGTTTGGCCTCATCGGGTTCGTGTGCCGCCTTGTCGCGCAGCGACGCGGCAACATAGGCCACAGCCCGCGCACCTTCAGTCAGTCCGCGCATGGTGCCCAGCATCCGCTGCACATCCGGGTGACGCACGATCGGCACAGGCCCGCCGCTGACCCCTGGCGCCTGTCCCTGCAGGCGTTCCTGTGCGTACGCATCGGCATGCTGCAGGGCACGTTCGGACACCGCAATGGCCTGGATGCCGACGGCATAGCGCGCCGCATTCATCATGATGAACATATATTCCAGACCGTGGTTTTCCTGGCCGATCAGGTAGCCGACCGCCCCCTCGCCCGCGTCACCCTTGCCCGAACCAAACAGCAGGACCGCCGTCGGGCTGCCATGAATGCCGAGCTTGTGCTCCAGGGACGCGCACCAGACATCATTGCGCGGTCCCGGCGAACCATCCTCGCCCACCACGAACTTGGGCACGATGAACAGTGAAATCCCCTTCACCCCGTCCGGCGCATCCGGCGTACGGGCCAGGACCAGGTGAACGATGTTTTCAGCCAGATCATGCTCACCATATGAAATGAAGATTTTTTGGCCGCTGAGGCGGTAGGATCCGTCGCTTTGGCG
>JAKDMO010000314.1 GCA_030452305.1 Alcaligenaceae bacterium | reverse complement strand
AGCGCCGATGCAATTCCAGCCAACAGAAGATCAAAAGGCGTTTCGCGAAACCGCGAAGCAATTCGCCACAAAAAAACTGGCACCCAGCTACCAGGAGCGCGCACGCGGCCACGTCCTTGATCGTGCGCTGATCAAGGAAATGGGCGCGCTGGGTCTGATTGCGCCGGATCTGCCTGAGGAATTCGGCGGGCTTGGCGAAAGCTCGGTCACTGCGGGCCTCATTGTCGAAGAGATTGCCTATGCCGATTTCAATGCAAGCTATGTGCAGCTTCTGGGCTCTCTCATGGGAGGGATGGTGGCCAGGCGCGGATCGGTGTTTTTCGACGACGTCTTCGTGCCGGCCGAAAACATGATGGCCGAACAGGATCGGGCTGGAATGTCTGGGCGCGGCGCAGGCCTCGGTGGACGAGACCTGGGCCTATGTCCGGGAACGCGAGGCTTTCGGCGCGCCCATCGTGCAATATCAGGGCGTCAGTTTCCCCCTGGCCGAGGCCGAAACCCAACTGACCATGATGCGCCAGCTTTGCTATTATACGCTGGATTTGCGCGACCGCGGCCTGCCCCACACCGCCGAGGCGGCGATGTGCAAATGGTACTTGCCGAAGACCGCCTGCGAGATTCTTCATCAGTGCCTGATCCTGCATGGGCACTACGGCTATACCACTGACCTGCCCCATCATCAACGTTACAACGACGTTCTCGGCCTGCAGATCGGCGATGGCACCGCGCAAATCCAGAAACTGGTGATTGCCCGCGAAAAGGTCGGGCGGATGGCGCTTCAGTACGACAAGAAGGCAAAGGGAGCGGCAAAATGAGTGGTGTGATCGACGCATTCATTGAGGGCAGCGTCGGCATCATCGAACTGGCACGCCCGGAGAAATTCAATTGCCTGTCACTGGAAGTGCATAATCGGATATCGGACGCGCGCACAAATTTCGAGTCCAATCGGGAAGTGCGGTCGATCCTCATTCGTGCACAGGGTAAGCACTTCTGCACCGGCGCCGATCTCACCGAAGTGAAGGGCAAATTAAACGATCCGGCCGCGCTGGATCATTTCATCGCCTCTGGCATGAAAAACCTCCGCGCCCTAGAAACGAGTACCCTTCCGGTCATAGTGGCCGTGCAAGGGCTGTGTCTGGCCGGCGGGATCGAGCTGATGCTGGCCTGCGACGTGTGCTTTGCCGCCAAGACCTCGCAATTCGGCGATCAGCACGCGCAATTCGGTCTGATCCCCGGCTGGGGCGGTTCGCAGCGGCTGACACGGCTAATGGGCCAGCGCCGGGCGCTCGACCTGATGTTCTCGGCGCGCTGGCTCAAGGCGGAGGAGGCCAGGGAGGCCGGTCTGGTCAATCACATTGTGCCGGACGCGGATCTGCATGAGGCAGCGCTGGACTATTGCGAGACCATCGGCACCCGCTCGCGCCCTGGTATTGCCGAGATGAAACGGCTGGCCCGCGAAGGTGCAGACATGATGATAGACCAACAGATGCGGCTTGAGCGCGACGCAGCGGTGCGCGCCCTGCCCAGCAACGACGTTGCCGAAGGGCTTGATGCTTTCGAGGACCGGCGCAAGCCGGCTTTTAAGTGCTGAGGAAGAACCATGGATTTCACACTGAACGACGAACAACGCTTGATTTACGAATACGGCGGCCAGTTGGCGCAAAAATTCGACAACGCTTACTGGCTACGGCATGCGCGCAAGCATGAATTCCCCAAGGACATGTTCCAACAAATTGCCGATGATGGATTCCTGGGCATCATGGTGCCCGAGGAATATGGCGGCGCCGGTCTTGGCATGACCGAAATGGCCCTGTTCATGGAAGGCACTGCCAATCACGGCGTACCGCTTTTGATGATGGTGGTCGGCCCGACCATGTCCCTAGCCCATATCGCCCATCACGGAACCGAGTTTCAAAAGAAAGAGCTTCTTCCGGCTGCCTGCCGGGGCGATATCCAATTCTGTTTTGCGATCACCGAGCCGGGCGCCGGATCCAACACGATGAAGACCACGACACTCGCAAAGCGCCGGGACAACCGGTTCAGCCTGTCGGGGGAAAAAACCTTCATTACTGGCGCCGAGGTGTCGGACT
Organism: Alcaligenaceae bacterium; assembly: GCA_030452305.1. Taxonomy (GTDB): domain Bacteria; phylum Pseudomonadota; class Gammaproteobacteria; order Burkholderiales; family Burkholderiaceae_B; genus Castellaniella. Next base: position 21 of record JAKDMO010000314.1, on the reverse strand, counting down.
ACTGTCTGGTGGTAGCTCGGA
>JAKDMO010000313.1 GCA_030452305.1 Alcaligenaceae bacterium | reverse complement strand
ATGCGCGATGATGCCCACACTGGATGCGATGGTGCCGAGTTCCCCGACCGTCCAGTTTCGCAGGATACTGACAATTTCGGCCTCGTCAAGCGGCCTGCCTTGGATGGTCTCGCGCATCAGTCGGCTGGTCACATCGTCGGCATCCGAGCCTGCGGCGGCGCGGTTTCCCCGCAGAATCTCGCGGATCGTGCTGTCGAATTCCGTCGCGACGGCTGTGATGGTATGGCGCTCGCCCGACAGAGTCGCCACATTGCGTTTGCCGATCCATTGCAGCAAAGGTTCATGCAGATTCTCGGGCCACCCCATGAACGCGCACTGGGCTTGTACGGCAAAGGTGTTGGCCAGGCCGAACATGATTTCCGTATTGATGCCGCGCGGCAAGCCCGCCACGAGATCCTGGCAGATACGCCTGCAGGCAGGCTCGAACGACGCCATACGTTCGGCAGTGAAATAAGGATCGATCAGTGCCCGATACACCGTGTGTTCTGGCGGATCCATGCTGTTGGGCACGGACACATAGCTGGAAGCCTGGCTGCTGAAGCTGTCCGGATCCATGATGATCCGCATAACATCAGCGTGGCGAAACACCGAGTGATGCAGGTAGCTGCTGTAGGCAACCGGACACCGACGGCGCATCGTATCGTAGGCTGCAGTCGGATCGGCGAGGACTACTGGCGATCGGGGGTCCCAGTCTTCGGGAGTGGTCATGGGGGCGCTCCGGTGCGCGTCACAGGACGCAGTTCATCACTTCACCATAGCATGCTCCGCAGCCTGCCTAACTCTATTCTAAGTTACCCGCCGCACACTATAGCCTTACTTGGACATATCCCAGAGGCTAAGCATCATGAACACACTACCTATGGACTGGGCACCCGACGACGATCTACGCGACGCGCTGATCAAGGTGCCTGCCATTACGCTGTCGTTTTGGATCATAAAGATCCTGTCCACCACCGTGGGCGAAACGGCGGCTGATTTTTTGGCCATAAACGCCGGTTGGGGCCAGAACACCACCCGACTGGTCATGGCGGCGCTGCTCGCTACCGCGCTCGTGACCCAGGTCCGAATGCGACGCTATACACCATGGAGCTACTGGCTGAGTGTCGTGTTGGTGAGTATTGTCGGCACACAGATCACAGACCTGCTGACGGACAGTCTGGGTGTAAGCCTCTACGTCAGCACCCCTGTCTTTGCCGTTGCCCTGGCGGTAATTTTTGCAGCCTGGCACAAAGTCGAACACACGCTATCCATTCACGATATTGTTTCCCGTCGGCGCGAGCTTTTCTATTGGGCAGCGATCTTATGTACGTTCTCGTTGGGTACCGCTGCCGGCGACCTGGCAACCGAAGCGCTTGGGATGGGATTCAATAATGGGGTGCTGATTTTCGGCGCTCTCATTATGGTGACTTACATCAGCTTTCGGCTGGGTGGCAACGCAGTCCTCACGTTCTGGATCGGTTACATCCTGACGCGTCCCTTTGGCGCTTCATTGGGGGACTTGCTTACGCAGGCCAAGGGTGACGGCGGTTTGGGCATGGGAACGATGTGGACAAGCGCGATGTTCCTGGCGATCATTATCCTACTGGTCGCCGTCGAAACCTATGTCGTGTCCAACCATCGATCTCAACCTGCGGCTCAATGATGCGCACGGCTATCTAAGTTGCGGGGTCAGGACAAGCAATGGACATTACGCACCTAATCCATGCCTATGGGTACTTCGCCGTCGCAGGCGGAGCCCTTCTGGAAGGCGAATCTGTCTTGCTCGCCGCAGCGGCCGCCGCTTCGCATGGCTATCTGCAACTACCGGCTGTCATCATGGTTGCTGCAGCATTCGGCTTTCTGGGCGATCAGGTATTTTTCTTTGCAGGCCGGAAATACGGGACACGGCTTCTCGGGCGGTTTCCGTCAATGCAGGAGCGAGCCGCACGGGTCAATGTGCTGCTGGAGCGCCATCATGTACTGATCATTTTGGTAGTGCGCTTCATGTACGGCCTTCGCACAGTGGGGCCCATCGCCATCGGCATGAGCACAGTTCATTGGCTCAGATTCCTAGTCCTGAACGCAATCGGCGCAATAATATGGTCCAGTCTTGTCGGGGGTATCGGCTATGG
>JAKDMO010000113.1 GCA_030452305.1 Alcaligenaceae bacterium | reverse complement strand
GACGGGAATCCCTGCCGGGGTATGCCTCAGGGGGGAAAGTTCCTGTAGCTGCGCCATCAGGACAAGCCGGTTTGATGCCTCGACGCCTGAGTCAGTCACCCGATCAGGCTTTGCCGGCCGGTGCAGGCGTATCGGAGGTGGTCTTGCGGGCCTCGTCGCGCTCGACAGACTTCATCATGACAGACGGATCGGTCTGGGCGTGACGGGTCTTGATGACCAGAGAACGCAGGATGGCGTCGTTGTAACGGAAAGAATGCTCGAGCTCGTCCATGGCAGCCTGGTCGCACTCGATATTGAAGCACACGTAATGAGCCTTGACGAGCTTCTGGATCGGATAGGCCAGTTGGCGACGACCCCAGTCTTCGAGGCGATGAACCACCCCACCGTGGCTGGTGACCGTAGCCTGATAACGCTCGATCATGGCGGGCACCTGTTCGCTTTGATCAGGATGCACGATAAACACTACTTCGTAGTGACGCATAGATAACACTCCTAAGGATGCCGGCCAATCACGGCCCGGCAGCCCGCCCACACGGGAACACCCCGGTGAATCGGGCAAGAAACCGTGCATTCTAGCACATATCCGGTGCTTGTACGCTTTCGACAACGGCGTACGCCGAATGATTGTGGATCGATTCGAAGTTCTCGGCCTCGACCTTGAATCGGCTGACGCCCGACATGCGATACAGTCGGGTGGCGACGTCGCGCACCAGATCCTCGACGAATTTCGGATTTTCGTAGGCGCGCTCGGTGACGAATTTCTCATCGGCACGTTTGAGCAAGCCCCACAGTTCGCATGAGGCCTCGGCTTCGACCAGGCGGATCAGGGCGGCGACATCGGCCAGATCAGGCACGGTATAGTCTGCCTGCACCGTCACGTGCGAACGCTGATTATGGGCACCATAATCGGAAATGGCCTTGGAGCACGGACACAGACTGGTCACCGGTACCCGTACGAGCACGCCAAAGCGTGCGGCCTCGCCCTGCCGCAAGGCGACCATCCAGCGGACCTCATAATCCATCAGGCTGTGCAGGCCCGATACAGGTGCCGCCTTGTCGAGGAAAAACGGAAACCCGGCAGACATATCGCCTGCCTCGACCTGCAGGTTTTCGAGCATCTCGGCGCCCATACGGCAGAACAGGACCGGCGACATGGGCGTGCTGCGGTATTGTTCGATCAGGGCCACAAAACGCGACATGTGTGTGCCCTTGACCGAGGCCGGCAGCGCAACGGTCATTTCCCAATCGGCCACAGTCGGCAATGCCCCGCCTGTACCGTCGTCGATCATCATGGGGTGACGCACGCCGCGCACCCCCACCCGTTGTATCGGTATCTGCCTGGTATCCTGAGCGCTTTGCACATCAGGCATAACCACGACCGGATCCATCAAGGTATTCATCCCGCTTTCCCCGTAAAACGCTTAACCACCGCAGATTCGATACCCGCAGCATCCAATCCCAGACGCGAAAGGATGGCTTTCTGGTCGCCATGATCGATAAAGATATCGGGCAGGCCGAGTTGCAAGACCGGCAGGGCAATCCCCGCATGACTGAAATATTCCAATACCGCACTGCCCGCACCGCCCATGATAGCGGCTTCCTCAATCGTCACGAAGGCCTCGTGCGACGAGGCGAGTTCCGCCAATAGGGTTTCATCCAGGGGCTTGACGAAACGCATATCGACCAGGGTTGCATCCAGCGCCTCGGCAGCCTGGGCGGCGGCCGGCAGCAGTGTGCCAAACACCAGCAGCGCCAGGCGGGCACCCTGGCGCCGGACAACACCGCGCCCGATCTCGACGGTAGGCAGGCCCTGCTCGATGGCGGCGCCGCAACCCGCACCACGCGGATAGCGTACCGAAGCCGGTCCGGGATGCCGGTAACAGGTGGACAGCAGCAAGCGTGCTTCGTTCTCGTCCGAAGGCGTGGCAAGCACCATATTGGGCACACACCGCAGGTAGGCGATGTCGTAGTTCCCAGCGTGAGTGGCGCCATCGGCACCCACGATACCGGCCCGATCCAGTGCCAGGGTCACATCCAGATTCTGCAGCGCCACATCATGGATCAGCTGATCGTAGCCGCGCTGCAAAAAGGTGGAATAGATCGCCACCACAGGCTTGAAACCCTCGCAGGCCAGGCCGGCGGCAAAGGTCAGCGCATGCTGCTCGGCAATGCCCACATCGAAATAGCGGCTCGGATACCGACGCTCGAATTCCACCAGGCCACTGCCTTCGCGCATGGCCGGCGTAATTCCAATCAGCTTCTCGTCATCGGCCGCCATATCACACAGCCAGTCTCCGAACACGGCGGAAAAGGTCTTGCGCGGGGGCGTGGTCGGCTTCTGTATGCCCACCGTGGGATCGAATTTGCCCGGCCCGTGATACAGCACCGGATCGGCTTCGGCGAGCTTGTAGCCCTGCCCTTTTTTGGTCACGACATGTAGAAACTGCAAACCGCCCAAGGAGCGCAGATTCTCGAGTGTCGGTATCAACACATCCAGATCGTGCCCGTCGATGGGCCCGACATAATTGAATCCGAGTTCCTCGAACAGGGTTGCGGGCGACAGCATCCCCTTGGCATGCCCCTCGAGCTTGCGTGCCAGCTGCAATACAGGCGGCACATGCTGCAGCACCGCACGGCTGAAGTCCTTGGCACGCGCATAGAACTGCCCAGACATCAATCGTGCGAAGTAGTAATTCAGCGCCCCCACCGGCGGCGAAATCGACATATCGTTGTCGTTGAGGACCACCAGCAGGTTGACGTCGGGGGTCACCCCGGCGTTATTCAAGGCCTCGAAGGCCATGCCTGCGGTCATCGCCCCATCGCCGATCACGGCAACATGCTGACGCCTGACGCCTGCATTGCGCGAGGCCACCGCCATGCCCAGTGCGGCTGAAATCGAAGTCGAAGAGTGGGCCGTGCCAAAGGCGTCGTATTCCGATTCGCTGCGTTTCGGGAAGCCCGAGATCCCGCCCCACTGCCGCAGGCCGGGCATGCCGTCACGGCGACCGGTAATGATCTTGTGGGCATAGGACTGATGGCCGACATCCCAGACCAAACGATCGTGCGGCGTGTTGAAGACATAGTGCAGGGCCAGCGTGAGTTCGACCGTCCCCAGATTCGACGACAGATGCCCCCCCGTCCTGGAAACAGATTCCAGAATGAAGGCGCGCAAGCCGTCCGCCAGACTCTTTAGATCACAGCGCGACAGGGAACGCACATCGGCGGGCGAGTTGATCTGCTCCAGGGGTACCGTAGTCATACCTTCATGCCATTCATATTGCCGTATCGGTCAGCGATCACGGCCGACAATAAAGTCGGCCACCTCGCCCAGCCGGCATGCCGCAGGCCCCAGCGGGCGCACGGCCTCGTGGGCCTGCTCGCGCAGGGAGGCCAGCAGCGCACGAGACCCATCCAGCCCCATGACCGAGACGTAGGTCGGCTTGTCGCTGGCGGCATCCTTGCCGGCTGTTTTCCCCAGCGTTGCCGTGTCCGAGGTCACATCCAAAATATCGTCCACTACCTGAAATGCCAGGCCAACCGCCGCAGCGTAGGCCTCGAGGCCTTCCCGGCAGGCCGAACCCGCACCTGCCACGATGCCTCCGAGCAGGACACTGGCTTCGAGCATGGCGCCGGTTTTCATGCGGTGCATCTGCTGCAACTCATCGGGCAACAGAACCTGCCCGACACTGCCGCAGTCGATCGCCTGGCCGCCGGCCATGCCCAGGCTGCCCGACGAGCGGGCCAGTAATTGTACCGCCTGGACCGTCAGAGCCGGAGCAATCGGCATCTGGGCCAAAAGGTCGAAAGCAAGCGGTTGCAGGGCGTCGCCCGCCAACATGGCCGTGGCTTCGTCGAACTGTCGATGCAACGTGGGGCGACCACGGCGCAGATCGTCGTTATCCATGCAGGGCAAATCGTCGTGTGCCAGCGAGTAGGCGTGGATGATCTCGACTGCCGCCGCCGCATGATCCAGGCCCAGTTTCTGTGCTGTCGCAGAAGCTCCGGGCTGCAGGCCGGCCTCGCCGGCGGCATAGACCAGCGCCGCGCGCACGCGCTTTCCCGGGCCAAGCACGGCATAACGCATGGCCTGGTGCAGTCGGGCAGGTACCTCGTCATCAACCGGAAGAAATTCGTCCAGCACGGAAACGGTGCGCTCGACCGTCGTTCGCAACCATTGCTCGAATGGAATGGCATCGGCACTCATGACGAGCTGTCGTCCTCGGGCTCGGCCAAAGACCTCAAGAGGTTTTCCTGCAGCACGGCGACCTGCTGCTCGGCAGCATCAAGGCGCTGCCGGCAGACCTGGGCCAGCGCTGCGCCACGTTCGTACGCTGTAATCGATTCATCCAGACCCAAATCGCCGCCCTCCATACGCTCGACCAGAGCTTCGAGCTCGACCAGTGCCGCCTCGAAATCCTCGGGTAGCGGCTCAGACGCCGGGGGGCGCCGATCATCTGCCGGCGCGGATTGCTTAGTTGCCATAATTTTCACGAGAGTACGGGTTTCAGACTGAATTGTACGGGAAGCGCCCGCGCCAGATAAAATAGCTCGTTTTAGCGTCTTGCGGGGGGAATCATGAACCACTCCTTCGGCACTGTCGCGACCGAGTTCGCGACCCAACTACCGGTCGAGCACTATTTCGACGATGCCATCCTGGCCAGGGAACAAGCGCGTATTTTTGCGCGCAGCGCACGCTACGTCGGCCACGAAAAGATGACGCCCCAGCGGGGTGACTGGCGCACACTGGCCCACGAGGGCGGTGGCCGCGCCCTGGTACACAATGCACGCGGCGTCGAGCTGCTCTCGAACGTCTGTCGCCATCGCCAGGCAATCATGCTGAGCAGGCCCGACGGCCAGGGCTGCAGCAGCGGAAATCTGTGCAACACGGGCGGGCGCATTGTCTGCCCGATCCATTGCTGGACCTATGATGACCAGGGCGCCCTGCTGAACGCGCCCCTATTTCCGGGCACACCCGATCTGCGGCTGCAGCGTTATCCCCTGCAGTCCTGCCAGGGCCTGCTGTTCGAAGGCCCTCGCGATCCGAACCGGGACATCGGCGAACTGTTCCGGGCGCCCGAGTTTGATTTCTCCGACTATGTGCTCGATCACGTCGAGACCCACCGCTGCCATTACAACTGGAAGACCTTCATCGAGGTTTACCTCGATGACTATCATGTGGGTCCCTTCCACCCGGGCCTGGGCCAATTTGTCACCTGCGATGACCTGAGCTGGGATTTCGGCGAAACCTACAGCATGCAGCGCGTGGGCATCCACCAGGCTCTGGGTCAGCCAGGCACCGATGTTTATAGGCAGTGGCACGATCGGCTGCTGGAATACCGTTCGGGCGATACACCCGAATTCGGCGCGATCTGGGTCACCTACTTCCCGACACATATGATCGAGGTCTATCCGCACGTTCTGGTGTTGTCCACGCTACACCCGGTCAGCCCCCAGGAGACGGTCAATGTGATCGAGTTCTATTACCCAGAGGAAATCGTCGCCTTCGAGCGCGAGTTCATTGAGGCCCAGCGCGCCGCCTATATGGAAACCGCAATCGAGGACGACGAGATCGCCGAACGCATGGACGCCGGACGGCATGCATTGATGCGGCGCGGCGTCAGCGAAACAGGCCCATATCAGAGCCCGCTCGAAGACGGCATAGAGCACTTCCACGCCTGGTACCGCCGTATGATGGCCGAACCGGATTAGGCGCCCGTTGCGACCGGCCGGGACGGATCGCTGCACCATTCGCTCCAGGAACCAGGGTACAGCGCCGAGCCATGCAGGCCGGCCAGCTCCATGGCCAGCAGATTGTGGCAGGCCGAAATCCCCGAGCCGCACTGGTGCACGACGTTCGCCCCAGCCTGGTCACCCAGCAGGGTCTGAAACTCGGCCTGCAGAGTATCGGCGGGCTTGAACCGCCCATCGGGCTGAAGATTGCTTTGATACGGCCGGTTCAGCGCACCGGGAATATGCCCGGCGGCCGGATCGAGTGGCTCGACCTCGCCCCGATAGCGCTGCGCCGAACGCGCATCGATCAGCGTGAAATGCTCTTGGTCCAGACCGGCCAGCACCTCGTTGGCATCGACGGCGGGCATGGATGGCTTTCCCGACAGGGCCAGGCCCTGCACCGCCTGTGCCTCGGTCAGGGCCGGGTTGCGCATGCCGGTTTCGACTTCGCCCCCAGCCTCGACCCATGCCCTCCACCCGCCATCCAGCACGGACACGGATGCGTGCCCCAGCCAGCGCAGCATCCACCACAGCCGCGAAGCAAACAGTCCGTCGCCCGCATCGTAAACCACCGCCCGCGTGCGCGAGGTCAGCCCCTGCGTACGCATCAGGGCGGCGAAATCGTGGCGGTCAGGCAGCGGATGTCGGCCATTGTGCCCTGAACGGGCGGCACTGAGCTGGGTTTCGGTATCTAGGAACAGCGCTCGCGGAATATGCCCTTCGGAATACGCGCGGCGCCCGGCCTGATGATCGGCCAGGTCGTGGCGCACATCGAATACCAGGCAGGCCTGCTGTGCAAGCAGTGTGCGCAGATCCTGCGCCTGAATCAATAACTCTGTCACGGTAATCGAGCCTCCTGAGTCGCCCCGGTCTACGACCGGGAGGGTTGTTTGCCACGCAAGACGCGATCCTCGGTATAGGTTCGCCAGACTGACAATAGCCCGGAACCGATGATCAGGGCCATACCGGCCCAGGCCAGTGCTGCGGGGCGGTCACCCCAGAATACCACCCCCAGCAAGGCTGCAAAAACAATCGTCGAGTACTGCAATGCCGCTGTCAACAAGGTGGAGCCCAGGCCGAAGGCACGGGTAACGGCCAATTGACCGATCAGACCGCAACTACCCAGCCCCAACAGCGAAAGCATCGCCGGCAGATCCACCGCGCGCCAGCCCATCGCCCCCAGGCCCACGACGCCGCTCAGGCACGCGCCGGTCGAAAACAACAGCACCGTGCGCCATTCGGCTTCGCCCTCGCGGCCCAGCTGGCGAATCTGCATCATCGCAATCGCGGCCGTGGCGCCCGCCCCTAGGCCGATCAGTGCGGCAATCCACTGATCACGCTCGATGCTGGGCCGCAAGACGCCCAGCACCCCCAGAAAACCCAGAACCACCGCCAGAATACGCACCGGATCGCGTTGTGATCCGCCCCACACCAGCAGCCACCCGGCAATGAATAAAGGCGCGGTATAGTTCAGGCTGATTGCTGTGGGAAGAGGCAGAGCCGACAGGGCATAGAAGCCCAGCCACATGGACGTGATACCGGCGATATTGCGGCGAATATGCGGCCCCCAACGGCGCGGCCGGATGGTGCGTCGCGTGGCGCGAGCCCAGAAAAACAACAGCAGTACGGATGGTATGCCGCGAAACAGGACGATTTCCGGCAAGGTCGCCCCGAGGTCGGCCGCCACTTTTACGAGAGCCCCCATCAGGGCGAACATGGCGCATGCCAACAACATCCATAACGACTGCATTGCTGTAGTCCGGGCGAGATTCACTGATACGAAGCCGATACTATACTCTGCATGCGCGCCGTTAAAATCACTCGATCGCCACAATCTACAGGCGCATATCGTCTTTCTCCAGAGGTCCTTCGCGGGGTAAATCCATTCATGACAAGAATCTTCCTGTTCCTGAGCACCAATATCGCCATCATGCTGGTGCTCAGCCTCACCATGAACATCCTGGGCGTCGGCCGCTACCTGACAGCCAACGGTATCGATCCGGTGCAGCTACTGATCTTCTCGGGGATGATCGGCTTTGTCGGGGCATTCATTTCCCTGCTGACCAGCAAATGGATGGCCAAGACCTCGACGCGCGCCAAGGTCATCGATCCAAAGGCACCGGCCAACTCCAGAGAGGCCTGGTTGCTGAGCACCGTGCATCAGTTGGCCGACCGGGCGGGCATCGGCCATCCCGAAGTAGCCATCTACGAGGGCGCCCCCAACGCCTTCGCCACAGGCGCGTTTCGCAACGATGCCCTGGTGGCGGTATCGACCGGGCTGCTGGCCGGCATGAGCGAGGAGGAGGTCGCCGCCGTCCTGGGGCATGAGGTCTCGCACATCGCCAACGGCGACATGGTCACACTGACCCTGATCCAGGGTGTGGTCAACACCTTCGTCATCTTCCTTTCCCGCATCGTGGGCTATTTCATCGATCGGGCGATCCTGAAGAACGACCGGGGGGTCGGTATGGGCTACTTCCTGTCGGTCATCGTGTGCGAAATTGTCTTCGGGGTCCTGGCCTCGATCATCGTGGCCTGGTTTTCCCGACGCCGCGAATTCCGCGCCGACGCGGGCGCTGCCCGGCTGATGGGTGCGCGCGATCCGATGATCCACGCCCTGGCGCGGCTGGGTGGGCTCGAACCAGGCGATTTGCCGAAGTCTTTCCAGGCCTCGGGTATCGCAGGCGGTGGCCTGGGCAAGCTATTCGCCTCGCACCCACCGATCCAGACGCGTATCCAGGCGCTCAGGGATCTGCCGCAGCAATAATCTGCCGCCAAACTAGAGCATGTCCGTCATGAGCGAAATCCTGGTGATCTCAAGTTTCGGCGGCTATGTGGCCCTGCTGCTCTGGGGGGTCCACATGGTGCAGACGGGGGTGCAGCGCGCCTTCGGCAAGGCACTGGGCCTGTGGATGGGTCGGGCGCTGGGCACACCCGGCCGCG
>JAKDMO010000112.1 GCA_030452305.1 Alcaligenaceae bacterium | reverse complement strand
CCCCGTCGTCAATTGTCTGGCAGGCAAAGTCCCGGAAGGCGTCGAACGCACCCACGCGCACCAGACCTTTGTGGAAAACCTGCGCTACGCCGCGCCCAGGCTGCAGGACGCCGGTATCCGCCTGGTGATCGAGCCGATCAACACCTTTGATATCCCGGGCTTTTTCCTGAGCCGTACCGACCAGGCGCTGGACATCATCCACGAGGTCGGCAGCGACAATCTACGCGTCCAGTACGACATCTACCATGCTCAACGCATGGAAGGCGAGCTGGCGAACACGCTCAGCGCGCACCTGGACCAGATCGGCCACATCCAGCTCGCCGACAACCCCGGCCGCCACGAGCCGGGCACAGGCGAAATCAACTACCCCTGGCTGCTGCGCCACATCGACAGCCTGGGCTATCCAGGCTGGATCGGCTGCGAGTACAAACCCGCAGGCAAAACACAAGACGGCCTGGGCTGGATCCAGTCCATGAACGCCTGACCCCACCCATTCATCAAGGAGAACAATATGGCAAAAATCGGATTCATCGGGCTGGGCATCATGGGCGCCCCCATGGCCGCCAACCTCATCCAGGGGGGCCACACCCTGTTTACCCATACGCGCGGCAAGGCCCCAAAAAACCTGCTGGACGCCGGCGCAACGGCCATGGCCAACGGTACCGAGGTCGCCCAGGCATCCGACATCATCATCGTCATGGTGCCCGACACCCCGGATGTCGAGGCGGTGCTGTTTGATGAAAACGGTGTGGCCGCAGGCCTCGCCAAAGGCAAGATCGTGATCGATATGAGTTCGATCTCGCCCGTCGCGACCAAGGATTTCGCCGCCAGAATCAATGAGCTGGGCTGCGAATATCTGGATGCGCCGGTGTCCGGCGGCGAAGTCGGCGCCAAGGCCGCCAGCCTGACCATCATGGTCGGCGGCAGCGAATCGGCCTTCAACACCGTCAAGCCCCTGTTCGACCTGATGGGCAAAAACGTCACACTGGTCGGCGGCAACGGCGACGGCCAGACGACCAAGGTGGCCAACCAGATCATTGTGGCGCTGACCATCGAGGCCGTGGGCGAGGCGCTGCTGCTGGCGGCAAAGGCCGGCGCCGATCCTGCCAAGGTGCGCCAGGCCCTGATGGGCGGCTTTGCCAGTTCACGCATCCTGGAAGTGCACGGAGAGCGTATGATCAAACGCAGCTTCGACCCGGGTTTCCGCATCGCCCTGCACCAAAAGGATCTAAACCTGGCCCTGTCCACTGCACGCCAGTTGGGCCTGTCTCTGCCCAATACGGCCACCGCGCAGGAACTGTTCAACAGCTGCGCCGCGCATGACGGCTCGGGATGGGATCATTCTGCCATGGTGCGGGCTTTGGAGATCATGGGGAACTTCGAAATCGGACAATAAAAGGCCCACGCATGACTTCCACGCCCCGCGAGCTTCTGACCCGAATGTTCACAGCCGCCGTCCAGGCCGCACAGCCGGAACACTGCATCGCGCCGTTCCTGCCCGAGCCACCTGTGGGACGCACGCTGGTGATCGGTGCAGGCAAGGCCTCGGCTGCCATGGCGCAGGCCTTCGAGCGCCTCTGGCCAGGCAGGATCGAGGGCCTGGTCGTCACACGCTACGGCTATGCGGTCCCGTGCCGACATATCGAAATCATCGAGGCCGCCCATCCGGTTCCCGATGAGGCGGGCAGCCGCGCGGCGCAACGCATGTTCGATTTTGTACACGGCCTCACGGCCGACGACCTGGTGATCTGCCTGATATCCGGCGGGGGATCCTCGCTGCTGCCCATGCCGGGCCCGGGCATCACCCTGCAGGACAAGCAGGACATCAACCGGGCCTTGCTCAAGTCCGGCGCCACCATCTCGGAAATGAACTGCGTCCGCCGCCATCTGTCTGCAATAAAAGGGGGGCGGCTGGCGGCCGCCTGCGCCCCGGCGCGCGTCCTCAACCTGCTGATCTCGGACGTGCCCGGCGACCAGCCGGCCGACATCGCATCGGGCCCCACCGTCGCCGACCCCACACGCTGCGCGGATGCGCTCGACATTGTGCGCCGCTACGGCATTGCACTACCCGAGGCCGCCCGCAGCCTGCTGGAAACCGGCCGGGGCGAGACCCTGAAACCCGATGACCCCGCCCTGGCCCGAGTCACCACCCACCTGATCGCCACGCTCCAGATGGCACTGGAGGCTGCAGCCGATGTCGCGCGTGACGCCGGCATCACCCCGGTGCTGCTGGGCGACCGCATCGAGGGTGAAGCACGCGACGTCGGCAAGGTACTGGGTGCCATCGCACTGCAGGTGCACGACCACCAGCAGCCCACACGCCCACCCTGCGTGCTGCTCTCTGGCGGGGAAACCACGGTGACCATACGTGGCACGGGGCGCGGCGGACGCAACGTCGAATTCCTGCTGTCCCTGGCCCTCACTCTGGACGGTGCCTCGAACATCCACGCGCTGGCGGGCGACACCGATGGCGTCGACGGCCAGGAGGAAATCGCCGGCGCATTGCTCACCCCCGACACCCTGGCGCGTGCCTGGGCGCTGGGTATGCCCCCGCGCAGGCATCTGGATAATAATGATGGTCATGGTTTCTTTGAAAAGCTGGGTGATTCGCTGGTGACCGGCCCCACCCTGACCAACGTCAACGATTTTCGCGCGATTCTCATCACCTGAAGTCCCGCACGCCAACCCTCTCTACTGAAAAGGATCCATCATGCAAACGACCCAGGTATTGACCCTCGAAGACGCCCGCAAGATCGCCGCTGCAGCCGAAGCCGAGGCCCTGAGCAACCATTGGGCCGTCAGCATCGCCATCTGCGACGCGGGCGGCCACGCGCTGTGGCTGCAGCGCCTGGACGGCGCCAACCTGATGAGCGCTAGCGTCGCACCTGAAAAAGCCCGCGCCTGCGTGCTGGGCGGCAAACCCAGCAAGGCCTACGAAGACATGGTCAACAAAGGCCGCACCGCTGCGCTGAAAATGCCCATCACCCCCATGGAAGGCGGCGAGCCGATCTACGCGGACGGCCGCGTCATCGGCGCCGTCGGGGTCTCGGGCGTGCAATCCAGCCAGGACGCCCAGATCGCCCGCGCGGGCATCGCCGCACTGGGCGAGGGCTATCTCTACGGTGATGGACAATCATGAGCACGTACCGCCACGCCCGCATCCTGGCCACGCTGGGCCCGGCCAGCTCCACCCACGAGCAGATCCGCGCCCTGGTGGATGCCGGCGCGAATGTATTTCGCCTGAATTTCAGCCATGGCACCCACGAAGACCATGCCGAGCGCTATCGCATCATCCGCAAGATCGAACAGGAAGTGGGTCGGCCCATCGGCATACTGATGGATCTGCAGGGCCCCAAGCTGCGCGTCGGCGCCATCGCCGGCGGCAAAACCACCCTGCAGGCCGGCCGGCCCTTTCGGCTCGATCTGAACGAGGCCGAAGGCGACAACACGCGCGCCACACTGCCCCACCCGGAAATCTTCGCCGCACTGGAAACCGGTACTGATCTGCTGCTCGACGACGGCAAGCTGCGCCTGCGTGTCGATCGCTTCGGACCGGATTTCGCCGAAACCACGGTGCTGATCGGCGGGGTGCTGTCCGACCGCAAGGGGGTCAACGTGCCCGGCGTCATCCTGCCGATCTCGCCGCTGACACCCAAGGACCGCGTTGATCTGGATTTCGGCCTGGACCTGGGCGTGGACTGGGTGGCCCTATCATTCGTGCAGCGGCCCGAAGACATCGCCGAAGCGCGCGCCCTCATCGGCAGGCGCGCCTGGATCATGGCCAAACTCGAAAAGCCTGCCGCCATCGAACACCTCGACGACATCATCAGCCAGTCCGACGGCATCATGGTCGCCCGCGGCGACCTGGGGGTCGAACTGCCCGCACAGCGCGTCCCCGTCCTGCAGCAGCGCATCGTACGCAAGGCACGCGCCGCAGGAAAGCCGGTAGTCGTGGCCACCCAGATGCTGGAATCCATGATCAGTTCGCCTGTGCCGACGCGCGCCGAGGCCTCGGACGTGGCCACCGCCATCTACAGCGGCGCCGATGCGGTCATGCTGTCAGCCGAATCGGCTGCGGGTCAATACCCGGTCGAGGCAGTCACCATCATGGAACACATCATCCACGAGGTCGAGCACGATCCCTCATGGCGCGACGGGCTTGATGCCAGCCAGACCGCAGCCCAGGCCAACATCCCCGACGCCATCTGCTACGCGCTGCGCGGCGTGGCGGGCCTGCTGGCACCGGCGGCCACCGTCGCCTACACCGCCTCGGGGTTCAGTGCGCTGCGAGCCAGCCGCGAACGCCCGGACGCACCCATACTGGCCCTGACCCCCGAACTCGCCACCGCCCGCCGACTGGCCCTGGCCTGGGGCATCCACGCCGTTCATTTCGATGTACAGCTCTCGAACGTCAGCGACATGATCACACAGGCCACAAACGCCGCCGTCAGGCAGAAACACGCCGCCGGCGGCGACATTGTCATCGTCATCGCCGGCCTGCCCTTCGGGCAAAGCGGCAGCACGAATCTGCTGCATGTGGCGACGGTGCCCTGATCAGGGCACATCCTGCACGACACCATCGGCCGATAACGCCATCGATCTAAGCGTCATCACAGCCGTATTCGCGCAACAGTTCGCGAGTATGGCTGCCTTGGCGTAGCCCCAGTCCATACTTAAAGTACACACTGCATATACTCTCCGGGGTTAAAACTCTTATAGAAGACTCTCTATAATGGGGATCAACGTCCCCGTTCAAACAGGAAAGTCATATGTCAGATCGAATCTCAGTCCATGGACTGCAGGTGGCCGACACACTGCACCAATTCATTGAACAAGAAGCCCTGCCCGGCACCGGCGTACAGGCCGACGCATTCTGGGCGGGTTTCGATCAGATCGTCCGCGACCTTGCCCCCGAAAACCAGGCTCTGCTGGCCGAGCGCGCACGCCTGCAGCACGAAATCGACGCCTGGTATGACAAGCATCCCGGCCCCATTCAGGATCCTGCGGCCTACCGCGCATTCCTGAAGAGCATCAAATATCTGCAAGACGCGCCCGCGCAGGTCGCGGTCAGCACCGCCAATGTGGATACGGAAATTACCGTGCAGGCCGGCCCGCAGCTGGTCGTGCCCGTGACGAACGCGCGCTACGCGCTGAACGCTGCGAATGCCCGCTGGGGCAGCCTGTACGATGCCCTGTATGGCACCGACGCGATTTCGGACGAGGGCGGCGCAGAAAAAACAGCCGGCTACAACCCGGTGCGCGGCGCCAAGGTCATTGCCTTTGCGCGCAAGTTCCTGAATGACAGTATTCCGCTGGCCGAGGGCTCGCACAGCGACGCCACGGGCTACGCCGTCGTGGATGGCGCACTGCAGGTGCGCCTCGCATCGGGTGCCACCACTGGTCTGACCCATACCCAGGTATTACTCGGCCACCGTGGCGACGCGGCCCAACCCGAGGCACTGGTGTTCCAGCACAATGGCCTGCACTTCGAGGTTCAGTTTGACGCCAATCACCCCATTGGCAAAACCGACCCGGCCCACATCAAGGATGTGGTGATGGAGGCCGCCGTGACCACCATCATCGATCTCGAGGACTCCATCGCCGCCGTGGACGCCGACGACAAGGTCCTGGCTTACCGCAACTGGTTGGGTCTGCTCAAGGGTGATCTGTCCGAGGACCTGACCAAGGGCGGCAAGACCATCACACGTCGCCTGAACCCGGATCGCAGCTACACCGATACCCAGGGCGCGGCGCAATCGCTGCACGGCCGCTCGCTGATGTTCGTGCGCAACGTCGGTCACCTGATGAGCAATCCGGCGATCCTCTATGGCGACGGCCAGGAAATCCCCGAGGGCATCCTCGACGCCGTTCTGACTTCCCTGATCGCCATCCACGACCTGAAGCTGCGCAAGAATTCCCGTACCGGCTCGATTTACATCGTCAAGCCCAAGATGCACGGGCCCGATGAGGTCGCCTTTGCGTCAAAGCTGTTTGCCCGCACCGAAGCCCTTCTGGGCCTCGCGGCCAACACGATCAAGATGGGCATCATGGACGAGGAACGCCGCACCAGCGTGAACCTGAAGGCCTGCATCGCCGCCGCATCCGAGCGCGTTGCCTTCATCAATACGGGCTTCCTGGATCGCACCGGCGACGAAATCCACACGTCCATGCACGCCGGCTCCATGGTGCGCAAGGGCGACATGAAGTCACTGCCCTGGATCCAGTCCTACGAGCTGAACAACGTCCAGACCGGCCTGGAATGCGGCCTGCGCGGCCACGCCCAGATCGGCAAGGGCATGTGGGCCATGCCCGACCTGATGGCCGCGATGCTCGAGCAGAAAATCGGCCACGTGAAGGCCGGCGGCAATACCGCCTGGGTGCCCTCACCCACCGCCGCCACCCTGCACGCGCTGCATTACCACCAGGTCGATGTCCAGGCCGTCCAGAAATCACTGGAAGGCAAACACACCGACTATATCGACCAGATCCTGACGGTGCCCGTCACCGCCCAGCCCAACTGGACTGCGGCACAAATCCAGCAGGAGCTCGACAACAACGCTCAGGGCATCCTGGGCTATGTCGTGCGCTGGATCGACCAGGGCGTGGGCTGCTCAAAGGTTCCCGACATCCACGACATCGGGCTGATGGAGGACCGCGCAACACTGCGTATTTCCAGCCAGCATATCGCCAATTGGCTGCTGCACGGCGTCACCACAGAGGCGCAGGTCGAGGAAACCCTGCGTCGCATGGCCGCCGTGGTCGATGGGCAAAACGCGGGTGACCCGCTGTACGAGCCCATGGACGGGCATTTCGATACCTCGTGCGCCTTCAAGGCCGCCCGCGACCTGATCTTCAAGGGCCGCGAGCAAACCAACGGCTACACCGAGCCCCTGCTGCACCACTGGCGCCAGGTCAAGAAAGCCGAACAGGCCGCCTGATCAGGTCCTGATGGCACGTAAAAGGCACCTCGGTGCCTTTTTTACCGCCTGGGCTGCAAGCAGCCACAGGCTGCGAAGCGTGGGGGCCATTTTTACCGCCGGGCCGCCCCAAGGTAAAAAGCGCCCCCTTGGGGGGCAGCAAGCCGAAGGCGCAGCGTGGGGGCCCTTCTATCTTCGAGCCCGGGCGATCAATTCGTCCAGCCAGGCCAGCATCGTATCGATCTCGTCCTTGCTCACATTCAGCGCAGGCATAAAGCGCAACAGGTTCGGGCGGGGCGAATTCAGCAGCAGGCCTTCCGGCGCGCGCTGCTGGGCGGCCTCGACCAGCGCGGGGCCGTCATCGCGATCCATAACCAGGGCACGCAGCAGACCCAGCCCGCGTTCGCCCAGCATGCCCCATTTTTCAGACAGCGCCGTCAGCCCTTCAGACAGATGCCAGCCACGCTCCTCCACCCCTTCCAGAAAGCCGGGTGCGGTCAGCGTATCAAAAATGGCCACACCGACGGCGGTCATCAGGGGATTACCGTTATAGGTGCCGCCCTGGTCGCCATGCTCGAAACAGCTGACGGCCTCGCGCGCGCACAGGGCGGCCAGCGGCACACCGCCCCCAATGCCTTTGCCCAGGGTCATGATGTCGGGCTCGATGCCTGCACGTTGGTGTGCAAACAGCACGCCCGTGCGGCCCATGCCGGTCTGCACCTCATCGACGATCAGCAGCATCTCGCGTTCACGCGTCAGGTCCCGCAGGGCTTGCAGAAACTCGGTACTGGCTGGAACCACCCCGCCTTCGCCCTGCACGGGTTCAAGCATGATGGCAACGGTCTGCTCGTCGATCAGGTTACGCACCGAATCCAGATCATTCAGCCTGGCCTTGGGGAAACCGTCTACCTGCGGCGCGAACTTGCGATCCCAGCCCGGCTTGCCGGATGCCGACATGGTCGCCAGCGTACGGCCGTGGAAACTGTGATCAAAAGTGATGATCTTGTAGGCGCCATTGCGATGCAGTTGGCCCCATTTGCGTGCGAGCTTGATCGCGCCTTCGTTGGCCTCGGCGCCGCTGTTGGCAAAAAAGATCCGATCAAAGCACGAGGCACCCACCAGGCGGGTGGCCAGGTCGATCGAGGGCTGGTTATAGAACGCAGGCGAAGGATTCACCAGCAGCTTTGATTGACGCACCAGCGCATCGGCGATCTGCGGCGGATTGTGCCCCAGGCAATTGACCGCCCAGCCCTGGATGAAATCCAGATAGCGCTTGCCCTGGTGATCCTCTAGCCACGAGCCCTCGCCTCGAACAAAAACCAACTCTGGACGCGAGGTGATTTCCATCAGGGCGTCGAGCCCGGCACGATCAGGATTCATTTCCACTTCCCGGAAAAAATAAACGGCAGGCACACGCCTGTGCAGCTATTTTAGGACAAGTCAGGCATTGCGCCGCGCCCCGGCGGCGCGCCAACGGAACAGGCGTGGCCCGAACATATTCACGGCCAGCCCGGCCAGCACGATCGCGCCACCCACCCACTGCACCGGGCGCAGGTGTTCATCCAGCACCAGATCGGCGCAGAGCAGGCCCACGATCGGGATCAGCAGACTCAAAGGGGCGATCTTGGCCACAGGATGGCGCGACAGCAGCCGCCCCCACAGCACATAGCCCACCAAGGAGGCCACAAACGCCAGGTAAGCCACCGACACCACGCCTACCCAGGACACGTTGCTGAGGCTGTGCTCGATGACCGCCGGCCCTTCGACCACCCAGGACAGAATAAAGAAAGGCACCGGCGCGAGCATCCCGCCCCAGACG
>JAKDMO010000111.1 GCA_030452305.1 Alcaligenaceae bacterium | reverse complement strand
GGCCAGCTCGGAAGGCGCCTTAAGCAACGCCATGGGTCGCCTTAATGTTGTCATGGAAGCCTATCCCGATTTGAAAGCTTCGCAAAACATGCTGCAGTTGTCAGAAGAACTCACCAGCACCGAAAACAAGGTGGCCTTTTCCCGCCAGGCATTCAATGACGCGGTCATGGCCTACAACACCTACAAACAAAGCTTCCCGCCAGTCCTGGTGGCAGGCACATTCGGGCACTCCGCCGACGCTGCGCTGCTCGAGTTCGAAGACACCAAGGAAATCCAGGCGGCGCCGCAGGTCTCGTTTTAGACGAACGCCCCATGAATTTTTTCGAACAACAAGAACGCAGCAAGCGCAATACCAGCAAGCTGGTCGTGGTGATGTGCCTGGCGGTCATTAGTCTCGTAGCGATTTCCTCCGTGGCGGTCGCTGCGATTCTGGCGCTGCTTAGTCAGCGTGATCCAAACGCGCCCTTTGTGGCAGGCAGCTGGTTCACGCAAATGATTGAGCTGCTCGACTGGCACCTGGTGGGCACCATCGCGGTACTGGTCATCGGGGTAGTCATAGCGGGCAGCCTGTTCAAACACTTCCAGTTACGCAGCGGTGGCAAGGCGGTCGCCGAATCCCTTAATGGTCGGCCCATTGACCCGGGCACCACCGATCCCGAGGAACGTAAATTGCTGAATGTCGTCGAGGAAATGGCGATTGCGTCGGGCATCTCTGTTCCACCCGTGTACGTCATGGAGGATGACAGCATCAATGCGTTCGCGGCGGGCCATACTCCGCAGGATGCGGTCATTGGTGTCACCAGGGGCTGCATCCGCTTGCTGACCCGTGAAGAACTCCAAGGCGTGATCGCCCATGAGTTCAGTCATATTTTTCATGGTGACATGAGGCTGAATACCCAATTGGTGGCGACCTTGAACGGCATTCTGCTGATTGGTCTGATCGGGTATATCTTATTGCGCAGCGCCCCCTTTCGACGCAGCAACTCCAGGGACAATTCCGTAATGATCATGCTGGCCATCGGCGTGATACTGATCGTCGTCGGTTTTGCCGGAACCTTTTTCGGCAATGTGATCAAAGCTGCCGTCAGTCGGCAACGCGAGTTCCTGGCCGATGCGTCATCAGTGCAATTCACCAGGAATCCCAGTGGCATCGCCAATGCTCTAAAGAAAATCGGGGGCTACCAGGCAGGCTCGCGAGTTCAGGCTGCGAACGCGTCCGAGTACAGTCATATGTTCTTCAGTCGCGCGATTGGCAGTGCATTCAGCACATTCATGGCGACACACCCGCCGCTAGAGCAGCGCATCCGCCGTATTCAGCCCGAATGGGATGGCAATTTCGCCTCTCCACAACCCGCAGCCGCCGTGGAACCAGGACCCGAGACGGATCGCTCACACGCTGTTCTGGGTATGTTGGGCGCGGCAGCTGCCGGTGCGCTGGCGGGTGCCCAGTCTCCGGCACAGGCGCCTTTGCGGGCCGACGCATCGCGTGAGTCTATCGAGGCCATCGGCCGGCCCGGTGCCAGGCATGTCGCCTATGCACAGCAAACCATCGCGGCGATCGATCCCGAATTGCGCGAGGCTGCCCATGATGCGTATTCCGCACGAGCACTGATCTATGGCTTGTTGCTGGACGCATCCTCACCCGTGCGATCCAGGCAGTTGGACACGCTGGAACAACATGCCGAGCCCGAGGTTTATCGATACACGACGAGGTTCGCGATCAAGCTTGCCGCATTAGACCCGCGCGCGCGCCTACCGTTGCTGGGCCTTGCCATGCCCGCGCTCAAACAGTTATCGGACGCGCAAACCGCCACCTTCAACAGTGGCCTGGTCCAGCTGATCATAGCCGACAAGCAAATCAGTCTGATGGAGTGGGCCCTGTACCGCATCGTCGCTCATAACACAGAGCCGCTGCCCCATAGCCCAAAGACGGCTGCGCTTGGTAACTTACGTGATGAGTGCCAGGTTCTGTTGTCAGCGCTCGTACATGCGGGCCGTATGGGCGACAGTCAGGCGAGTGCAGCCTTTGGCGCCGCCACTGCCCGCCTGCCATTCAAAGAAATGGAATTTCTGCCGCGCGATGCGGTGTCGATCGCGGCTCTGGACACTGCGGTCAACCGTCTAGGTCAACTTACACCATCGGACAAACAATCCCTGATACAGGCACTGGCGCTGGCCGTCGAACATGACGGATTCGTCACAGTGACCGAAGCGGAGTTGCTGCGCGCCATCGCCGACTCGCTGAACTGCCCACTGCCACCCTTGCTTGCCTAAGCATGGCACGAGTTATCGGCGAGGGCGCCCAGGATTCCACACGACTCGGTCGGTGCCGTGCTCGTGCACTTTTGACGTAAGGTCACCAGATGCTGTTTTAGCTGCACCAAGCTTTCGATGCGTGCCTCGACTGCGCCTATATGCTCGTCCAATAACGCATTGACATCACCGCAGTCCTCAGCAGGTGTATCCCGGTACTGCAGCAGGATACGCACCTCGTCCAGCGCCATATCCAGGGTTCGACAGTGCCTGATGAACCGAAGCCGCTCATAATGCTCGTCGCCATACAGACGATAATTTCCCTCGCTGCGGGAAGGCTGCGGCAACAGCCCTTCCTTTTCATAAAAACGGATGGTTTCCACCGTCGTTTCGGTACGTTTGGCGAGCTCGCCGATCTTGATTGACATGATGAACTCCATCGCTAAAACACTGAAGTAACTATAGGCGTATTTCCGGCAATAATCAAAATCCCTTGGGGGCGAAGAGAAACGCTTGACCTTGAAGTTGCTATAGGGTTTCTAATGACTCCATTCCAAGGAGATTCCCTATGCAATTTCACGTCGAAGGTATGGACTGTGGAAGCTGCGTCAACAAGATTGAAACCGCTTTGTCACGCTTGCCCGGTGTTTCCAACGTCCGGCTGAACTTCGCCACCGAGAAGCTGGACCTGACGCTCGCTCCTGATTCCGCGACGCGGCCCGACGATGTCGCAAAGACCATCAAGGGTCTCGGCTTTGGCGTATCCGCCGACACAAGTCTGCCGACACGGTCTGGCAGTGAAATCGACAATGAGCTTGCGGTGTCAGGCTCACACTGGTGGCAGACCAGGAAAGGCAGGCAGGTCATCAGCCTGGGCGTGCTGATGGGCGCTGCCTATGCGATTTCACTGCTTTTCCCTGGATATGAAACGTGGGTATTCGCCATCGCCGTCCTGACCGGCGTTCTACCCTTTGCCGTCAAAGCCTTGGCCTTAGCCCGATCCGGCTCACCTTTTTCGATCGAGGCGCTGATGTCTGTGGCCGCCTTGGGCGCTTTGATCATTGGTGAACCCGAGGAAGCGGCGGCGGTTGTGTTCCTGTTCTCGCTCGGCGAGTTGCTGGAAGGCGTGGCGGCCGGCCGCGCCCGTGCCGGCATCAAGGCTCTGGCCTCGCTGGCCCCAAAGACAGCGGTATTGCTGGACGCACAGGACCGGCAGCGCGAGGTTCCGGCAGCCTCACTGCGTGTAGACGATCGGGTCCTGGTGCGTCCCGGGGATCGTGTTTCGGCCGACGGCGTGATTGTCCACGGGGCATCCAGCCTGGATGAATCGCCCATAACCGGTGAGTCCATGCCGCGCGCCAGGGCGACGGGCGACCACGTATTTGCAGGCTCGGTCAACGTTGACGGGGTGCTGCAGGTGCGTGTGGAAAAGGCCGCAGCCGACAACACTATTTCACGCATCATCCATCTGGTCGAAGAAGCGCAGGCCACCAAAGCGCCTACCGCCCGTTTCATTGAGCAATTCAGTCGCTACTACACGCCGGCGGTGATGGCCATCGCTGCGCTGATCGTGCTCGTGCCACCACTGACAATGGGGGCAGACTGGCAAACCTGGATTTATCGCGGCCTGGCACTGCTGCTGATCGCCTGTCCATGTGCGCTCGTGCTGTCAACGCCGGCGGCGATTGCTTCAGGTCTGGCGGTCGGCACACGCCGGGGATTGCTGGTGAAAGGGGGCAAGGCACTGGAAACCATCGGCAAAGTAGGCGCGATCGCGTTTGACAAGACCGGCACGCTGACCGAAGGCACGCCACGCGTCACCGACATTGTCGCTTTTGCACAAGGCGAAGACGAGGTGCTGGCCCTGTGCGCGAGCATCGAGTCCGGTTCCAGCCACCCGTTTGCCAAAGCCATCGTGGCCCACACCGACGCAGCCGGCCTTGCCATTCCAGCCGCATCCACGGCCTTCGCTACCGCCGGCAAAGCCGTGCACGCAGAGGTGGCGGGGCGCCACCTGGCCGTCGGCTCACCGCTATACGCCGCCCAGGCAGCCACCCTGTCACCCGGGCAACTCGCACACATCCAGGCGCTCCAGCACGACGGCAAGACCGTTTCCGTCCTGCTGGATGAGCAGAGCCGCGAGGTACTTGGGCTCGTGGCCCTGCGCGACGAACCCAGGCAGGACGCACAAGAAGGTGTGGCTGCGCTTAAGGCCATGGGTGTGCGCGCCATTATGCTTACCGGAGACAACCACCGCACCGCTCAGGCGATTGCCGACAGCCTGGGCATGGAGGTAGAAGCTGAACTTCTGCCGCAGGACAAGCTGCGCCTGATCAACCAGATGAAGGGCCAGGCCAAGGTCGCCATGGTGGGTGATGGCATCAACGATGCACCGGCACTGGTCACCGCCGACGTAGGCATCGCAATGGGCGGCGGCACCGACGTGGCCATCGAAACCGCCGACGCGGCGCTGCTGAAAAGCCGTGTCACGGACGTGGCCCACCTCGTGGCCCTGTCGCGCGCCACCATGGCGAACATTCACCAGAACGTCGTTTTTGCGCTCGGTTTGAAAGGGGTCTTTCTGATTACCACTGTGCTGGGCCTCACCGGCTTATGGGTCGCTGTATTGGCCGACACCGGAGCGACGGCGATTGTCACGCTGAATGCATTGCGCCTGTTGCGATTCAAGGGTGCAAGCAGCCCGTCATGACCTACGCCATATGTACACGATTTCGGCCCGCCTCCTTGGCGCGGTAAAGCGCAGCGTCTGCCAGAGCCAACGCGTCACGAACATCTGTACCGTTCGCGGGACAACACGCAACGCCGAGGGAAATCGTCACGTTTCCCACCTTGTCAAAGTTCGTCTGTTCTATGGTGGACCGTAGTCGTTCCGCGAAGCGCCTTGCCGGATCGGATCCTGTTTCAGACAACAGGATCACGAATTCCTCGCCGCCCATTCGGGCGACCACGTCCTCGCTACGGGCCTCAGCCACAATCAGGGCGGTCATCGCTTTCAAAACCTCATCACCGGCGGCATGGCCAAACTTGTCATTGACGGCTTTGAAGTGATCGACATCAATCATCACTATCGCCAGGTTGTGCGCCCCCTTCGTCGTCAGTTTCTGGACGGCGGCATCCAGACCTCGGCGATTGATGACACCGGTACCATCGACAATCATCTGTACGAGCGGGCGCTGGCAGTTGCAGACCCCGACATGGATAAAGCGGACCTTTTTCGCGAGGCGGTCAAGACCTTTGTCCGCGTACAGTTCGCCAAACGGCTGGCTAGTTTGGGTGGAAAAGCCCCAAAAATGCAGAACATTCCCCGCCGACGCGAACCGGTCGAACCATGACGGGCGTGTTGGTCGATACCTCGGTCTGGGTAGATCACTTCAAGCGCCGTAATGACGCCCTGGTGCACCTGCTTGAACGAGATCTGGTATTGACGCACCCGCTGGTCATCGGGGAAATTGCCTGTGGTACACCACCCAGCCGGCAAGAAACCCTGGCCGACCTGGCAAGCTTGCGCCAAAGCCAACAAGCCTCTATCCAGGAAACCATGATGCTGATAGAAGCCAGGAGTCTTTACGGTTCAGGCTGCGGTGTAGTCGATATATTGCTGCCGGCTTCTACCTTGCTGACCCATGGCGCTGAACTCTGGACGCTGGATAAACGGCTGGACACACTTGCCGAACAAATCGGGATAAAGCACCAGCCTGTCAGCCATTGAATACCGAGGCGCCCCATCACGCCTCGACATCCTGGAAATATTCCTTTTTGTTCATCTTTCCGGCAAAAACACTCAGGACCAGAATCAGCACCGACACCAGGATCAGGCCACCGGATATCGGGCGCGTGATGATTTCAAAGATATTGCCTTTGAAAATTGCCAGTGATTCCAGCAAGGATTTTTCCATCAGTTCGCCCAGGATGAACATCAGGGCAATCGGCGCCACGGGGATGTCTGCTTTTTTCAACAGATAACCCAGAATGCCAAAGACGAGGAAACCCCCTACATCCCACAGGCTGTTGCTGATCGAGTACGTACCGACCATAGAGATCCCGATAATGATGGGAAACAGCAGTTTCGACGGAATATTGATCACCTTGGCCCACATTCTGGCCATGGGCAGGTTCATGACCAACAGCAGGGCGTTGCCGATAAACATGCTGGCGATAACCGCCCACACAAAGTCCGGATGGCGCACAAACAGCATCGGCCCGGGCGTCAGGCCGTGCAGGATGAACGCACCCAGCAACACCGCCATGGTGGCTGAACTGGGAATCCCCAGCAGCAGCAACGGCACAAAGGCGCCGCCACAGAAAGAATTGTTGGCGGTCTCGGGGCCGGCCACGCCTTCGATCGCGCCTTTGCCGAAACGGGAAGGATCTTTGGCGAGCTTTTTTTCGAGGGAATAAGACAGCAGCGCCGGAACCACCGAGCTGGTACCCGGAATCAGGCCCGCAAAGAACCCCAAGGCTGTACCCCGGCCGATGGACTTGGCCGTGGGCCCCCATTCCTCGCGTTCCGGCAGCAGCTTTTTGACCTCGGCCGGTTTGCTTGGGTTCTTAAAACTTTCCTCGGCGCCGGTCAGGATTTCCGCCAGGCCAAACAAGCCCATGGCGATGGTGACAAAATTCAGACCATCCAGCAGCTGCGGGAGGCCCAGATAGAATCGGGGCACGCCGGAACTGGGTGCCATACCGATCGTGGCCAGCAGCAAACCCAGCACGACGGATATGGCGCCGCGCAAAACGGATTTCCCCGCCAGCCCCATGACCATGGTCATCCCCAGCACGACCAGCGCAAAGAACTCTGGTGGCCCGAACGCCAGGGCAAACTGAACGAGGTGGGGTGCAATCAGGCTGACCGCGATAATGGATATGGTTCCGCCTACGAATGAACCTATGGCTGCGACCCCCAACGCCGCGCCGGCACGGCCTTTTTTTGCCATGGGATAGCCGTCCAGGCAGGTAATAACCGAAGCGGCCTCGCCAGGAACATTAACCAGAACCGTGGTGATCGTGCCCCCATACATCGAGCCGTAATAAATCCCGGCCAGCATGATGATCGCCGACACCGGCGCCATGCCAAAAGTGATTGGTATCAGTAAGGCCGTACCCGCGCTGGGCCCCAGCCCCGGCAGGATCCCCACCACCATGCCGATGGACACCCCCGCCAGACAATAAAACAGGTTCCAGCCCGAAAACGCGGTCTCGAACCCTGAAAACAGCAGATTGATTGCTTCCACCTATGATCCCCTTACCAGCCCCAAATATTCACTGGCAGCGGGATATCCAGCAAAATCCCGAAAACCACATACAGCACGGCAGTCAAAATCACCGCAATCGTCACCGACCATCGTCGGCTATAGTCCCGCCACAGCAGCATCGCCACGGCGATCACGCTCGCGCAGAAAAACCCCAGATAGGGAGCTGCCAGAATGAAAAACAGGATCGCACCAAGAATAGTCGCCAGCTTTTTGACGATACGCTTCTCGGGAATGACGTTCTTGAATGAAAGACTTTCCTTGCCGATCGAGTCGATGATGTACATCACCGACAAGACCACCAGCAGGCCGCTGATCCATAAGGGAAACAGCCCTGGGCCAGGCCCATATTTGCCGTAGTAACTCATGGACAGCGACATAATGAACAGGCTTGCGCCGAACGCCGCAAGCAAAAGACCCACCCATATACCAATATTCTTCAAGACAATCCCACCTAAAGTCACTCACCCCAAGCCACACCACCCGGTCAGTCTGTCTGGCGGTACGGCTTGGGGGTCAAGCAAAAACGACCCAGCAATCAGCCTTACCAGCCGATCAAATCGCTGAGGCCCTTGATGTCGGTCACATCGCTTTTCAGGACGGTCATGTATTCCGGGCCATCCATATAATCGGCGCCGATCCCGAGGCTTTTCATCTTTGCCTGATACTCGGGGTCATTGACCGCCGTTTTCATGGCTTCCCTGAGGGTTGCCAGCGTCTCGGGGGCAATCCCTTTGGGTGCGACCAAACCACGAGTCGAAGCCGATATCACCGTTTTCGAAGTGGCGTCCTGAACAGTCGGCACTTTTTCCATGAACGGAGACCGTTTCCTGGCGGTCACAGCCACCACATTGACTTGCCCATTGTCATTCAGCGTATAGACCTCGCCAACGCTGGTGATGAGGACATCGACGTGGCCGCCCAGGAATGCCGTCCGGCTATCCGCAGTGCCTTCGAACTGAATGGCACGGAACTGGGTGCCCAATTCCTTGTTCAGCTTCAGCGTCACCAGGTGGTCATCCCCCGCCACGCCGGTCGCGGTGGTGGTCAGTTCATGGGTCTTTGCATACTCCACCAATTCCTTGAAGTTGCTGAACCTTTTTTCATCCTTGCGGATCACAATCGCGCCAGGGTCGGAAACCTGATTGCCGATCGCAGCAAAGCTATCGAGCGTCACCAGCCGTTTCATCGAGGGGTTCACGAGGCCGCTGGCAATATTGGGCGAATTCAGATATCCATTCGTATAGCCGTCAGGGGTTTAATTGGCCAGA
>JAKDMO010000017.1 GCA_030452305.1 Alcaligenaceae bacterium | reverse complement strand
TGCTTCTGTCTTTGGCCGGGTCAAGGGTGATTTCCATATAATTATTGTAGTTACGGAAACAGGGCAGAGCAAGCCATTTTATAGTTACGTACTCCGTACGTCACCAGTCGCCCACCCTGGCGGTTTCTTTGCGTATTTATCTACCTACACCCGAAAGAAATATTTACATGCACTCTCATTGAGCAAAGCCGAATTACTGCGCAATTTTCTCGAGGATGCTCAAGAAACCAACCTCAAGCAAACGCTTGGCTATGGGTCAAGTAGCCCCGCTTAGTGCCGCCTGGGGGAATCGGCATCATCCAACTCCCTCAAATTGAGGAAGTTCAATCGCCCGCGTGCGCGTGGGGAACCATTAGGCGGTACCAAATCGGAACCGCCTAAAAATTCTTTCCCGCGTGCTAAAACAACATCACAAACCATCGCGCCAAAAAACGTAAACGAAACGTAAACGGCGAGAGGCAAGAAAAAGGGCTTACCAGAACAATCTGGTAAGCCCTTGATTCTTTGGTGTTTTTTGGTGGGTTGTGACAGGCTCGAACTGTCGACCGACGGATTAAGAGTCCGCTGCTCTACCAACTGAGCTAACAACCCTTCGCGGATTTAGCGAAGACCGAAATAATACACGATTGGGCAGCGATTTGTAAAATTCGCCCCGCCGCTCAAACCTGGGTGGCCAACTGTTGGGCCAGGCCGATATAGCTGCGCGGGGTCATGGCCAACAGGCGCGCCTTGGGCTCGTCGGGCAGATCCAGGCCCTGGATGAATTCGCGCAAGGCTTCCTCGGTAATCCCCTTGCCGCGCGTCAGCGCCTTCAGTTGTTCGTAGGGCTGAGGCAGGCCATATCGGCGCATCACGGTTTGAACGGGCTCGGCCAGGATTTCCCAGCATTGATCGATATCCTCGTCAATCACGGCGGCATTCAGTTCCAGTTTGCCCAGACCGCGCAGGCAGGCATCGTAGGCAACCAGGCTGTACCCGAGGCCCACACCCAGATTGCGCAGCACCGTCGAGTCGGTGAGGTCACGCTGCCAGCGCGAGATCGGCAACTTTTCCGACAAATGCCGCAGCATCGCGTTGGCCAGACCCAGATTGCCTTCAGAGTTTTCGAAATCAATCGGGTTGACCTTGTGCGGCATGGTCGAGGAACCGACCTCGCCTTCCCTGAGGCGTTGTTTGAAGTAGCCCAGGGATACATACCCCCAGATATCGCGATTCAGATCAAGTAGGATCGTATTGGCGCGCGAAACCGCGTCGAACAGCACGGCCATCCAGTCGTGGGGTTCGATCTGGATGGTGTGGGGATTCTGGGTCAGGCCCAGCCCACGCAGTACACGGGCACTGAACTCGGGCCAGTCGATTTCGGGATACGCAGCCAGATGCGCGTTGTAGTTCCCGGTTGCACCGTTCATCTTGGCCAGGGGCTCGACGGCTCGCACAGCGGCAATCACACGATCCAGCCTGGCCGCAAAATTGGCGAATTCCTTGCCCAATGTGGTGGGTGTGGCCGGTTGCCCGTGGGTGCGCGAGAGCATGGGTTGGGCAGCGAACTGATGGGCCAGCTCACGCAGGCGGGCATGCAAGGCCTCGAGTTGCGGCACGATACAGCGACTGCGCGCGCGCCCAAGCATTAATGCATGCGAGGTATTGTTGATGTCCTCCGACGTACACGAAAAATGAATGAACTCGGCCGCGCGGGACAATTCAGCATGATCGGCCACGCGTTCCTTCAGCCAATATTCCACGGCTTTGACGTCGTGGTTGGTCCGGCTCTCGATTTCCTTGATGCGGGCCGCATCGGCCTCGGAAAAGTCCAGCACCAGGGCGGCCAGCGTGTCGCGCGCCGACGCTGTGAAGGCCGGAAATTCTGGCAGACCCGCATCGGACAATCCGATCAGCCAGGCGATCTCGACCTCGACCCGGTGGGCCATGAATCCGGCCTCGGACAGCAAGGCGCGCAGCGAATCGGTCTTGGTGGCGTAACGCCCGTCAAGGGGGGACAGGGCGTTCAGCGTACTGAGAACAGGCTTGATTTGCATGGTAATCCATCGGTTTGAAAGCAGGCTGAATTCTAACATTTGCACGCCAACGACTAGCCTTGCCACATATAAACCACACTTCGGCCGCCCAAGTCATCCGGCCGGGGCAAAAGGGCCCACCATGAGGGTTCGCGAGGGGGGTTCCTGCTATACTTTTTGGGCCCGGAACTTCTGTGTTTTGCCATGAAATTGATAGGAACCCTGACCAGTCCGTACGTACGCAAAGTGCGCGTGGTGCTGGCAGAGAAAAAGCTCGAATACGAACTCATCCTGGACGACGTCTGGGGCGAGGGTGCCCGGGTTCCCGCCTTCAATCCGCTGGGCAAGGTGCCCTGCCTGCTGATGGACGAAAACGGCAGTTTGTTCGACTCGCGCGTGATCGTGGAATACCTCGATACCCTTTCGCCGGTCGGACGGCTGGTGCCGCCTTCCGGGCGCGAGCGCACAACTGTGAAATGGTGGGAAGCCGTCGCCGACGGTGTCATGGATGCTGCAGTCATCGCACGCCTGGAAACCGTTCAGCGCACGCCCGAACACCAGAATCAATCAGTGATCGACCGCCAGCTCGGAAAAATCTCGGCGGCGCTGCGCTATATGGAGGAAAACCTGGGCGATCAGGCTTTCTGTACCGGCGTGAACCTGTGTCTGGCCGATATTGCCGTGGGTGTCGCGCTGGGGTACCTGGATTCGCGTTTTCCCGAACTGGCATGGCGCAACGACCACCCAAACCTCGCACGCCTGTCGGAAAAACTCGAGGCTCGTCCATCTTTCCTCAGTACCTGCCACCCCAGCGCCTAGGCCCGCCGATCCAGACACCCGCCCGGACTGCAACAGACCTCAGGCGCCGATGATCCCGCCCCCAAGGCACACGTCCCCGTCATACAGCACAGCCGACTGGCCCGGCGTCACGGCCCATTGGGCCTCATCGAACGACAGATCAAACGTCCCCACACCGCAATCCGTCAGCGCACACGCCGCATCGGCCTGGCGATAACGCGTTTTTGCAGAATAGCGGCCCGCCACGGGCGCGACACCCGAAACCCAGCCGGCATCCTGGGCGGTGAGGTGCGATGCCAGCAGCCAGGGATGATCATGCCCCTGCACCACGTAAAGCGTATTGCTGTGCATGTCCTTGCGGGCAACGTACCAGGCATCTGCCGTCCCATCGCTGCGCTGGCGCCCTTTCACTCCGCCGATCCCCAGGCCCTTGCGCTGCCCCAGGGTATAAAACGCCAGCCCCTGGTGCTCGCCCACCCGGTTTCCCTCTGGAGTCAGGATGGGGCCCGGCTTGGTGGGCAGGTAGCGGTTCAGGAATTCGCGAAACGGACGCTCGCCAATAAAGCATATGCCGGTGGAATCTTTTTTGGCGGCATTCGACAGCCCTAGAGAATGGGCGATGCGGCGGACCTCGGTCTTGTGGATCTCGCCCAGCGGAAACAGCGTTTGCGCCAACTGATCCTGATTCAGGCGATGCAGGAAATAGCTCTGGTCCTTGCTCGGATCCACCGCCTTCAGCAATTGGCTGCGCAGCCCGTCCGGCGTCGATACCCGGCGCACCCGGGCGTAGTGGCCGGTCGCGATATGGTCGGCGCCCAGGGTCATGGCATGGTCCAGGAATGCCTTGAACTTGATCTCGGCATTGCACAATACATCGGGATTCGGGGTGCGTCCGGCCGAGTATTCCCGCAGGAACTCGGCAAATACCCGATCCTTGTACTCGGCCGCGAAATTCACCGCCTCGATATCAATGCCGATGACATCGGCCACCGCGACCGCATCCAGCCAATCCTGGCGTGACGAACAATATTCGCTGTCGTCATCCTCCTCCCAATTCTTCATGAACAGGCCCACGACCTCGTAGCCCTGTTCCTTCAGCAACCACGCCGACACCGAGGAATCCACCCCGCCCGACATGCCGACTACGACGCGTGCCCCCTTGCCCGGCGCTTCAATCATCTGCCATCACCTCGTCCAGCACTTCAATCCAGTGACGCACGGGCGTACTGGTACCGCTTTGCAAATGTGTGATGCAGCCAATATTGGACGACACAATGGTCGCGGGCAGAGCCTCGTGAATCGCAGTGAGCTTGCGGTCCCTGAGTGCCTTCGAGAGCGCCGGCTGCGTGATGGAATACGTCCCAGCCGAACCACAGCACAAATGCGAGTCGGCAAATACCTGCAGGTCGAAACCCAGTTCTGTAAGCAGGCGCTCGTTCACCGTGCGCAGCCCCTGCCAATGCTGCAGAGTACAGGGCGGATGAAACGCCGCACGCCCAGGTGCGCGCTTGACCTTGGCCTTCAACTGGGCTGCAAGCGGGGCCAGGAATTCCCCCACATCCTGGATATGGGCCACCACTTTTGCGGCCTTTTCAGCATACTGCGCGTCATGGCGCAAATGGTGGGCATAGTCCTTCATCATGCCGCCACAGCCCGAGGCATTGACAACGATCGCCTCGACCTCGCCGGACTCGATCAAGGGCAACCAGGCATCAATATTTGCCCGCATCTGGTCACACGCGGCGTCCTGGGCATCCAGGTGAAAATTGATCGCTCCACAGCACCCGGAACCGGCGGCATAGCGCGTACCGATGCCAACCGCATCGAGCACACGCGCAGTCGCTGCATCAATCGAAGGCATCATGGCAGGCTGCACACAACTGGTCAGCATCAGAACCTGACGCGCATGGCGCTTGGGGTTGGTCGGCAGTTTGCCCGCTGGGCGGGATTCAGGCATTTTTGACTTCAGAATCCCGGGCAGCGCCGGGCGCACAAAACGCCCCATGCGATACAGTGGTGCGAACCACGGCCCCAATAGCACCTTGCGTAAGGTATAGCGCAAGGCTCGTTGGCCGGGCGACCGCGGCACCCGCTCGCTGACGAGCTCACGGCCAATATCAATCAATTCCCCGTATTTCACACCCGACGGGCAGGTCGTATCGCAATTTCTGCAGGTCAGGCAGCGGTCCAGATGCTGCTGAGTGACATAGGTGGGTTGGACACCCTCTAGAACTTCCTTGATCTGGTAGATCCGACCACGCGGACTATCGAGCTCGTCGCCCAGGATCTGATAGGTCGGGCAGGTCGCCAGACAGAATCCGCAGTGTACACAGCGGCGCAGGATCTCGTCCGCCTCTTTGCCCAGATCGGTATCACGGGCCCAATCCGCAAGATTGGTTTGCATAAGTCTGACCTCAGAGTTCCGAATATAAGCGGCCGGGATTGAATAGGCCTGCCGGATCGAGTTCTGCTTTCAAGCGACGGTGAATCTTCATCAATGCGGGCGCCACCGGTTGAAATACGGACTGCTCGGGAACAAGCTCGGTATACCGATACAGGCATGCCGAACCACCCAGGGCCTGCGCCTGGCCACGCACGTCCACATCGGGAGCCTGACTCGCGTCAATCCAGCGCAGGCCGCCATGCCACTCGATGCACGTGGGCCCGAGGTTCAGAGCAGGCGTGCCCGGGGGCAACACCACGCGCCACAAGGGCCGTGCCTGAAAGAAATCGTGAGTCTGGTCGCGCAGCGTGCGCCAGAATACGGCAGCGGGTTCCTCATCGAGTGGCTCACCGCCAAGATCAGCCACAGCCTGCGCAACGGCAGATTCATTGCCAG
This sequence comes from Alcaligenaceae bacterium, assembly GCA_030452305.1. GTDB lineage: Bacteria > Pseudomonadota > Gammaproteobacteria > Burkholderiales > Burkholderiaceae_B > Castellaniella. Next base: position 20,590 of record JAKDMO010000017.1, on the reverse strand, counting down.
ACAGCCGGACCATCAGACGCCCGGACTGGCCTTGCGCCCCATCCGCGAGCCAAGCCGTGGCTGAAATCGGCAAGGGCCGACTACGCCACTGCAGGCATCGATCGAGGGCCTGTTGCTCGCCCGATTCAATCACTAGGGTCACTTCGCGGCGAGGCTTGGGCATGACTTTCAGCGAGACCTCGACCAGTGCGCCAAGTACCCCCAGCGACCCCACCATCAGACGGGACACATCGTATCCAGCCACGTTTTTCATGACCTCGCCGCCAAACCGCAGAACGCTCCCCGATGCATCCAGCACACGCGTACCCAGCACAAAGTCGCTGAGCGGCCCGGCTGCCGTCCGCCTCGGCCCAGACATTCCGCTCGCCACACAACCACCCAAGGTGCCTGTGCCCCCGAAACGGGGCGGCTCGAACGCAAGCATTTGCCCACGATCATCGAGTGCGTCCTCTATATCCGATAGCAGCGTTCCGGCGCGCGCCGTCAGCACGAGCTCGGATGGCTCATAGCCGACAATACCTTGATAGCTGGAGAGGTCCAGCCATGAAAGGCCCGAGGTCACCGCATCAGGAAATGGCCGACCATAAAACTGTCGTGTGCCACCGCCACGTATATAAACCGGGCGTTTGGCAGCCCGCGCCGTCATGACCTGTTCACAAAGTTCCGATAATACGAATTGCATGATGGGGCGCCCTAGAAACGAGGAAGATCAGGAAAACCGATCTCGCCACCCTGCACATGCATCTTGCCATGCTCGGCACAGCGCACCAGTGTGGGGATGACCTTTTCGGGATTCAGCAGGCCATAAGGATCGAACGCGCGCTTGAGCGCCGAGAATGCATCGAGTTCTTCGCGCCTGAACTGGGTGCACATCTGATTGATCTTTTCGATCCCCACGCCGTGTTCGCCCGTAATCGTCCCGCCCACCTCGACACACAGTTCCAGGATGGCCACACCAAATGCCTCGGCTCGCTCGACCTCGTCGGGATCGTTAGCATCGAACAGAATCAGTGGGTGCAGATTGCCATCGCCCGCGTGAAACACGTTGGCGCATCGCAGCCCGAATTGGGTTTCCATGTCTTCGATGGCACCCAGCACCCGGCCCAGATGCCGCCTGGGGATAGTGCCGTCCATGCAGTAGTAATCGGGCGATATCCGCCCGGCCGCCGGGAATGCATTTTTGCGGCCCGCCCAGAACAAGAGGCGTTCGTGCTCGGACTGCGAGGTCTGCAGACGCGTTGCGCCCACCCGATTGAAGATCGCTTCGACCCTGCGGATCTCATCATGGACTTCGTCGGGCGTTCCGTCGGACTCACACAGCAAAATGGCCTCGGCTTCGAGGTCGTAGCCAGCTTTTACAAAGGGCTCTACCATATGCACCGAACGCTTGTCCATCAGCTCAAGACCGGCGGGAATAATTCCGTCGGCAATCACATCCGTCACGGCCTGGCCGGCGGCCTCGACACTGGGAAAACTAGCCATCACGACCTGAGCCAGTTCGGGCTTGGGAATCAGCCGCAGCGTCACCTCGGTGACCATGCCCAGCATGCCTTCCGATCCAATGAATGCCGACAGCAGGTTCAAGCCCGGGTTGTCTGGGGCCTCGCCGCCCAATTCGACGACATCGCCTTCGATTGTCACGACGCGCACACGCAGCACATTGTGAACGGTCAAGCCGTACTTCAGGCAATGCACACCGCCGGAATTCTCGGCCACGTTGCCGCCGATCGAACAGGCGATCTGGCTGGACGGGTCGGGGGCGTAGTACAAACCATGTGGCGCCGCCGCCTCAGAAACCGCCAAGTTGCGCACCCCGGGCTGTACGACTGCCACGCACGTCAGCGGATCAATGCGCAGAATGCGGTTCAGCTTTGCAAGCCCCACCAACACGCCCTGCGCATGCGGCGTCGCCCCGCCAGACAATCCGGTACCCGTGCCACGCGGCACAATCGGAATATTCAGCTCGCGGCAGGCAGCCAGCACGGCAATCAACTGGGCTTCATTTTCGGGCAGCACCACCACAGGGGGCTGGCAGCGATATAGCGACAGGCCGTCGCATTCGTAGGCCTTGGTCTGATCCAGACGGCTCAGGATGCAGTGCGCAGGCACATCGGGCGCAATCTGTGCGATAAAGGCCGGAAAGTCGGGCGCATCGACCTGCGCCTCGTCCTGTGTGGGCGTGTCCATGATGGTATCCGGGCCTCAGTGCGCAAAGGCGCCCGGCAGCACCTTGCCGGGGTTGAGAATGTTTTTTGGGTCCATGGCGGTTTTGACGGCCGCCATCAAATCCAAGGCATCCTGCCCGTGCTCCGTCAGCATGAAACCCTGCTTGTGCAGGCCGACGCCATGTTCGCCGGTGCAGGTGCCTTCCATGGCGATTGCACGTTCGACCAGGCGATGATTCAGTTGCTCGGACTCGGCCCATTCGTCGGGCTTGTCCGGATCCAAAAGCATCAGCACATGAAAATTGCCATCGCCCACGTGACCGACAATCGTATACGGGAAGGATGCCTGGTCCATTTCCTGGACTGTCTGCACGACGCATTCTGCCAGCCGCGAGATCGGCACACAGACGTCTGTCGTACTGGATCGACATCCCGGGCGCAACTGCAGGCCCGCGAAATAGGCGTCGTGTCGCGCCGCCCACAGGCGGCTGCGGTCTTCGGGCTGCTCGGCCCATTCAAAATCCATGCCGCCATGTTCATGCGTAATATCCTGGACCTGGCCTGCCTGCTCGCGCACACTGGCCGGACTGCCATGAAACTCGAACAGCAGCAGCGGCGTTTCCTTCAAGCTCAGATGACTATAGCGGTTCGTCGCCCGCACAGCCGAAGCGTCCATGAATTCCACCCGCGCCACCGGCACCCCCATCTGAATGATCTCGATCACACTGCGCACGGCGGCATCCAGATCCGGGAAGTTGCAGATTGCCGCAGAAACCGCCTCGGGCAAGGGGTACAGGCGCACCGTGACTTCTACAATAATGCCGAGGGTCCCTTCGCTGCCGACGAACAGACGCGTCAGATCGTAGCCCGCCGAGGATTTGCGCGCGCGGTTCGCCGTTTCGATCACGCGTCCATCCGCCGTCACGACCTTCAGCGACATGACGTTTTCACGCATGGTGCCATAGCGCACGGCATTCGTGCCGGACGCCCGCGTGGCCGACATGCCGCCCAGGCTTGCATCAGCGCCCGGATCGATTGGAAAGAACAGGCCCGTGTCGCGCAACGCCTCATTCAATTGCTTTCGGGTCACGCCCGCCTGAACGGTAGCGGTGAGGTCCTCGGGGTGAACCTTGAGCACGCGATTCATGCCCGACAGGTCCAGACTGACACCCCCCTGGATGGCCAGCAAGTGCCCTTCCAGGGACGAACCCACACCATAGGGAATCAGGGCAACACCGTGCTGATGACAATGCCTGGCGACCCAGACCACGTCTTCGACCGTCTGGGCAAACACCACCGCATCAGGCAACATGGGCGGATACGGCGATTCGTCCCGGCCATGATGATCCCGCACCGCCTCTGCCATGGAGCAGCGGTCGCCGAAATACTGAGCAAGCACATCAAGAAACCCTTCGGGGATTGTCCTGCGAACCTGCGCCATGACGGGTGCATTCATTTCTGCTCCTAATGGGCCTGCGGCCCCACTATCCGATCAGGCCGCATTCCCTGCGCCGGCGAGCGCGGTCTGGGCGATCGTCCGGCGCCGCTGCAACACCGCTGCAGACAAGCGCTCGAGCACGCCGATTGATGTTTCCCAATCTATACAGCCATCCGTAATGCTCTGACCATATACCAGAGGGCGCCCCGGAATCAAATCCTGGCGACCGCCCACCAAATGGCTTTCAACCATAACACCCATGATGCGCGTGTCACCAGCCTCGACCTGGGTCGCAATATCATTGATGACTACAGGCTGACGAGTGTAATCCTTATTGCTGTTTGCATGGCTGGCATCGACCATGATCCGTGCGGCAAGCCCGGCCTTTTCCATGGCTGCGGCCGCTGCCTGAACATTCTGTGCATCATAGTTGGGCGTCTTGCCGCCGCGCAGTATGGCGTGGCAATCATTGTTGCCCACCGTGGACACAATGGCCGAATGCCCGCCCTTGGTGACCGACAGGAAATAATGGGGCTGCGAGGCCGCCTTGATGGCATCGATGGCGATACGCGTGTTGCCATCCGTGCCGTTCTTGAACCCGACCGGGCATGACAGCCCTGAGGCCAATTCACGATGCACCTGACTTTCGGTCGTGCGCGCGCCGATCGCCCCCCAGGACACCAGGTCAGCAATGTACTGCGGCGTAATCATGTCCAGAAACTCGCTTCCCGCCGGCAAACCCAGAGCGTTGATATCGAGCAGGACTTCACGCGCAGTGCGCAGGCCCTGATTGATATTGAAACTACCGTCCAGGCCCGGGTCATTGATCAGACCCTTCCAGCCTACCGTCGTGCGCGGCTTCTCGAAATACACACGCATGATGATTTCCAACTCACCCTTGAACCGGTCGCGCTGCTCGACCAGGCGGTGCGCATAATCCAGCGCCGCCGCCGGGTTGTGTATCGAACATGGTCCGATCACGACCACCAGCCGGTCATCCTTGCCATGCAGGACGTCATGCACCGCACGTCGCGTGCCATACACACTGCGCGAAATACCAGGGGTGCAGGGAAATTCGCGCATGATGTGCGAGGGCGGGCTGAGTTCCTTGATCTCTCTAATGCGCAAATCATCGGTATTGTGTGACACGGTCGTGCTCCATAAGGGTTTAGATACTGCGAGCGGGCAAGGGCGAAAAAAAACCGCCGGACTCCGCCGGCGGTTTTTAGGAATTTGTTTGATCAGTTTATGTACAGCAATTCCCTTCCTCCACCAGCGGCTTTGGAAGCGTAAAAAAATAAAAGAAATAGGGAACGGTGTACATGGCGAAAATACTAGCACATCCTGCAGGGGTTTGCCACTCTCCTGCGTCAATGCGACCAAACGAGCCCACGGCCAACGAGATACGATACTGAATATATATCCGAGATCATTGCAGCCCCCTCGAATCATCACACACATATTCATTTGTGTAAGAATGATTCGATGGGGTACTATGGTTATAGTCATCTTTTGACAACAAACCTTCTGGGCATCACCCCGGGACATGAACGCTCCCGTGTATTTCCGATGCCTCATCCAAGCCGAGGAACCCCACATGAAAGCCACTCGCAGACAACTTATCATTGGACTGGCCAGCGCATGCGTAATGGGCATGGCCGCCCAGGCGGGCGCCGCCGATCTAAAGACCGTTCAGGAAAAAGGCACGCTGCGCGTAGCCGTTGCGAACGAAATACCATACGGCTATATGGACCTCAATGGCGAAGCCAAGGGCGTGGGCCCGGACGTCGCCAAGCACATTGCCAAGGCTCTGGGCATCAAAAACATTGAATGGACCACCACCAACTTCGGGTCGCTGATTCCCGGGCTGCAAGCCAACCGTTTCGACATGGTGGCCGCTGAAATGGCCATTCTGCCGCAACGCTGCGAACAGGTCCTGTTCTCGGAACCCGACAGTTCGTACGGTGAAGGCCTGCTGGTCGCCAAGGGCAATCCCAAAAACATCCACGACTACGAAAGCTTTGCAAAATCGGGCAACAAGATCGCCATCATGGCCGGTGCCGACCAATTGGAAATGCTGCAGGCGCTGAAGGTCCCGGCCGATCAGATCGTCACGATCTCGAATAATGCCGATGCGATCTCCACCGTATCGACAGGGCGCGCCGACGGCTATGCCGCCACCAGCCTGACCGTGGGCGAGCTTGCCGGCAAAAGCGACAAGGTCGAAGCAGCAGCGAACTTCACCGACCCGGTAGTCGATGGCGAACCCGTACGCAGTTGGGGCGGATTCACCTTTGCCAAAGGCTCGGAAAGCCTGCGCGATGCGGTGAACGTCGAACTCGCCAAGTTCAAGAAAACCCCGGAATGGGAAAAGATCATGACGGGCTACGGTTTCTCTGCAGAAGACGCCAAAGGCTCTTTTGAAAAGACCACCCAACAGCTCTGCAGTAAATAAGTCGATTCCCGCATGGACTGGCTAAGCTATGCCAGGCCCTTGCTGCAAGGCGCACAGGTTACGGTCGAACTGACCCTGTATTCAAGCATCCTGGGCGCCTTGTTCGCATTTGCCTTCGGAATAGGAAGACTCTCGCCCAACCTGCTGTGGCGTACCGCCTCGATCACCATGATCGAAATCTTTCGCGGTACGTCCTTGCTGGTGCAATTGTTCTGGCTGTTTTTTGCGTTACCCATCATCGGTCAGCAATTGGGGTTTGACTGGCGACTGCATCCGGTTGTCGCGGGCACTCTGGCCCTGAGCCTGAATATTGGGGCCTACGGCGCCGAGGTCGTGCGCGGCGCCATCCAGGCGGTGCCACCGGCACAGTACGAGGCGGCCAAGGCACTGGACTTCACACCACGCCAGACGCTCTGGCGTATTGCTATCCCGCAGGCCATCCCTGAAATGATGCCTACCTTCGGCAATCTGGCGATCCAGAATTTGAAGGACACGGCACTGGTCTCGCTGATCGGGCTAAGCGACTTGGCCTTCCAGGCCGAGCGCATCCGCAACTTCACGCAAGACAGCGTTTCGATCTACACCCTGTTGCTTCTGATGTATTTCGGGATGGCCCTGGTGCTGGCTGCGATCATGCGGCTGCTGGAGCGGCATGTTGGGCGCTGGCGCGCCAGGGGGACCTGATGCTGTTCGGTATCGAGTGGGACACCACCAATAATTTCACTATGGCATGGTCCATCCTGCCCATTTTGCTGCGCGGCATGGTGGTCACCATCCAGGCGACGCTGCTGGGCTTTGTGGTGGCCGCCATTCTGGGGCTGGTCCTGGCCGCCCTAAAGAGCGTGCGCTCGCGCATTATCTCGTGGCCGGCCACCGTCCTGACCGAATTCCTGCGCGACACCCCCTTGCTGGTGCAGCTTTTTTTCCTGTATTACGTCCTGCCGGAGTACGGGATCGTGCTGCCGGCCTTTCTGACCGGAGCACTGGCCCTGGGTGTGCAGTACAGCGCCTATACCTCGGAAGTCTATCGTGCCGGCCTGGAGTCGATCGCTCACGGCCAGACCGAGGCTGCGCGCGCCCTGGATATTTCACCCCTGCGGATCTTTGGCATTATCGTCCTGCCACAGGCCATTCCCCGGATCATCCCAGCCTTGGGCAACTATCTGGTATCGATCATGAAAGACGTGCCTGTGCTTTCAGTCGTATCGATCCTTGAAATGCTCAATGTCGCCCGCATCATCGGCGACCGCAGCTTCAACTATATGGTGCCGCTGACGATGGTCGGCGCGCTCTATCTGATCCTGACGCTGGTCGCCTCCTCTGCGGTGCGCTATCTGGATGTCCACCTGCCCAAGCAAGGAATTCCCCTGCGATGAACGAGAACGAAAACGAGCCGATCATAAAAATGGAGCGCGTCGTCAAGCAATTCGGCGACGCCGTTGTCCTGGACGAACTGGATTTTGAGGTCGGAAAGGGCGAGAAGGTCACCATCATCGGCCCCTCCGGGTCGGGCAAATCGACGGTGTTGCGGATCCTGATGACACTGGAAACCATCGATGACGGCATGATCTACGTTGCGGGCCAGCCACTGTGGCACGAGCAACGAAATGGACAAATGGTCAATGCCGGCGAGGCCCACCTGCGACGGATGCGCAAGGAAATGGGCATGGTATTCCAGCAGTTCAATCTATTCCCGCACATGACGGTCCTGCGCAACATCACGGAATCACCCGTGCACGTACTGGGCCTGAGCAAACGCGAAGCACGCGAGCGCGCCTACACCTATCTGGAATTGGTCGGCCTGACCGAGCACGCGGAAAAGTTCCCCAGCCAGCTATCGGGCGGGCAACAACAGCGTGTCGCCATTGCGCGCGCCCTGGCCATGCGCCCGAATATCATGTTGTTTGACGAGCCCACCTCGGCCCTGGACCCCGAACTCGTTGGCGAGGTGCTGACAGTCATTCAGCGCCTGTCCGAGGAACACGACCTGACCATGCTGCTGGTGACACACGAAATGCAATTCGCCCGTCAGATCTCAGACCGTGTGTGTTTCTTTGACAAGGGCAAAGTCGTTGAGCAGGGTGCCCCCGAACAGATCTTTACCGATCCTCATGAGGATCGCACACGCGAATTCCTCAAGGGATTCATGAATGCACAGCAATCGGACTGAGCGTCTGCACGTGCTCGCGCGCGGCGATGTGTTCGGGACGCGGTGCCATGCCATGAAAGGGCTCGACCAACATGTTCTGGACGCTGTTATAGACCATGAACACATTATTTCTCGGCCAGGGGGACAGGTTCGCGGCAGAGCTATGCAGAGTATTGCAGTCAAAAAAGATCACTGAGCCAGGGCTCGCAATCACCGGGGTCACCCCGGCATCCTCCGAGAGCAGGCGCAGGCTGCACTCGTCGGGCACCCCGATCTCCTGCTTGCGTAGAGACTTGAGGTAGTTGTCCTCAGGGGTCTCACCCACGCAGGCCACAAACTGCCGGTGCGAACCCGGAATCAACATCAGCGGCCCGTTGCAGGTGTTGTTGTCGTTCAGCAGCACCGAGCAACTCACCGCACGCATCGCCGGCATACCGTCCTCGACGTGCCAAGTCTCGAAATCCGAATGCCAGTAGAACTCCTTGCCTCGGAAACCGGGCTTGATATTGGCGCGCGATTGGTGAATATAGACTTCAGAGCCCAATATCTGCCGGGCCACATCCAGCAGTCGCGGATTCCTGGGCAATTCTGCCAGGTGCTTGCCAAGCTCGTGAACGCGGAAAATCGAACGCAAGGCCTCGCCGCCCCGTTCGCGGACGGCTTCGGGGCGGGCGCGAATATCGGGATCGCGGCTCATCGCCTCGACCTCCTCGCGCAGAATGCTGACCTCGTCGGCATCGAACACATTTTCCAGCACGATAAAGCCGTTTTGCTCGTACTGCTGCAGCCGATCGGGGCTCAGGCCATCGGCATACTCGCCCCCTTCGTACACCACCGGTTCGCGCCGCGCAATCAGCGCAGCGGCACGATCCCGGCGCGAAACATAAAAGTCCCTCATGTCTCGACCTCCAGTGGATAGACGCCGTCCTGGTCGTGGACTTCACGACCGGTCAGCGGCGGATTGAACACACAAATCACCCTCAGGGGCTCACGGCCGCCTCGCAGCCAGTGCTCATCGTGCTGATCCAAGGCATACACGACACCTGGCCCCAAGGCATACTTTTTCCCGTCGGCGATGGTCTCGATCTCGCCATCGCCCTCGATGCACCAGACGCCTTCGAGGTGATTCTGATAGTGGATATGGGTTTCCGTACCGGGAAAGATCACGGTTTCGTGAAACGAGAATCCCATGCCGTCCTTGGCAAGGAACACACGGCGGCTGGTCCAGGTTTCCGTTGTGATTTCATCTGATGTGCCGATCACATCCCGTACATTTCTGACAATCATCGCTTATGCTCTCTTTGCTACGTTCAACACTTTGGCCTGGCGCCCGGACTTTGCCAACACATCGGCGGCACTGCGCTCGATGACCTCCAGACCCTTGATCAGCTGTTCCTTCGGGATGGTCAAGGCCGGCAGCACCTTCAGGACCTCGTCATCCGCCCCTGCGGTTTCGATCACCACACCTTCCTTGAAGGCCCGGCGCGACACCTGATTGGCCAGACCGTCGCCCGAAGGCATGACCAGACCCTGGATCAGCCCACGACCGCGCACACTCAGGCCTGCCCCGCGATAGCTATGAGCGAGGTTTTCCAGCCAGTCACGTACCAGTTGCTCTTTGGCGGCAACATCCTGGGACAGACTATCGTCGCTCCAGTATGTTTCCAGCGCCTGGCTCGCCGTGATAAAGGCCAGATTGTTACCCCTGAACGTGCCGCTGTGTGCACCGGGCTTCCAGACATCCAGTTCAGGTTTGAGCAGGACGAGAGACATCGGCAAGCCGAATCCCGACAGGGACTTGGACAGGGTCACGATATCCGGCGAAATGCCCGCCGCCTCAAAACTGAAATAACTGCCTGTACGACCGCAACCGACCTGAATATCGTCAACGATCAGCAACATGTCATATTCGCGGCACACCCTTTCGAGGTCGCGCAACCATCTGTGCGAAGCAACGTTCACACCGCCCTCGCCTTGCACCGTCTCGACAATGACGGCGGCGGGATGATCCAGCCCGCTGCTGGTATCCGCCAGCATGCGCTCGAGATAGTCCACCGTATTCAGATCGGGGCCCATATATCCATCGTAAGGCATGAATGCGGCATTGCCCAGCGATACACCAGCCGCCTGGCGAAATTTGCGATTGGCCGTATTGGCCAGCGATCCGCCCGACACACCGTGAAAACCATGCGTGAAGGACACCACATTCGAGCGCCCCTTGACCTGGCGAGCAAGCTTCAATGCTGCTTCGACGGCATTCGTTCCAGTCGGCCCGGTAAACTGCAGGACATAATCCATGCCGCGCGGGCCAAGCACGACGCGATCCATGGTTTGCAGAAAATATTTCTTGGCGCTGGTGGCCATATCCAGCCCGTGCACCACACCATCGGAGTGCAGGTACTCGACCAGACGATCCCTGAGCACGGGGTTGTTGTGCCCATAGTTCAGGGTGCCGGCACCACTAAAGAAATCGATATACTCCTTACCATCCTCGTCGGTCAGAATCGAGCCTCGCGCCTTGTTGAAGACGACGGGAAACGACCGGATGTATCCCCTGACCTCCGACTCCATCCGGTCAAAAATTTTCAAGTCCATAGTGTTCTCCTCGTGTTACGTGTTAATCAACGGGCACACCGCGCTGACGGTGCGCCCCGAATGGGCCAATGCGCAGCAATGGCTCCGCGTCGTGCTCGCCCGGCCCAAAGAGCGGTGCATCAAACAAAGGATGCTCAGCGCACTCGGTGTTCAGGCTTTGCGCCAGGCCGGCAAACATGCTCCGCGACGCCCGATTTCCGGGTGACACGGTGGTTTCGATATATTGGATTGCCTCCATTCCCGTCCGATCGCACAGTTCGAGCAACATGCACCGACCCAGGCCCTGGCCACGCATCCGAGCGGCCACCGCCACCTGCCAGACAAACAAGACATCCGGGCGGCCGGGCGGCACGTAGCCGGTGACCATACCGTTCAGCCCGTGGTCATCCTCGGAAACAATGCAGGTTTGGGAAAAGTGCTCGCACAGGAGCAAATAGACATACAGCGAATTCACATCGAGTGGCGGGCAATCACAAACCAAACGATGCATAGCCGGGCCATCCGCCCGGCGGGGCTCACGCCCACTCAAACCATCAAACCGGATTCCGGTGCCACGCCTTCGATCGGCACATCCAGCATTGTGGACTGCGGGTCAGCAGGTGGCACGAGGCCCGAACCGGACTCCATGAGTGACACGACGCGCTCGAGCGACAATGTGATTGACGCCTGCTCGTCCTCGGGCAGGGCATTGAGCGCATCGGCCAGTTTCTGTTGCAGGGGCGAAGGCGTATCGCGGGCAAGCTGCCGCCCGGCCTCGGTCGCGGTAATGAATACAATCCGGCGGTCCTCGCGGCCCCTTTCGCGTGCGATCAGCCCTTTGTCCTCAAGACGGTCAAGGATACCCACGACCGTGCTGGGGCTGACATGGACCTCGCGGCTGATGGCCGTCGCGGTCATCGAACCTTTTTGGATCACCATGCGCAGGCACACCAGCTGGGGGCCAGTGATGCGGCTGCATGCCGACAACTGGCGCGAATGCAGGGCCACCGATCGGGTGATGCGGCGCACTGCACGCAAAATGCGCAGGTCATAAGACTGCAAATCGTCGATTTCGGTACTCATCTGATCCGCCTGGGTATTTAATAATTCATAAAGGAATCATTTCTATTGAAATTGTATGGCCGGCAAGCGTTCAGGTCAAGACGCATCTCCATATAGAGCCATATAAAAACGAAAAAAAGAGGCCGAACAGGCCTCTTTTAAGCGAAGATATTCAAAATTGCCGGCATACACCGAAAAATCGGCCTAAAGCCCGATCAGGCAGTACCACCCACCGTCAGGCCATCCATACGCAGGGTAGGCATGCCTACGCCGACCGGAACGCTCTGCCCTTCCTTGCCGCAAGTGCCAACCCCCGAATCCAGTTCCAGATCGTCGCCGACCAGTGCGATCTTTGTCATGGCCTCGGGACCGCTGCCGATCAGGGTGGCGCCCTTGACCGGATAGGTGATCTTGCCATCCTCGATCATATAGGCCTCAGATGCCGAAAACACGAACTTGCCACTGGTGATATCCACCTGCCCGCCGCCAAAGCTGACAGCGTACAGACCTTTGTCTACCGAAGCGATAATTTCCTCGGGTGGGGTCTGCCCTGCCAGCATATAGGTGTTGGTCATGCGCGGCATGGGCAAATGGGCGTAGGATTCGCGTCGCCCATTGCCAGTCACCGCCTGTTTCATCAGTCGTGCATTCAGGGAATCCTGCATATATCCCTTCAGGATGCCATCCTCGATCAACACATTGCGTTGGGTCGGCTGCCCCTCGTCATCCACGTTCAGCGAGCCGCGTCGGCCAGGCAGCGTGCCGTCATCGACCACAGTGACCCCGCGCGAAGTGACCTGCTGCCCGATACGGCCCGAAAACACACTGGAGCCCTTGCGATTGAAGTCGCCCTCAAGGCCATGGCCCACGGCCTCGTGCAGCAGGATGCCAGGCCACCCAGAGCCCAGGACCACCGTCATCCGCCCTGCCGGTGCGGGACGCGCCTCAAGATTGACCCGCGCCTCGTGCACGGCATGATCTACATAGCTGCGCAGCACGTCGTCAGTGAAGTACGACAGGCCGGTGCGCCCACCGCCTCCGCCATGCCCCATCTCGCGGCGCCCCTTGCGCTCGGCAATCACCGTCACCGATACACGCACGAGCGGCCGCACGTCTGCCACCAGGCGACCATCGCTGCCCGCCACCATGATGACGTCGTATTCCGCCCCCAGGCCCGCCATGACCTGAATGACCTCGGGATCCGCCGCCCGGGCCATGCGTTCCACACGTTCGAGCAATGCAACCTTTTCAGGCGCATCAAGCGAGTCGACCGGGTTGACCGGCGCATAGAGCTGATGAGTGGCCTCGGGGCCGGCAACGACTTTCTGCCGTCCCGCCCCGCGCCGCCCGATTGTACGTACGACCCGGGCGGCCGACAGCAGGGCGTCTTCGGACAGGTTGTCGGAATAGGCAAAAGCCGTTTTATCGCCGGTGACGGCACGCACGCCGACACCCTGATCGATGGAAAAGCTGCCGGTCTTGACGATCCCTTCCTCTAGGCTCCAGCCTTCGCTGCAGGTGTACTGGAAATACAGGTCGGCATAATCGACCTTGTGGGTGAAGATCTCGGATAGCGCGCGCGCCATGTGGGACTCATCCAACCCCCAGGGATCCAGCAATATGGACTGCGCAACCGCCAGCGCATCGACTCCAGGTTCAACGATCTTCATATCATCATCCGTTCAAGAAACAAGTACGCGGTGCCGCAACGCGGGCAGGGCCTGGCGCACATCCGCAATTCGGGCGGGATCCAGGCCTGCGCTGACGAACCCCGGGCCTTCGGGCAGGCATCCAAGGACTTCACCCCAGGGATCGATCAGCATGGAATGCCCCCACGTGCGGCGGCCGTTCTGGTGTTTGCCCCCCTGGGCCGAAGCCAGTACATAGCACTGGTTTTCAATCGCGCGCGCACGCAGCAACACTTCCCAGTGTACAGAACCCGTGGTGTAGGTAAAGGCCGCAGGCACCACCAGCAGATCAAGCTCGCCCAGCCCACGAAACAACTCGGGAAAGCGCAAATCGTAGCAGATCGAAAGCCCCATGCGTCCGAAGGGCATTTCAACGGCTTGTGGGCGATTATCACCAGGGCGTATCACCAGGGATTCGTCATAGGATTCGGCCCCGCGCTGAAAACTGAATAAGTGGATCTTGTCGTAGCGTGCGCATACCGAGCCGTCGGGTCCGTAAACCAGGCAGGCATTATAAATACGATTGGCATCCGGGCTGCGCAGCGGCAGAGTGCCGCCCACCAGCCACACCCCATGCAGGCGGGCCTGCTCAGCCAGAAATTCCTGGATCGGACCACTGCCTGCAGATTCGCAAATGGCGAGTTTATCGCTGTCCTTCTGACCCATGAGGCAAAAGTATTCCGGCAGCACCAGCAAGCTCGCACCATCGGCTGCGGCATCGGCAATCAGCCCGGCCGCCTGGTCCAGATTATCGGCAACCGACATGCCCGATACCATCTGGATCGCCGATATTTTGAAAATATGATTTGTTTTTGTGTCCATAACTATTAATATTCAACTAAAATGTGGCCGAATCATAAAGCAAGGTTCACTCTGTCTATCAAAATGGAACAACCAATGACTCGTGCAAACTATTCTGTCCTGAAAACCAGAATCGAAAAAGAAATCACTAAACTCCAGAAACAAATGCAAGCATTGCATACCAAACAACGCGGCCCCGTCATTACCTCTATTGTGCGCTCCATGCGCGAATACGATATCACCCCAGAGGACATTGCTGCGGCCTTCAACAAAAAATCCACACGCGGCACCAAATCGGCCCGTAAGGCCGCACCGGCCACCAAGCGCGTCGTCGCACCGAAATATCGTCACCCCGACACCAAGGCCACCTGGACGGGCCGGGGCAAGGCACCGCGCTGGGTGACCGAGGCCGAAGCCCAGGGTCAGTCACGCGACTCGTTCCTGATCAAGCAGGCCTGATCGTCTACGCCCCCTGATTTGCCGCGCTTAGCGCGGCAAATCATATTTTACGTCTACGACCTGACCGTTTCTGCCCGGGAAATGGTCGAATACCGCGCGCGCCAAGTACGGCATGACCGCCGTCAGATTATCGCCACGGCTCGTGTTTCGTGCAGTGGCCCGATAGACTTCACGGTGATCCTGCGTGCGATCGCGGATCACCACAGTCAGATAGTTTTTGAATACGTCGATCTGGACCTGCTCTGGAACGGGCCCATAAGGCCAGCCATACCAAGGCGAATACCCCCAGCCAAACGGCCGGCGATTAAACCCATAATAGCCACCGCCATAAAACGGATCCGGATTGCGCTGGACCCACACCTGACTGACCGGGTTTCCATATTCCAGAGAAATATCGAAACGAGGAGGCGCACTGCCCCTGGCTTCTACCATGCCGGTCGCGCCAATCGCCGCACGCACCATGTCGGAATAGGCTGAAAATTGCAGATTGCCTTTCTGGGCGTCAGAGGCATCTATTCGGTACATGGCACCCACGGTATCGCCCGGCCACTGCTGGTAGCGCGTGACCTGGGCCGATAAGCTCGATGCGCAACCCGCCAGCACAGACAAGACCAGCAACGCCGCCATCCGACATATCACGCCTGCGCGATGGGAAAACCCCGGAAACCGCATACCAGGAACCTCCTGTTCATCCATACTGTTCAATCATAGAGCCTGCCATACCTTTTAAGGAAGGCAAGCGTTTCAAGCCGATACACTCTGCCCATTGCCCCGGCAAATACTACAATGATCGAGTCATTACTCTATTTCTGAAGCCTGCCATGCGAACGGATTCCATTCCAACCATATACCGTCAGGACTACACGCCCTATCCCTTCCGTTTGCCTGAAGTCGGGCTGGCGTTCGATCTGGATGCCACATCCACCCGCGTACACGCTACCCTGCGCTTCGAGGCCGTCTCGAATCCCCCGCAGCCACTCGTCCTGCATGGCGAAGACCTCGAACTGGTCTCGGTGGCGATCAATCAAAAGCCTGTGCAGGCCGGCGACTACACACTGTCGGCCGAAACTCTGACACTCACCCCACCCGCCGGGGCCACGAGCTTTACTGTAGACATCGTGAGCCTGTGCAGGCCGGCCGACAATACCAGCCTGATGGGCTTATATGTTTCGGGCGACAAACTATTCACCCAATGCGAAGCACAAGGCTTTCGACGCATCACCTGGTTCCCCGATCGCCCCGACGTCATGGCGCGCTATCGCGTCACGCTGCGCGCACGGCCCGAGACCTACCCGCTGCTGCTGTCAAACGGCAATCTGCTGTCGCAGGAAACCCTGGATGACGGGCGTATCCAAGCCGTCTGGGAGGACCCCCACCCCAAGCCATGCTATCTGTTTGCACTGGTCGCCGGCGACTTCGATCGCGTCGAACGCGAGGAAGCCACCCGCAGCGGCAAACCCGTGACCCTGCAGGTCTACAGTGATCGCGGTTGTAAAGAACAAACCCACTGGGCGCTGGACTGCTTGGCACACGCCATGAAATGGGACGAGCGGCGCTTCGGCCTCGAACTCGACCTGAATCGCTTTATGGTGGTCGCGGCGCGCGACTTCAATATGGGCGCCATGGAAAACAAAGGCTTGAATATTTTCAACGCCGCCTACGTGCTAGCCGACCCGGACACTGCGACCGATGCTGCATACCGTGGTGTGGAATCCGTGATCGGCCACGAATACTTCCATAACTGGACCGGTAACCGGGTGACCTGCCGCGACTGGTTCCAGATATCGTTGAAGGAAGGCCTGACCGTTTTCCGCGAACAGGAATTTTCCGCCGATATGATGGCCGAAGGCCTGCCGGCAGACGAAGCCGCCAGCGCACGAGCGGTCAAGCGCATCGACGACGTCACCACCCTGCGCATCGCTCAGTTCCCCGAGGACTCGGGCCCCATGGCCCACCCGATCCGCCCCGACAGCTACCAGGAAATCGCCAACTTCTATACCGCTACGGTCTATGAAAAGGGCGCGGAAGTCATCCGCATGCAGCACACTTTGCTGGGCGAGGCCGGATTTCGCGCGGGCATCGATGAATACTTTCGCCGGCATGACGGGCAGGCGGTCACCTGCGATGATTTCGTCAACGCAATGGAGTCCGTCTATAGCGCTGCAAACCCCGGCAGGGATTTTTCCATATTCCGTCGCTGGTACTCGCAGGCCGGCACGCCCCGTGTCCAGGTGGATATGGCCTACGACGAGCAGGCCCAAACCTGCCGTGTGACGCTGCGCCAGCATTGCCCGCCTGTCGGCCTGGAAACCCGCAGCGATCCCGTGGAGCCCAAACCACCCCTGCACATTCCCATAGCGATCGGGCTGCTGGATCCCGACGGGCAAGCCCTAATGATCCAGCACGACGGCCAGGCGCGCGACACGGTCCTGCTCGAACTGCTCGAAACCGAACAAAGCTGGACCTTCCCCGGGATTGCCCAGAGGCCGGTTCTGTCGCTGTTGCGCAATTTCTCCGCCCCGGTAGTGATCGAAACCACGCGCCCGGATGCCGAACTGGCCCTGCTCGCGCGCTGCGACACCGATCCGTTCGCGCGCTGGGAGGCCGGCCAGGAGCTCGCCCGCCGCCACCTGCTGACGAGCCTGGCTGCCATCCAGGCGGGCCAACCGCTACCCAAAGCCGACACACTGGTAGAGGCATGGCGATCCGCCCTCAAAGACACCAGCCTGACGCCGGCCTACCAGACGCGCCTGCTGACCCTGCCCTCGTCCAAAGAGTTACTGGCACACAGTTCCCCCATGGATCCGCAGGCGGTCGTCCAGGCACGTCGGCATATGCACAAGTTGCTGGGCCAGACACTTTCGACGGCCTGGCTGGATACTTGGCAGCGTAATTCGTCGGATTCCTCCACGCCCTATCAACCGGATCCCGCCTCATCCGGGCGCCGTGCACTGAAAAACCTCGCGCTAGCCTATCTGCTGGATGCCGGACACCCACAGGCGCATGCCTTCGCCTTGAGCCAATACCGCACAGCCGGGAACATGACGGACTGCATGGGCGGGCTGACCGCATTGGTCAATTATTCCAGCGGCCCGGACGTCGAGCAGGCCCTGGCCGATTTCCATGCACGCTGGAAAGACAACCCGCTGGTGCTGGATCGCTGGTTCGCCGTCCAGGCCTCGGCGTCATCAAGCACGCTGGATGATATCCGCGCACTGATGCACCACCCGGATTTTTCACTGCGCAATCCCAACCGGGCACGCTCGCTGATTTTCAGATTCTGCCTCGATAATCTCCAGGCGATCCACACGCCCGAGGGCTACGCCTTCTGGGCCGACCAGGTCCTGGCCTTGAACGCCATCAATCCGGAAGTCGCTGCAAGGCTCGCCCGAGCATTCGACAACTGGGCGCGCTATATTCCAGCCAACCGCGACGCTATCCAGGTCCAGCTGCAGCGCATCCTGCACAGCGAAGGCCTGTCGCGCAACGTGCATGAAATCATTTCCAAAGCATTGAATATCTGAATACGCAAAATCCTGGGGGATCGAATTGAAATTCAAAACACTGACGCAATATCTGGTCGAGCAGCAAAGACAGCACCAAGCGGTTTCCGCCGAGGTGCGTCTGCTGATAGAAACCGTCTCACGCGCCTGCAAGGCCATCAGCCACGCAGTCAGCAAGGGCGCGCTGGGCGGGGTACTGGGCAGCCTGGCCACTGAAAACGTCCAGGGTGAAATCCAGAAGAAACTCGATGTGCTGTCCAACGAGATTCTGTTGGAGGCCAATGAGTGGGGTGGCAATCTGGCCGCGATGGCATCCGAAGAAATGCAGAGCATCCACCGGATCCCGAACCACTATCCCAGGGGCCAGAACCTGCTGCTGTTCGATCCCCTGGACGGCTCATCGAACATCGACGTGAATGTGTCGATCGGAACGATATTCTCGGTCCT
This sequence comes from Alcaligenaceae bacterium, assembly GCA_030452305.1. Classification (GTDB taxonomy): domain Bacteria; phylum Pseudomonadota; class Gammaproteobacteria; order Burkholderiales; family Burkholderiaceae_B; genus Castellaniella. The sequence goes on along the minus strand of JAKDMO010000017.1, from coordinate 1,849 downwards.
GCAGGCTCCGGCCACAGCAGCCGGCCGCGAAGTGTCCGAGGAGGATTTCCTGCAGGCTGGCACCCGGCAGGTCGCCGCCGGCTACGCCGTGTACGGCCCGCAAACCATGCTGGTACTGACGGTGGGCACGGGTGTCATGGGCTTTACGCTAGACCGCGAGATGGGCTCGTGGCTGCTGACCCACGAAAACATCCGGATCCCCGAAGACACATCGGAATTCGCAATCAATATGTCGAACATGCGCCACTGGGAACCGCCGGTACGCCGCTACATCGACGAGTGCCTGCAAGGTGAGACCGGCCCGCTGGGCAAGAACTACAACATGCGCTGGATCGCCTCGATGGTGGCCGACGTGCATCGGATCCTGACGCGCGGGGGTATCTTTATGTACCCGCGCGATGCCCGGCCGTCGGGTCGCAAGGGCAAACTGCGTCTGATGTACGAGGCCAATCCAATGAGCTTCATCATTGAACAGGCAGGCGGCGCGGCCATCGAAGGCCGGCACCGCATCCTGGAAGTGGCACCTGAAACGCTGCATCAGCGCATCGGCGTCATCCTGGGTTCGCGCAACGAAGTCGAACGCCTCAAGCGTTACCACCAGGAAGCCTGAATCATCAATCCAGCGTCAGAATCGTCGCACCCGTGGTCTTGCGCCCGGCCAGGGCCTCGTGTGCGGCCCCCACATCCTCAAGCGCAAAGCGTTGGCCGATCGTGACCTGGACCTTTCCGCCCAGCACCATGCCGAACAGATCGTCGGCCGCCGCCTGCATGGTTTCGGCCGTCGCCACATAGGTCGCCAAGGTCGGGCGCGTGACATACAGCGAACCCTTGGCGGCCAGTTGTGCCAGATTCACACCCTCGACCGAGCCCGAGGCATTCCCAAAGCTGACCATCAGGCCGCGCGGCTGCAGGCAATCCAGGGATTGATCCCAGGTGCTCTTGCCCACGCCGTCATACACCACCGGCACTTTTTCCCCATCGGTCAGTTCAAGCACGCGCTGCGCGACATCCTCACGCGTGTAGTCAATGACCTGCCAGGCACCATGCTGCCGGGCCAGTTCCAGTTTTTCAGGTGTCGAGGCGGTGCCGATGAGCTTAACGCCAAGCGCCTTGGCCCATTGGCAGGCAATCAGCCCCACCCCGCCGGCTGCGGCGTGGAAAAGAATGGTTTCATCGCCCTTCAAGCGGTAGGTCTGGCGCAGCAGATATTGCGCAGTCAGGCCCTTGAGCATCAGGGCGGCGGCCTGCTCGAAGCTGATTCCGTCAGGCAGTGCCACAACCCGATGCGCCGGAATATTGCGGGCCTCGGCATACGCACCCAGAGGGCTTTGGCCATAGGCCACGCGATCCCCGACTTTGAAGCGGGACACCCCGGCACCCACCGCCTCGACCACCCCTGCGGCTTCATGACCCAAACCGTGAGGCAGGGGATTCGGATACAGGCCCGTACGGCAATAGATATCGACAAAATTCAAGCCGATGGCCTTCTGTCGTATCCGGATCTCGCCAGGCGCCGGGTCGGCCAGGGGTACCTGCACCAGTTTCATGGCTTCCGGCCCGCCATGCTGCTCGAGCCTGATGGCTTTTACCTGTTCTTGCACGTTTGACTCCTTGCTGTGAATGTTTACGTACGATCATAGACCGATCCCGGCCAGGCATGGAATCCGTCGAGGCCGAGACGAACGCCCCATGCGCCTCATGGCCGGGATCCTGCCAGAACCACGCCCACAGGGTAAAATCGGGCTGGACATCATGACTTTACTGAATATACAACTGAGAAATTATGGCCGGTCATAGCAAGTGGGCAAACATTCAGCACCGCAAGGGGCGCCAGGACGCCAAGCGCGGC
>JAKDMO010000110.1 GCA_030452305.1 Alcaligenaceae bacterium | reverse complement strand
GTTGATCTTTGGGGTGATTTCCGAGCTGCTGCGTCAGGTGCTGTCTTTTCAGGAAATCATTTATGGCCTGATCCTGATCGGCTTCATGATGTTTGCCCCCAGGGGCTTGTTCAGTGGTCAGAGGCGCAAGCCTGCAGTCAGTGGGGCTGAGGTGGAAACGCCTGCTGCGGGGGGCCGATCATGAGTACGAATCCCATACTCGCCATTTCAGGCCTGACGGTTCGTTTTGGCGGTCTGACCGCCGTAGATGATCTTTCCTTCCAGGTGCAGCCGGGTCAGATTCATGCCCTGATCGGCCCCAATGGGGCCGGTAAATCCACAACCTTTAACTGCGTCTCGCGGTATTACGATCCTAGCGAAGGCTCGATCACTCTGGCCGGCGCCGATATTACGCAGCGCAACGCGGCCGAGATGGCCCGCCTGGGGGTGGCCCGTACGTTCCAGAATCTGGAATTGTTCAGTGAGCTGACGGTAGAGGAAAACGCATTGCTGGGAACGTATTCCCGAGGTGCGCGGCGGCTTGGCCAACTTTTACGCCGCCCCGATGCCGAGAATCGGGACTACGCGCACCACCTTTTGGAGCGGGTGGGCTTGATCGATTTCCTGGATCACAAGGCGAACAGCCTGGACTTTGGGCGCCAGAAAATGCTGGAACTCGCCCGTGCCCTGGCGATTCGGCCAAAGCTGTTGCTGCTCGATGAGCCGGCAGCCGGCCTGCGCAATCGTGAAATCGACAAGCTGGACAGGATCCTGACCGAGCTCGCCTCCAAAGAGGGCATGACTGTGTTGCTGGTCGAGCATGTGATGCAGCTCGTCATGTCGATTTCCCATCGTATTACCGTGATGTCCTTCGGCCACAAGATCGCTGAAGGCACGCCTGCCGAGATCCGTGCCGATGAGCGCGTGATTGAGGCTTATCTGGGCAAAGGAACCGAAAATGAGTGAGCCGTTCCTGTCTGTGGAATCGATCTCTGCTTCCTATGGAAACATTGCAGCCCTCCACGGGGTTTCCCTGAACGTACCCAAGGGGGAAATCGTGGCCTTGCTGGGGGCCAACGGTGCGGGTAAATCCACCACGCTGAACGTGATCTCGGGTTTGGTACGCCCTACTCACGGAGTGGTTCGGCTGGAAGGCAAGCCCATCCATCGGATGGCAGCCGACCACATCGTCCAGCAAGGCATTATTCAGGTACCCGAAGGTCGCGAGATTTTTCGCGATATGAGCGTACGCGAGAACCTGGAGATGGGCGCCTACACGCGCAAGGACCGCGCGGCAGTTGCCCAGGATCTGGATGCCATGTGCGATATTTTCCCGCGCCTCAAAGAGCGGATTTCCCAAAAGGCCGCAACCCTGTCGGGTGGCGAGCAGCAGATGCTGGCCACTGCCCGCGCGATGATGGCCCGGCCCAGGATGATTCTGATGGACGAGCCCTCAATGGGCCTGGCGCCGCTGGTGGTGGAGCAGATTTTCAACACGGTTCGGACGCTGAATCGGGAACAGGGCATCACCATTCTGCTCGTCGAGCAGAACGCCAAACTGGCCTTGTCGGTTTCCAGCCATGCCTACATCCTGGAAAACGGTGAGCTGGCGCTGCAAGGCCCCTCGGCCGAGCTCATCAGCGACGAGGCGGTGCAGCGCGCCTATCTGGGTGCTTGAGATTTACAGGAGTGGATGGTATGAATTTGCTGGATAACAAACTGGCGTTGGTCACCGGTGCCGCAGGTGGGCTGGGCTCAGCCATCGCGCTTGGGTTTGCCCACCAAGGGGCCCGGGTCATTGTCGCCGACCTGGATCGGGCCGGGGCCGAGGCGCTTGCGCAACGCATTCGCGACGAAGGCGGGACAGCCTGGAGTGAGTCAATCGATGTCACCGACCGGGCGGCGGTGCAATCCTGGGCGGACGAGATCGAGAGCCGTATCGGCCCTATCGATGTCCTGGTGAATAACGCAGGGATCTCAGGCCGCTCGCGCTTTGACGAGCCGCAATCATGTGAAGTCTGGGACCGCGTGATCTCGGTCAACCTGGAAGGTGTCTTCAATGTCACTCATGCATTTGTCGAGCAGCTAAAAAAGACGCGTGGCAGCATCATCAGCCTGTCTTCGATTGTCGCCTTTGCCAGTGGCCCGTCCACGGCCGCTTATATCGCTTCAAAGGGGGCGGTTCGCTCTCTGACCCAGGCGCTGGCGCGTGATCTGGCACCTCATGGGGTTCGGGTCAATGCCGTCGCACCCGGGTTTATGCTGACCGAAATGGTCAAGCCCCAACTGGACACTCCGGGCGGTACCGACTGGTTCATGAAGCGCGCGCCCATGGGGCGGGGCGGTGAGCCTGAAGAGATCGTGGGCCCTATCGTCTTTCTGGCGTCTTCACTGGCCACGTATGTGACGGGTGTGATCCTGCCGGTAGACGGTGGATTTTTATCAGCTTGAAAAAGGGAAACAGACATGAATGCAGTGGCATTGGTGACCGGCGCCGCCGGAGGTATGGGGCGGGTGATCGTCCAGCGCTTGGCCCAGGACGGATTTTCTGTGGTGGCGGTGGACCGGGCGGAAGACCCATTGCGTGAACTGGGGGATCAGCTAAAGAAAGAAGGGCTGGATATTCAGACACGTGTCGTGGATCTGACCAAGGAGGCCGCCATCGCAGAGCTGATTGATGGGCTGCCCGCACTGTCTGCCCTGGTCAATAGCGCCGGCCTGTTCGACGAGCGCGGGTTTTTCGACCTGACACAGGACGATTTCCGTCGCACGTATGAGCTCAATCTGATTGCCGCCGCGTCGTTGACGCAGCGTGCGGCTGCGCGGATGAGCGCCGGCGCCAAGGTTGTGAATATCGCGTCGCGCGCCTACCTGGGTGCCCGCCATCACGCGCACTATGTTGCATCCAAGGCGGCCTTGGTCGGCTACACGCGCGCCAGCGCCATGGAGCTGGCGCCCAAGGGCATTCTGGTCAATGCCATTGCCCCCGGGCTCATCGATACGCCCATGCTGCGCGCCTTGACCCCCGAGCGGCTTGCGGCACAGCTGGCCTTGCAGCCCACCGGCCAGGCCGGTACGCCGGAAGACATCGCCAATGCCGTGTCCTTTCTGGCGGCGCCCGGCATGTCCTTTATCACGGGGCAGGTGCTGTTCGTGGATGGCGGGAAATCCCTGGGCGGCTCAGGGGCCTGATATCCCGATGCGTCACGCCTTTTGTCCACGCGCCCCCCATTCCTGGCGGCCGATATGCTCGTGCAAGTAGCTGACAAAGGCCTCGGCTGCCGGAGACAGGCTGGCATGTCGATGGCTGTAGACAAAGAATTGGCGGCGGACCTCGGGATCACGCAAGCGGCGCATGCGCAAGCCATACAGATCCACCAGCGTTTGGGCATAGGGCAGGCAGGTGGTCACGCCGAGGCCGGTGTTGACCATGCTGAGCGCAGTGCTCATGAATGCGACTTCGTGCCGTGGGCGCATCGCCGTCATCGAGACTTTGCCATGCAGATCCGTCACGAGTTGCTCTGTGAACTGGCCCTGCAAGGCGATCAGAGGGTGGTGTACCAGGTCCGCCCAGGTCGTTTGCTCTGCGGATTCCAGCGAATGCCCGGCCGGAAAAACGGCCATGAACGGCAGGTCGAACAAGGGATCAGCCGTCAAGTCGTTCAGGCCTTCCCGGTATGGTCCGATACTGAGGTCCACCTCGCCGTGCAGGGCCTGCATAATCGTGTCTTCAACCCCGCAGTCGACGAGTCGGACCCGGATGTCCGGATGGATCTTTTGAAAGCCGGCGATCACTTCCGGAATCAAGGTGCTCGACATCAGCTGCGGTGCGGCGATGCGCACGATGCCGCGACGCAGCCGTCTCAGCTTGTCGATGTCTTCCAGGGCGCCATCCAGATCACGCAGCAGGCGGGTCGCAACGGCGTGGAATTCCTCACCGGCCTCCGACAGGCGGATGCGTCGTGTGTTGCGATCCACCAGCCGGACCCCGACCTGGCTTTCCAGTTCCTTGATCAGCCCGCTAAGTGCCGACTGCGTAATGTGCAGCGACTCTGCCGCCCGCGTAAAGCTGCCGGTCCTGGCGACGGCGACAAAGGCGCGTAGCTGGCGTAATGTCACATCCATCTGATAATCCTATGAACCGACGGGAAAATAGCTGCCTGAATGATAACTGGATGCGAGGAGACCTGAAAGCGATGTATGAACTGTATTCCTACTTTCGTAGTTCAGCCGCCTACCGCGTGCGTATTGCGCTGGGCCTCAAGGGCCTGGATTTCAAGGTGATCCCGGTGCATTTGCTGAGGCATGGCGGCGAGCAGCACTCGGCTGAATACCGGCGCGTCAATCCTGAAGGCCTTGTGCCGGCACTGGTGGACGATCATGCCGTACTGACGCAGTCGCTGGCGATCATTGAGTATTTGGACGAAGTACATGGCGCGCGGCCGCTCTTGCCCGAGGACCCGCTGGCCCGCGCCCGCGTGCGAGCTCTCGCTTTGCAGGTTGCCTGCGAAATACATCCGCTGAACAATCTGCGGGTGCTGCGATGGCTGTCGCGCGAAATGCAGCTTGAAAAGGATGTCCGGGATACCTGGTACCGACATTGGGTGGCCCTGGGCTTCGATGCGCTGGAAACCAGTCTGCAATCGCCGGCCACCGGCCTGTATTGCTATGGGGATACGCCCGGTCTGGCGGATTGCTGCCTGATTCCACAGGTCTACAACGCCCGGCGTTACGAGATTGACCTGTCACCATGGCCCACGATCGCCCGCATTACTGAGCTCTGCAACACCCTGCCGGCGTTCCAGGCGGCCAGGCCGGAAGCCCAGGTCGATGCCATGGACGATAGGGCGAAATAGCCGTTTAGCTGCTAATCTGGGACAGTTTTCGTTGAAATTGGAGAATCGCATGACAGTTGAAAATGTTCTGTATACCGCCCACGCGACCGCTACGGGTGGCCGCGAAGGCAGCGCCAAGTCTTCTGATGGCCGCCTGGACATCACGCTTTCCACGCCCAAGGAACTGGGTGGCGACGGCGGTGCGGGCACGAACCCCGAACAATTGTTCGCTGCGGGCTATTCGGCGTGCTTTCTGGGTGCGTTGAAGCTGGTCGCCGGTAAGGAAAATGTGTCGCTGCCGGCGGATACGACGATTACCGGTAGTGTGGGTATCGGCCCCATTCCCACGGGTTTCGGTATTCGTGCGGAATTGAAAATTTCAGCGCCGGGCGTGGATCGCGCGGTGCTGGAAGGCCTGGTCCAAAAGGCGCATGTCGTGTGCCCGTATTCGAATGCGACGCGTGGCAATATCGATGTGACGCTGACGGTGGCCTGATCGTCGTGTGTTGATGGGGTGCCGATCATTGTCTGATTGGTGCGAGGGCGAGGGTGTACACCCTCGCCTTTCTTTATGGACGCGGGCATTGTTCCGATTGCAGCGCCTGGCGCGCAGGTCTTCAGGGCGTTGTATCATGCGCTCTTTACTTTAAGCATAAGCAGAGAATTTCATGCCAGCGGTGTCATGCGCCCAGTCCATGTCGGACTGGCTGGAGCGCAGGGGAATCCATTATTCCTGGGTCGTTGCGGCGATCATTTTCCTGACGATGCTGTCTTCATCGGCGGCCCTGGGCCTACCTGGTGCGCTGATCCGTCCGCTGGGCGATGAGTTCGGTTGGAGCATTGATGAGGTGTCCTCGGCCCTGGCGATCCGGTTTCTGCTGTATGGCCTGATGGGGCCGTTTGCGGCGGTGCTGATCGAGCGCTATGGGCTGCGGCGTATTGTCAGTATTGCCCTGGTGTTCGTGGCGGCCGGGCTGGTGCTGGCCGTGAGGATGACACAGCTGTGGCACCTGGTTGTCCTGTGGGGGCTGTTGCTGGGCCTGGGTACGGGGCTGACGGCCCTGGTGCTGGGCGCCATTGTGGTGAATCGCTGGTTCGACAAGCGGCGCGGTCTGGTGTTGGGGCTGCTGGCGGCCAGTACGGCAACGGGGCAATTGGTATTCCTGCCGATGGCGGCGTGGCTGATCGAGGTGGTGGGCTGGCGCTTGTCGGTCGTGCCCGTGGCGGCGGTCTGCCTGGTGGTGGGGGGCCTGGCCTGGCTGTTTTTGCGTGATCATCCGGCCGACGTGGGGCTGGCGGTATATGGCGAATCGCCGGGTGCGCTGCGCGCTGCGCCTGCGGCGGTGCCGAAAAGCGTGGGCCGCCCCAGCTTTTTAAGCCCCTTGCTGGTCTTGCGCGATGTCTCGCGCAGCGGCACATTCTGGGTGCTTTTCGGGACCTTTTTCGTGTGCGGCCTGAGTACCAGCGGCCTGATCCAGACGCATTTCATTTCCCTGTGCGGGGATTTTGGCTTGTCGCCGATCCCTGCGGCCTCGGTGCTGGCCATGATGGGGGCGTTCGATCTGGCGGGCACCATTTTGTCGGGCTGGCTGTCCGATCGCTACGATAATCGCAAGCTGCTGTTCTGGTATTACGGGCTGCGCGGTCTGTCGCTGCTATGGCTGCCGCATTCCGAGTTCACCCTGTATGGGCTATCGCTCTTTGCGGTGTTCTACGGGCTGGACTGGATTGCCACGGTGCCGCCTACGGTGAAGCTGACGACAGCGAGGTTCGGAACGGTGCAGGCGGGGATGGTGTTTGGCTGGATTTTTGCCGGGCATCAGATCGGCAGCGCGGTTGCCGCCTACGGCGCGGGCCTGACGCGCACACTGATGCTGACCTATACACCGGCGCTGTACGCGGCCGGCCTGGCCTGTCTGATTGCGGCACCTGCGGTGTTCCTGATCCGGCGTCAGCGCACCGCCCCGGCCTGAGGGTTGGCGCACAACTAAGCAAACCACGCCTGCTTGCCATGCGGCGGTCTTTATCGCAGAATTCCAGTTGGATCTAATTTTTTGGAGTTCGTCATGTCCCAGCGCAGCATCCCCCCTTTCCGGGCCGATCACGTCGGCAGTTTCCTGCGTCCGCGCTATCTGCTCGAAGCGCGTGCGCAGCGCCAAAAGGGCGAGATCACCGCAGAGCAGTTGCGCGCTGTTGAAGACAAGGCGATCACCGAGATCGTGCGTTTTCAAGAGGATATCGGCCTGAAGTCAGTCACCGACGGCGAGTTTCGCCGTACGTTCTTTCACCTGGATTTCCTGCGCCAACTCGATGGCGTGTCGGCCGATGATCCGGTGGTGGTCACCGATGAACACGGGCACGAGCACCTGGCACCGCAGCCGATCCGCGTGACGGGCAAGGTGCGCCACGCGCGCGACATACAGCGCGCCGATTATGAGTATCTGAGCAGCCAGTTGTCAGAGGGGCACATCGCCAAGGTCACGATTCCATCGCCCACGATGCTGCATTTCCGTGGTGGGCGTGCGGGGATCGATGCCCAGGCGTATCCGGAACTGGATCCGACGTTCTATGACGATGTGGCGCGCGCGTACGGGCAGGAACTCAAAAGCCTGTATGAGGCGGGCTGCCGCTATGTGCAGCTGGATGATACGAATATGGCGTATCTGTGCGACGAACACATGCGTGAGTCGGCACGCGAGCGCGGTGACGATCCCAACGAGTTGCCACATCGCTATGCGAGCTTTATCAACAAAGTGGTCGCCCACAAGCCCGAGGGCATGGTGCTGGCGATGCACCTGTGCCGGGGAAATTTCAAGAGCACGCACGCCGCTGCCGGAAATTACGAGCCAGTCGCCGAGGCGCTGCTGTCGGAAATGCACCTGGATGCCTATTTCATGGAATACGACGACGATCGTAGCGGAGATTTCCGCCCCTTGCGCTTTCTGCCCAAGGGCAAGATCGCGGTGCTGGGCCTGGTGACAACCAAGGTCGGCGCCATGGAATCCAAGGACGACCTGAAGCGTCGTATCGACGAGGCTGCGAAGCACACGTCGCTGGATCAGCTGGCGCTGTCGCCGCAGTGCGGGTTCTCGAGCACGGTGCACGGCAATAACATCGCCGTCGAGGACCAGCGCAACAAGCTCAGGCTGGTGGTCGAGACGGCACAGGAAGTTTGGGGCGACGCCTGACGCCGCGCCATTCCAGTAGGCCGACCCCGATGCCGCTGCCGCAGACAATGGCGATACCCAGCCAGGTCAGGGTATCGGGGAAATGGCCCCATACCAGCCAACCCAGGACGGCGGCGGCCACGATCTGCAGGTAGATGAAGGGCGCCAGCAGCGATGCGGGCGCCGCGCGATAGGCCTGGATCTGCAGCAGGTGGCCCAGCGCACCCCAGAACCCGGTGCCCAGCAGCACCGCCCATTCCAAAACGCCGAATTCGCCCAGGATGGGCCACGCCTGAGCCAGGATGAAGGGCAGGCCCAGCGTCAGGATAATCGTGCCGATTCCGCCACTCCAGATCATGGTGATCATCGGGTCGTCGATCGCGACCCGCCGTGTGCAGATGTATTGCGTGGCGAACAGGACCGCTGTCAGCAGGCCGAATGCCGTACCGACCGGGTCCAGGCCACTGCCCGGGCGGATGATCACCAGCACACCGGCAAAGCCCACCAGTGCGGCGACCCAGCGCGACAGGCGTGCGGGCTCGTGCAATACCCATGGGGCGGCGGCCAGGGTCAGCAGCGGTGCCAGGAAATTGATGGATGTGGCCTCGGCCTGAGGCAGCGATTGCAAAGTGGTAAAGAAAGTGAAGGTTGCGCTGACCATCACGATACCGCGCAGCAGCTGCGCGCCGGGGCGCTTGGGGCGCAGCACGCGTTTGATCCGCGACGGGCCCATCAAGGCCAGCACCAGTACGGTATGCCCGAAAAAACGCACCCAGCCCAGGAGCAAAATGGGCGCGCCCGCCGTCATGATCCATTTGGCGCTGGTGTCCAGTGTGGACAATGCCCAGGACGACAGAACCACCAGGACGATGCCGGCGATCGGCTTGGTTGCGGCCGGGGCAAGGGCCTGTGCAGCACGGGCGGGGGCTCTGGGCATGGGGCCTTGGACGGG
>JAKDMO010000109.1 GCA_030452305.1 Alcaligenaceae bacterium | reverse complement strand
TGAATAACCAACGGTGCAGGGCTTCATAAAGATCCTTTCCGGCACGTGAAGCCCCGATCGTGCAGCCCAACAGCACAAACAAGGGGATAGTCAATAGAGCAAAACTGGAGAGCTCGCCGACAAAGACACTGGAGACGGTGGCCAGAGCACCCCCGTCTCCAAACATCACCAGGAAGGCGATAGAGATCAAGACCAACCCAAAACCAATGGGAATGCCTGAAAACAGAACCAGAAACGTAGCTACAAACAGCAGAAAGCCAATGTGTAGTTCAGACATTTTCGATCTCCCGCCCGTGCCCGCGAATGCTGTGCAGAATATCCAGAACATATTGGAAAGCAGTCAGCAACATGCCTATGGCCACTGTCGAATATTTGGGCCACACCAGCGGTTGCCAAACACCCAAGGCACGCTCGCCAGTGACATAAGCATGAATGGCCATCTCCAGACCTGCACAGCCTAGATAAAAGCACACTGCACAGGCCAGGACCTTGGGCAGCAAAGCCATCCAATACGCCGCCGACCCGGACAGCAGATTGTCCAATAGATCCATCTTGACATGGCCGCCCGTGATCAACGTATAGGGGGAAGCAAGGAAGGTCGCGCTGATCATGAGTTCAATCGCGATTTCCAGTTCCCACGAACTTTGCAGGCCAATGCCACGTTTGAACACCATCCAGGTAATGATGATCGTCGCCGCAATCAGTAAGACGGCTGCCACGACGGCCAAGGCCACATTGACCTTGGCCATGTAGTTTTCTAAGGTGCGCACAGGGTTCTCCATGTCGCGTTGGGGGCGGAGGATACCTGTTATTTCGCCATGGCCTCGACCGAATCGAGCAGGCCCTTGGCGGCTGGACTGATCGCCGCGTATTCCGGCCACGCAGTTTTATGAGCCAGATTCAACCAAGCAGTGTAGTCATCCTTGCTCATGGCATGGACTTGGACTCCGGCCGCCTTGAATTTTTCAACGGCTTCGTCTTTGATCCGCGCCTGTTCCTTGTTGAAAGACGGCAAGGTTGCATCAGCCGCCTTTTCGAAGATTTTCTTCTGCTCATCGCTGAGAGCGTCCCAAGCCTTGGTAGAGATTACGAGCGGTTGAAACACCACAAAAATGGTGTAATCCCCACCCAAAGTGGCGTATTTTGTCTGCTCATACAAACGCATGCTCATGAAGGTTTCATAAGATGTCATCAAACCGTCCAGTACCCCGGTCTGCATTGCGTTATAGAGTTCCGTCGAGGGCATGGCAAAAACCGAGGCACCAGCGGCCTTCAGCATGGTGTCGATCGTGCGGTCAGCCCCGCGAAATTTCAGGCCTTTGACACTGTCCGGCGTGGTGATCGGACGCACTTTGTCGGCGATCCCTCCCTCGGTCCACCACCAGGTCAGAATATGAAATCCTTGCTTCTGCGCAACTTCCTGCAGGCGCTTTTCGTAGTCCGTGCCCTTGAAACGCATCGCATCCTGAACACTGCTGATGGCCCCGGGAAGAATCGTGATCGAAAACTCAGGTGCCTTGCCCACCGCGTAGATGAGCGGGAAGATCGACAAATCAATAGATCCATCTGCCAATGCATCAATTTGCTTGAGCGGGTTGCTGATCAAGGAAGCGCCCGGATAGATACGGAATTTCAAGGATGGATCCTGCTTTTGAACTTCCTGGACAAACTGACGCGCACCGGCGTCGCGACCATCCCCTTGAGGCCATTGATGCGTCAACTTCAGAGTTTTCGCCTGGGCGGTAAAGGCCAGTGCGCACAGGGACACCACCAATAGGGTTTTCAGTTTCATGATTGTCTCCTCCAGGATTGGCACCCGCTTCCATGCGGCCTTGGGTGCATGTACTTCAGTTTGAACAGCTAACGACTGCTATGAGTCCACTTGTTGAACGACCACATGATCTTTCAACAGATGATCGATTTCATCTCCGCCAAGCCCGTATTGCTGCAGCACCTGAACGGTATGCTCGCCAAACAATGGCGGTGCCGTACGAACTGTGTGCGCCCCCTCCATATTCGAGAAATTGACCGGCAACCCGACTTGCCTGATTTCACCCACTGTGGGGTGGGCGACGCTCTGGACGATGTCACAGGCCTGGACCTGCGGATCGTTGAACACATCATCCAGTGAGTTGATGGGGCCGGCGGGGATTCCGTTTTCAATCATCAGCGGCGTCCATTCCATCCGCGTCTTGCGCTTCAGACTGACTTCCAGCAGGTCCTTCAGGTCGTGCCGGTTCTGCATGCGATCGGCGTTGGTCAGGAAACGGGGATCGGTAGTCAGTTCGTCAAGTTCCAGAATCGTGCAGAGTTTGCTCCACATCGCCTGCGTGGCGGGGGCCAGATTCAGGGGGCCGTCCGCGGTTTCAAATGTGCCATAGGGTGCAATGACCGGGTGCACATTGCCGCAAGGCTGGGGCACCTCGCCCACACTGAGGTAACGCTGGCCCTGGACGCTGAGCAGGCCCATCAGGCCCGCCAGCAGGGATGTATCCACGTGCTGTCCGCGACCGGTGCGCTGGCGTTCGACTACGGCCGAAATGATGCCGATGACGACCCACATGCCTGCGGTCAGGTCCCCGATTGCCGTGCCGACCCGGGTCGGCCCGGATTCCACCGTGCCGGAGAGGCTCATGAAACCGGAATACCCCTGGGCGATCTGGTCGAAGCCCGCCCATGACTTTGCAGGGCCCTTGCGGCCGAACCCGGAGATCGAGGCCATGATGAGGTCGGCCTTTTCACGGGCAAGGTCCTCGTAGCCCAGCCCCATGTTCTCCATGGTGCCGACCTTGAAATTTTCCACGACGATGTCGGATTTCAGCGCCATCCGCCGAATCAGGGCCAGCCCTTCGGGGTTGCGGAAATCGATTCCCACCCCCTTCTTATTCCGGTTGGCACTAAGATAATAAACGCTTATATCGCTGTCGAAAGGGCCCCACTGCCGCACCATATCGCCATTGGGCGTGGGCTCGATCTTGATGACTTCCGCCCCCAAGTCACCAAGTATCATCGTGCTGAAGGGACCCGACAGCGCACGGGTAAGGTCCAGGACTTTCAGTCCAGCTAAGGGCAGGCTCATGGGTATGTACTCCTCCGTGTTTTTTTCATTCTAGGCAAGAGGAGACCCAAGGAAAAATACTATTTTGCGATCAAGCAATAAGATATACTTATTTCATAGCATCTGTCGCAGCCCCACTCATCACCAAGCCAGCCATGAACCTGAAGCAGCTGCAATATTACGTACGGGTATTCGAGACTCAGAACATGACCCGGGCGGCAGAGAGCCTGCATGTCGCCCAGCCCGCCCTCAGCCAGCAAATCGCCTTGCTCGAAGACGACCTCAGTGTAAAGTTGCTGATTCGGGGTGCGCGGGGGGTGCAGCCCACGCACGAAGGCACCCTGCTCTATCGCCATGCCCAGACCATACTGCGGCAGGTGGATACGACCCGCAGCCTGCTGGCCCGAAACGACAGTCAGATCTCGGGCGGTGTGTCGATCGGCCTGGCCTCAAGCACAGCCAGAATGATCGCACTGCCACTGATGAAATTGGTCAAGCAGGAAGCGCCCGGAATCGTGCTTGAAATCGTGGATATCCCCAGCGCCGATCTGACAAAAGTCGTGCAGCAGGGCCGAGTGGATTTTTCTCTATCGCCCGACCAGCAGGCCATAACGGGTTTGGAAATCACGCCGCTGCTGGTCGAAGACCTGTACCTGCTGACCCACCCCAGCGCAAAGCTTGCGCGAAGCAGCGTGACGATCGCGCAAATCGCCGACCTGCCCCTGATCCTGCCCAGCCTTCCAAATCAGTTGAGGGCGCGGGTGGACCACGCGTTCCTGTCGGCACGCCTGACCTACACTCTGTTTGCCGAGGCCAGCACCTCGGCCATCCTCATTCCAGCGGTACGTGAGGGCCTGGCCGCCACGATTCTGCCGTATTCTTCGGCACACCCGGAAATCCTCAGCGGAATTATCCAGCCCCACTCGCTGGACATCGGGCTTTCGCGCGAAATCTGCCTCTGTTCCAGCATCGGTGCACCGGAAAACCCGGCAGTCGATAAAGTCGTGGCTCTGGTCACAGGTCTGATCAAGCAGCTGGTCCAGGACAAATCCTGGCCAGGCTGCCGGATACTGTATTAATCAAAGCGCGGTGGTTAGTTCCGGAACGGCTTCGAACAGATCCGCCACCAGGCCGTAATCGGCCACGCCAAAGATCGGCGCCTCGGCGTCTTTGTTGATGGCGACGATGACTTTGGAGTCCTTCATGCCGGCCAAATGCTGTATGGCACCCGAAATGCCGATAGCGACATACAGCTGCGGGGCGACGATCTTGCCGGTCTGACCCACCTGCCAATCGTTGGGTGCGTACCCGGCATCCACGGCTGCGCGTGAGGCCCCCAGGGCAGCGCCCAGCTTGTCGGCCAAGGCCTCCAGAAGCTTGAAGTTTTCCGCGCTGCCCAGGCCGCGCCCGCCCGACACCACGACCGAGGCCGAAGCCAGATCAGGACGGTCGCTCTTGGCGACCTCACGGCCCAGGAACGACGATTTGCCCGTATCGGCCACCGCAGCTATGGATTCGACCGTTGCCGAACCGCCTTCCGCCGCGACCGCGTCAAACGCCGTGGTGCGCACAGTGATCACCTTGGTCGCATCGGCGCTTTGCACAGTTGCCAGGGCATTGCCGGCATAGATGGGCCGAACGAAGGTGTCTTCGGACTCGACCGACTGGATGTCGGAAATCTGAGCCACGTCCAGTACGGCCGCCACACGCGGCGCAACGTTTTTACCTGCCGCTGTTGCCGGAAACAGGATATGGCTGTAGCCGCCGGCAATGGCCAGTACCTGGGCCGCGACGTTCTCGGCCAGGCCATCCGCCAGGGACGGCCCATCGGCCAGCAAGACCTTGGCCACACCCTGCGCCTTGGCGGCCTGATCGGCCACCGCCTGCGCACCGGATCCGGCAACCAGGACATGCACGTCCGTGCCAAGCTTTTCCGCAGCAGCCAGGGTATTGAGAGTGGCCACATTCAACTGTGCGTTATCGTGTTCCGCAATGACTAGAATACTCATTTAGATCACCTTCGCTTCGTTCTTGAGTTTATCGACCAGTGCCGCGACATCAGGCACCGTGACGCCCGCTGAACGGGCTGCCGGCTCGGTGACTTTCAAGGTCTTCAGTCGCGGAGCGACGTCCACACCCAGATCATCCGGGGTGAAGGTATCCAGGGTTTTTTTCTTGGCCTTCATGATGTTGGGCAGCGTCACGTAACGCGGCTCGTTCAGGCGCAGATCGGTGGTGATGATCGCAGGCAACTTCAGAGACAGGGTTTCGAGCCCGCCATCGACTTCACGGGTGACCTTCACCTGCTCGCCCTCGAGTTCGACCTTGCTGGCGTAAGTCGCCTGCGGCCAGTCCAGCAGTGCAGCCAGCATCTGGCCGGTCTGGTTGGCGTCGTCGTCGATCGCCTGCTTACCTAGAATCACCAACTGAGGCTGTTCCTTGTCGACCAGGGCCTTCAGCAGCTTGGCCACCGCCAGGGGCTGCAGTTCGACATCGGTCTGGACCAGCGCCCCGCGATCGGCACCGATCGCCATGGCGGTGCGCAGGGTCTCCTGGCACTGGGCCACCCCGCAGGATACGGCCACGACCTCTGTCACCACGCCCTTTTCCTTCAGTCGCGTGGCTTCCTCAATCGCGATTTCGTCGAAAGGATTCATGGACATTTTGACATTCGATATATCCACGCCGGATTGATCCGACTTCACGCGTACCTTGACGTTGTAGTCAACGACACGCTTGACAGGTACCAGTACCTTCATCGAGCACTCTCCAAAAGAATTGACAATCTGTTCACGCGACACACGCCACGCCGTTTTTTGCTGTTCGGTGCCCCTGCACAAAAGACAGGGAAACCCTTATTGAAACACAGTTCATTGCATTGCAGCATTTTATAGGCACCGACCTCGCCTCACAGCCCCGAAAGCGCCCGGATATGCGCGACTGCGCTGCGCCCCAGGGCAGACAGGTTGTATCCCCCTTCAAGCAGACTGATGATCCGCCCGCCGGCATGTTCGTTTGCAATGTCCACGAGCTGCTGCGTGATCCACTGGTAATCCGATTCCACCAGTTTGAACTGCCCCATATCGTCTTCGCGATGCCCATCGAAACCGGCCGACACCAGCACCAGTTCCGGGCGAAACGCGCGCAGAGCCGGCAACCAATGCTCGGCAACCACCTGCCGATAAGCCTGCCCATCGGTATAGGCCGCCATGGGGATATTCACCATGCCGGGGCCTGGGTCCGGAGCATGCAGATCGGGAAAAAAGGGATGCTGGTAGACACTGCACATCAGGATGCGCTCGTCATGCGCGAACGCCTCTTCGGTGCCATTGCCATGGTGTACATCGAAGTCGACGATCGCCACGCGCGACAGACCGTAGCGTTCGAATGCGTAGGCAGCCGTCACCGCGATGTTGTTGAAAAAACAAAAGCCCATCGCCAGGCTGGGGCGTGCATGGTGGCCGGGCGGTCTGACAGCGCAAAAGGCGGTTCGCGCCTCGCCCGCCATCAGCGCATCCAGCGCAGTCAGACCGGCGCCGGCCGCCCGCCACGCGGCATCCAGGGTGGCGGAGTTCATGAGCGTATCGGAATCGATGGGGAAATACCCCTGCTGCGGCGCGTGCCCGCGCAGCTCGTCCACATAAGCGGCTGAATGCACCCGCTGCACGTCCTCTGGCAAAGCCTCGCGCGCCTGGCGCTGAACCAGGAAATCCATGATGCCGCTGGACAACAATTGGTCACCAATTGCATCAAGCCGCTCGGGGCATTCGGGATGCCAGTCGCCCATCTCATGCAGGCTGCAAGCCTGATGAGTAATATAGAGTGTCTCCATAGGATGATTATGTTCAGACCTGTCTATATTTTGCAAGCCGCCTGCTTTTCGCTCTTTTTATTGTCCGGTTGCTCGACCGGCCAAGCCGGCCCGCAGGGCGGGCAAAGCACACCCACCATACAAAATCCAGCCTCTGAACCCGGCCACGAAACGCCGCCCGCCCGGCCCGTAGAACCCGGTTCATTCCTGGATGCCAAGGGTTATTTGCTGCCGGAATTCCAGGCCTTCGCCATAGAGACGTCTGAAAACCTGAACATTCCCCTGAATCAGGTCCAGGCTCTGCTGTCGGCGGCCAGGCTGAACACGACGGCACTGCGCCTGATGACCCCATCGACCAAGCACGGCCGGCGCAGTTGGATCGCCTACCGAACCCGACATGTGGATCCCATACGCATCCGGGCGGGCGTCGCATTCTGGAATGAGCATCGCGATGCGTTGACCCGTGCGAGCCAGACCTACGGCGTTCCACCATCGATCATTGTGGCGATCATCGGCATCGAAACGGTTTATGGCCGCTACACCGGAAATTTCCGCGTCCTGGATACCCTGGCCACCCTGGGTTTTCGCTACCCGGACCCCGACCGCCCCGAACGCCAAAAAATGTTTCGAGAGCAACTGGCCGACCTGATCGATCTAGATCATGAAGGCCGGCTGGATGCCTATTCCGTCGAGGGCTCGTTTGCGGGCGCCATAGGCTTGCCGCAATTCATGCCGGGCAGCCTCGCCAAATACTCAGCCGACGGCGATGCGGATGGGCGCATCGATGTAGCGACCAGCATTCCCGATGCCCTGGCTTCGGTCGCGCGATTTTTGCGAATGCATGGCTGGACACCAGGGCTGCCGGTTTTTGCACCGGTCCGGCTGCCGCCGGACCCGTCAGACCTAGTGCATGGGGGCCTGACCCCCGACCTGAGCTGGCAGACCCTGCAGGCCGCAGGTGCCCGTCTGATCCCCAATGCTCATTCGGGTGACGCATGGCAGCACCACCCATTGGGTGTGATTGATCTGCCCGACGAGCCCCGCAAGCAGACCGAATACCGAACTGCCACACCAAATTTTTTCGCGATCACACACTACAACCGCAGCTATTTCTATGCCACATCGGTGACTGACCTGGCGCACGAGCTGGCCGACCGCGTCGGCTATGGCGACCCCAACCGGATCGTCGATTAGCCGAATACGCCCGAGGACAAATAGCGATCGCCCCGATCACATACGATGAACACAATCGTGGCATCGCGTACCGTCGCGGCAACGCGCATGGCCGCCGTAGCGGCCCCGGCCGAAGAAATCCCGCCAAAAATGCCTTCCTCGGCGGCCAAGCGACGGGCCATGCCCTCGGCATCATCCTGCGAGATCAGTTCAAACGCATCGACCTTTACCGCATCGTAGATGCTGGGCTGATAGGCCTCGGGCCATTTGCGGATCCCGGGAATATGCGCCCCTTCGGCCGGCTGCGCACCGACCACACGGATATCCGGATTGCGCTGATGCAGATAGGCACTCACACCCATGATGGTGCCCGTCGTACCCATGGCACTGACAAAATGCGTGATCCGCCCGTCAGTCTGCGACCAGATTTCGGGCCCTGTGGTTTCGAAGTGCGCCAGCGGATTGTCGGGATTCGAAAACTGATCCAGGACCGTGCCCTTGCCCTCGTCCTGCATCTGTAGGGCCAGGTCGCGCGCATACTCCATGCCGCCGTCCTGTGACGGCGTCAGGATAAGTTCGGCGCCGTAGGCAGTCATGGCCGCGCAACGTTCCTTTGAGGAATTGTCGGGCATGATCAGGATCATTTTGTAGCCACGTATGGCGGCCGCCATGGCCAGCGCAATGCCGGTATTGCCGCTGGTGGCCTCGATCAGCGTATCACCCGGCTTGATCCTGCCGCGCTGCTCGGCGCCGCGAAGCATATAGGTGGCGGCCCGGTCCTTGACCGAGCCTGCCGGGTTATTGCCTTCGAGCTTGGCAAGGATGACATTGCCACGCGCCGCGCCGGCCTCGCCCGGGATGCGTTGCAACTGCACCAGAGGCGTCGTGCCGATGACGTTTTCGATGATAGGGTATGTTTTCATGGATGA
>JAKDMO010000108.1 GCA_030452305.1 Alcaligenaceae bacterium | reverse complement strand
TGGGGGTTGCGTAGTGTAGAGGTGGGCGAGTTCATGCGGGGCCAACCCCCGAGAACAGGGCCTGCTCATTGGCCAGGTCCGGGCCGGGGCGCACGTTCTTGTTTTTGGCGGCGGCGAAATCCAGCATGCGGTCGATGCAGATTTTCGCCTTTTGGCCAAGCGCTGGGTCGAGGTGTACTTCGTTGCGGCCGAATTCCAGGGAATCGGCCAGCCCCTTCAGGGAATTCATCGCCATCCACGGGCATTGGGCACAGCTTTTGCAGGTCGCACTATCGCCGGCGGTCGGTGCGGCGACAAAGGTGCGATCGGGGGCCGCCTGGCGCATCTTGTGCAGCAGGCCCTGGTCGGTGGCCACGATGAAGGTCTGGGCGTCGGATTCCCTGACTGCGGCCAGCAGGCGGGAAGTCGATCCGACGACATCGGCCTGTGCAACGACAGACGCAGGCGATTCGGGGTGCACCAGTATCAGGGCATCCGGGTAGTCCTTGCGCATCAGATCGAGCTCGATGCCCTTGAATTCATCGTGCACCAGACAGGAACCCTGCCACAGAATCATGTCGGCGCCGGTCTGCGCCTGGATATATCCACCCAGGTGCTTGTCGGGCGCCCAGAGGATTTTCTTGCCTTCGGCGTGCAGGGCGGCCACGATATCCAGCCCGATCGACGAGGTCACCATCCAGTCGGCGCGTGCCTTCACTGCCGCACTGGTGTTGGCGTAGACCACCACTGTGCGGTCAGGGTGTTCGTCGCAGAATTTGCTGAACATGACCGGGTCGCAGCCCAGATCCAGCGAACAGGTCGCATCCAGATCGGGCATGAGGATGCGCTTGTCGGGGCTGAGGATTTTTGCGGTTTCACCCATGAAGCGCACGCCGGACACGACCAGGGTCTGGGCTGGATGATCACGCCCGAAGCGTGCCATTTCCAGCGAGTCTGACACGCACCCTCCGGTTTCCTCGGCCAGGTCCTGGATGTCGGAATCAACATAATAGTGGGCCACGATCACGGCATCGCGCTCGCGCAGCAGGGCACGGATCCGGTCCTTTTGAAACTCGCGCTCGGTAGGGGACGTGGGCGGATTGACGCGGGCCCAGGCTTCGGCAACCACGCTGGTGCCCGCAGCCATGTCGGGCCGCTCGAATTCGACGATTTTAGTGTGCGACATATAGGACGAAAGGGGGAAACGAGGATAAAAGTTCATCATACGACATGCGGCGCCCGCGTGCAGTTCAGTCCGTGCCGCAAACAGGGGCTTATCGCGTGCATTTCGACTATAATTCGGCGCGTTACCCGTCATTGGGGAGTAGCCGCCTCGTATTTTGCGAGGGCGTGTGTCAACATCCTTGGCCTTTGCGCCGTGGCCCACGCAGCATCCGCCTGGCAAGACCTTTGACTGCAATGCCTGTCCGCAAGGGGCCGCAGGCTTTGTAGTCAGTCCTGCCCCGAAAAATAATGATATGGATGCTTTTCTGGTCTCGACCGGTGTGGTCGCCTTGGG
The DNA here is from genome assembly GCA_030452305.1 of Alcaligenaceae bacterium. GTDB lineage: Bacteria > Pseudomonadota > Gammaproteobacteria > Burkholderiales > Burkholderiaceae_B > Castellaniella. The sequence goes on along the minus strand of JAKDMO010000108.1, from coordinate 7,496 downwards.
CGAAATGGGTGACAAAACCCAATTGCTGGCGATCGTGCTTGCGGCACGCTTCAGGCGCCCCTGGCTGATCTGTACCGGAATTCTCTTGGCTACGCTGGTGAATCACGCTCTGGCAGGGGTTTTAGGCGCAGGTCTTGCCTGGCTGATCAGCCCGGATATCCTCAGGTGGGTGGTGGGGATCTCGTTCCTGGCCATGGCCGTCTGGTTGCTGGTGCCCGACTCGCTGGCCGACACACCGGGCACGCTGCAGCGATTTGGTGTTCTGGGGACCACGCTGATCATGTTTTTCATGGCCGAGATGGGCGACAAGACCCAGATCGCCACCATCGCACTGGCGGCGCGTTACGACGATATTGCTTCTGTCGTGGCCGGCACCACGCTGGGCATGATGCTGGTCAATGCGCCGGTGGTGTTCCTGGGCGATGTAATCGCACGGCGCGTTTCCATGCGCCTGATCCATGGCGCCGCCGCATTGATCTTTGCCGTGCTGGGCGTGCTCAGTATGCTGAATGTCGGCGATATTTTCTAGATTTCGGACGCTATAATCGCCGCTTCGACCTTGCCTTGATACCTCTGTACCCATCATGCTTCACACCCTGCTCCAATGTTGCCACAGTAGTCCGGCATGCTAGAGATTCTGGGCATCACCAGCCCCTTGTTCGCGGCTATTGCGCTGGGCTATCTGGCGGTGCGCCTGAATTTTTTTTCGAGGGCGGACGTTCGTATTCTGGGGCGTTTCGTAATGGCCGTGGCGTTGCCGGCCCTGTTGTTCAAGGCGCTGTCCGAGCGCTCGTTTTCCGACATCCTGAACTTGACCTACCTGACTGGCTACGGCTTGGGATCCTTGATCTCGCTGAGCGTCGGCGTGGGCACCGCCTATTTTCTGAAGAAGCATAGCCTGCCGGCCAGCGCCATGGTCGGCCTGGGGATGTCGCTGTCCAACAGCGGCTTTATCGGATTTCCGGTTGTGCTTCAGTTCCTGGGCGAGCAGGGCACGGTTGCCGTCGCGCTGTCGATGATGGTCGAAAACCTCTTGATCCTGCCCATTGTCTTTGCCTTGGCGGAAGCGCGGGCAGGGGATGGAGCGCCCCGTTCCTGGTACATGCGGGTAGCCGTCATCGGTCGGGGACTGCTGAAGAACCCGCTGATCCTGGCGATCATCGCCGGCTTCCTATGCTCGATGCTGGGTCTGCGACTGCCGACTGCGCTTGCGCACACCGTCGATATGTTCGCCCTGGCCTCGGGCGGCGTGGCGCTGTTTGTCGTGGGCGGGTCCCTGGTCGGGCTAAAGCTGAACGGCGCCGCAGGCAAAATCGTGCTGGTCAGCATGGGCAAGCTGCTGCTGCATCCCCTGGCCGTGTTTCTGGTCCTGCTGATGCTGCCGCCACTGGATCCGATCCTGTATCAGGGGGCACTCATCCTCGCCTGCATCCCCATGCTCAGCATCTATCCGATCCTCGGCCAACGATATGATCAGGAGGAATGGTGCGCCGCGACCCTGCTGGCGGCAACTGTGGCGTCGTTTGCGACCATCAGCGCCATGCTGTGGGTGCTGAGCCGCACTGCGGCCTAAAAATACACCTTGTGCCGGTAGGCATACTGCGTCGTACCCTGACCCTGCGTACTATCATTTAGACCAAGCGGGCCCGACCGTCATACGGATCATAGGCTGTCCGCACAGGCATCGATATTCTGGAGCATTTTTGATCAACATTACGCAACTGACTGCCGGGGCGATGCTGTCCCTGGCCGCGACTGGGGCCCTGGCCGACGGGGTCTCGGACGGCATTATTCGAATAGGCTTCATCACCGATATGTCTGGGGTGTATGCCGATGGCGACGGCCCAGGCGGGGCCGAAGCCATCCGCATGGCGATCGCCGACGCAGGGGGCGAGGTCGCAGGCCACAAAATCGAACTGCTGGTCGCCGACAGCCAGAACAAGGCCGATGTGTCGTCGGCCCTGGCACGCAACTGGATCGACACCAAAAAACTGGATCTGCTGATCGGCGGTACCAATTCGGCAGCCAGCCTGGCCATGTCGGCGGTCGCCGCCCAGAAAAAACGCCTGTTCATCACCTCGGGGGCAGGCGCATCGGCCTTTACCAACGAGCATTGCAATCCGTACACGATTCAATACACCTATTCCACCAGCGGGCTGGCTCGCGGCACAGGTTCGGCCGTGGTGGGGCAGGGCGGCACCAGCTGGTTTTTTATCACCACAGACTACACCTTTGGCCATGAACTCGAGCGCGACACGTCAGCGGTGGTCGAGCGTTCCGGCGGCAAGGTTCTGGGTGCGGTCCGTACACCACTGGGGGTGCCCGATTTTTCTTCGTTCATGCTGCAGGCCCAGGCCTCCGGGGCCAAGGTTCTGGCGCTGGCCAATGCCGGGCGCGACCTGATCAATTCGCTGAAAACCGCCGTCGAATTCGGTCTGACTCAGACCATGACCCCGGTTGCACTGACCGGCACGCTTTTGGATATCCATGCGCTGGGTCTGGAGCTGACCCAGGGCATGTATTTCAGCGTGCCCTGGTATTGGAACAAGAACCAGGCATCGGAAGCCTGGTCCAGACGTTATGAAAAGAAGATCGGCCGCATACCAACCTACGGCCAGGCGGGGGATTATTCCGCTGCTGCGGCTTATTTGAATGCCGTCAGGCAGACAGGCACTGACCGGTCTGAAACCGTGATGGCATGGCTGAAATCGCATCCGGTCAACGATTTTTTTGTACAGAACGGTGTCATCCGCGAGGATGGCCGCATGATGAATGACATGACCCTTTTGCAGGTCAAAAAGCCGTCCGAGAGCACAGGGACATGGGACTATCACAAGGCCGTCGCGACGATTCCCGCAGAGGAAGCCTACGGGCCGCTGAGCGAATCAACCTGCGCCTATGTGACGCACCCGGTTCAATAGGGATTTTTAAAGGAGTGTTCACATGTCAACCAGCTACGACGTTAAATTGCTGCAAAAAAGGGAAGTTGCCGAGGGCACCATGGAATTCACCATAGAAAAGCCCAAAGGATTCGAATACCGCGCCGGCCAGTACGGCGACTTGGTGCTGCCCCCGTCCACAGGGCTGGACGACAGCAATAACAAGCACGGTTTTTCATTCGTCAGCGCACCGTACGAGGATACCCTGCGCATGGCCACCAGAATGCGCAAAACCAGCCGCTACAAGCAGGCCGCAGCCGAGGTGTCGGAAGGCACCATGGTCAAGCTTCTGGCTTTGTGGGGCGACTTTATCCTGCACAAAAACGAGCAAACCCCCGCGGTATTCCTGATTGGCGGCATCGGCATCACACCCGTGCGCAGCATCATTGCGCAAGCCACCCACGACAAGTCCCATCACCACATCACGCTCATTTATTCCAATCGCACGCCCGCACAGGCGGCGTATGCAGACGAGTTGCAGCACTTTGCCGAGGTCAACAAAAACTTCCATTTCGTCCCGGTCTACAGTGACACCGAGGGCTTTGTGAACGCCGATACCGTACGCCGGCATGTTCTCGATGTCGCCGCGCCACGCTACTATCTGGCCGGTCCCGAGCAGATGGTCAAGGCGATGCGCAAGGTGTTGCTGGAAGTGGGCGCGGACGAAGACAACATCAAGACCGAGGAATTCGAAGGCTATTGACGGTGCGCGGACTTTGAAGGCAGTGAGCTGTACCTTTGGATCCTAACGGGGTGAGGACGATGATGGTCGGCGGCCTATTGTCAGCACCACAATAGCGAAGATGCAAAAACCTGCCGCTGCGCCGAACGTCGCGTCGGACCCGAACCAGTCCCATAGCAGGCCTGCGATCACACTGGCAAAAAGGGTGGCCAGGCCACAGACAAGGTTAAAGAAGCCAAAGGCTGTGCCTCGCAGCTCTTTCGGGGCAGCATCTGCGACCATGGCAGCAATCAGCCCCTGCGTGGCGCCCAGATGAATGCCCCAGAGGGTGGCGCCCAGAAACACCATCCACCAGGTCGACGCCAGGGCAAGCAGCAGGTCTGCAGCGACGAGTATGATCAATCCGATTACCAGCAGGCCTCGCCGGTCAACTCGATCAGAGAGCTTCCCAAAAGGGTATGCGGATAATGAAAAGGCCAGGCTCATGAGCACCAGCACCAGAGGCACAAAGGCGATCGCAACGCCAAGTTGCTGCGCCCGCAGGATCAGAAAGGCTTCGCTGAATCGAGCCAGGGTGATGGCGGCGCCGATCACTGTGATCCACCAATAGGTCTTGCCGAGTTTACGCAGGTTTTCACGACGAATCGGATTGGTGCGCCGCTCCCTTTGTGCAGGTGCAGGCTCTTTCAGTCCGAAGGCCAAAAGGGCCACACTCGCGACAGCCGGGATCACGGCGATCCAAAACACGGCTCGGAACTGATCAGCCCACCACCACATGAAAGCCATGGCCAGGCATGGCCCCAAAGTTGCGCCGACAGCATCCAGCGCCTGTCGCAAGCCGAAGGCTGTTCCACGAATCCCTACCGGGGTGAGGTCGGCAAGCAAAGCATCTCGCGGAGCGCCCCGGATACCCTTGCCGATACGGTCGAGCATACGTGCTGTGAATACGACATCCAGGGTGGCAGCGAGTGCAAATAATGGCTTTGTGAGGGCCGCCAGCCCATAGCCAAATACCGCCAGGCCTTTGCGCCGGCCCAGGAAGTCGCTTAAAGCGCCTGAAAACACCTTGACGATCAGGGCTGTGGATTCTGCCACACCTTCAATCCAGCCCACTTGCAGCACACTGGCCCCCAATATCGAAACCATGAAGACGGGCAACAAGCTGTGAATCAACTCGGACGAGACATCCATGAGGAGGCTCACGAAACCCAGAACCCAGACGCCTCTGGGCAGCCCTGCCGGTGATGGGTCCGTGACGGATTTCAGCACGATTTTCTTACTCCAGTGTCAGATTGGATGCGCCGGGTTGGCCGGCTTCAAGCGGGATCGTGACCGTGATGCACAGCCCGCTTTGTGAGGCAGGATCCGTGTCGCGCAGATCGATGCGGGCCTGCAGTTTCCTGGCGATCGCCGCGACGATCGACAGACCCAGCCCGGATCCGGTCTGGCCGCTGCCCAGTACGCGGTAGAACGGTTCAAATATGCGTTCGCGCTCGGACACCGGAACGCCTGGCCCGGTGTCGGATACCGAAAGGATGATCGCATTGGGCGCTATGCGGGCAGACAGATCGACCCGACCACCTTCAGGGGTATAGCGAATGGCGTTGTCTACCAGGTTGCGAATCAGCATCATCAGATCCAGCTCAGTGGCTGGGACTTCGGGGTTTTCGGCCCCCGTAACGCCGATATCAATGTGCTTGGCCTCAGCAAGCGGTAATGTAGTTTCCAGAACCAAATGAAAGACATTCTGGATTCGCGTGGCGGGGGTGCCCGGGTCATCCACCGATGCCTGAGCTCTGACCAGGGCCAGAAGCTGGGCCAGCAGGTGCTGATGACGATCCATACCGCGCCGCAGCGCTTGCAGCCGGTCCCGTGCCACAGGTGACATTTCCGCATTGCCCAGACGCTCTGCCTGAAGGGCCAGCGCTGCAGCGGGCGAGCGCAACTCATGGGCGGCGTCGGCGATGAATCTGCGCTGGGTATCCATGGACTCGGTGACCCGGGAAAGCAGTCGATTGATGGCGTGAACAAAGGGGCGGATTTCGCGGGGCAGGTTTGCGTCGGTGATTGGCCGCAGGTCGGTTTCGGGACGGGCATCGACCGCCTCGGACAGTGCCCGGGTCGGTTGAAACACCCGGCGGACCAGGTCCGCGATAACGATCAGCAAGATAGGCACCAGGATCAGGAATGGCGTCAAGGTGCGTAATGCGTCGCTGATCGCGATTGTGTCTCGAAGGTCGGTGTCCTGCGCGATGACGATGCGTTCGCCTGCCGGCAGCGTCTGGACCAGGACCCGGAAATTTTTGTCTGCAGTATCCAGTGTATGCAGGCCGTCGGCCAGTGACGGCGGGATACGGACTGGACTGTCCGGCGCACCGCCTTGGGCTGTGGGCCTGGGGCTCAGGACCTGCACGAATAGCGAAGAGTCCTGATCCTGGTCCTGAAGCTCCAATTTTTGTAGGGCGATCGGTGCAGAAGCCTGAATTCTGCCCATCAGATCAGATACCTGGTGAAGGACATCGTCCTGCCGTTCATGCGCGTCCTCGAGAGCAGAGAGAAAGGAAAACGCGCCGGCAGTGATTGCGACGGCCGCGATAACGATTGACAGGACAAACGAGAGCTTGAACTGAATAGAGCCGTTCAGTTGCCTTTTGAGACTCTCCACCCTACACCCCTTACGTTTTTAATGATGTCGTTGCCGAGTTTGCGGCGCAGTGCATGGATCAGAAAATCCACCATATTGCTTTCGATCTCTTCACCCCATCCATAGATGCGGTCTTCGAGCGTGCTGCGTGACAGGATGGCGCCAGGCCGGATGAGCAGGGCGTGTAATAGCGCGAATTCCCGACCGGTCAGTGATACCGGAGGCCCGGCATGAACCGAGGCCTCCTGGGTGGCCGGGTCCAGTGATATGGCCCCGTTGGTGAGTACCGGCGTTGCACACCCCCCCTTGCGTCGGATGATTGCACGCATGCGGGCGAGCAGTTCCGCGAGCTCGAATGGCTTGAGTACGTAGTCATCAGCGCCGCCATCCAGGCCCTGTAAACGATCAGACAATGTGTCTCTGGCGGTGATGATGAGTATGGGAATGGATTCCTGCCGTGCACGAATGCTCGTTAAAACATCCTGGCCGTCCTTGCCGGGCAACCCAAGATCCAACAGAATCAGATCATACTGCTGGGCCTTCAGGGTGGGCGCAACCATTGAACCATCCTGAATCCAATCGACCGCATAGGATTCATCCTTGAGGGCATCCCGGATGGTTTCGCCGATCATGGCGTCATCTTCGACCAGCAGTACTCGCATTGTTTGAACTCGTTCCTTGTGCCGGATGTACTTTAAGTCCTTTAGCCTAAGGGTCGATCCATCCCCACTCGATCGGTCTGCGGCAAAGCCAGTGGTAAAACGATAATGTCAGTTTATAGACAATATCGAGATACCAGTGAGCCTGTGATCGAATCAGCCAGGTGCTTAGACCGCCCACAATTGCTGCGCCGATCATGTCCAACGGAAAATGAACGCCCAGGTAGATGCGTGCCCAGGCAATGGGAATTCCCAGCAAAGTAAGGATGGCGCCAATACGCCAGAGCGCCTTATTGGTGAAAATGGTAAAAGCGACGGCCCACCATAGCGTCAGATGATCGCTTGGAAACGACGAGTCTGGTGCGTGCGGGATGAAGGTATGGCCCAGGCCCATGATAAAGGGTCGGGGGTGAGTCCAGGCCAGGCCAATCAATTGATTGGCGAGCAGGCCAAACATGCCTGACAGGGCAGCCAGGATCATCGTTCGCCTGGTTTCTGCACCACCATAGAACCAGCCAATGATAAGTACCATTGGAATAAGCCAGACAAGCCAGTTCGCCAGTACGCTGGCC
>JAKDMO010000312.1 GCA_030452305.1 Alcaligenaceae bacterium | reverse complement strand
TGGCGCCCGATCAACAGGATGCCGAAGGTCGCCCACGACAGCAGTGTAAAGACGGTTTTGTGGTCCATGGGCAGAGCTTGCCCATACAGACGCAGCGATACGATAATCCCCGTGATGACGGTCAGGGTCAGGACCCAGAAGCCAATCCAGATCAGCCTGAACAGCAGTTGCTCCAGCACCAGCAGCGGCGGCATCGAGTTTAGCGCATGTTCGATGAGGCCGCCGCCGGTTTCCGGCTGGATCGGGCGATGCAGTTGACGGTCGAGCGCAGCCATCAGCATGGCGTGCAGGGCCGCCACCGTGATCAGACCGTAGGCGACCAGGGCGATCAGCAGGTGGATACGCAGCCAATCGCTGCCGGCGTGCTGCACCACATAGCCGTGTGGAAAGAACGCCGCCAGCAGGCTGGTCAGCGCCGCTGCGGGCAGCAGGATGAGCAGCAGGCCATCAATGCGCAGCAGGAAATTCTCTACCCAGAACACGATCATGCCCAGCCAGACTGCTGCGGAAAGCGCCAGCGCCCAGCCCAGGTGCAGGCCCTGCGGCAGCAGGATTGCCGTACCCAGGGCGATGCCGTGCAAGGCGATCGCGCCCAGCACGCAGGTGCGCCCGATCGTGCCGCTGGTCTTGCACACCGATCCGCCGGCCAGCGCACGCCATTGCGCGATCGCCAAAATGGCATAGGCCAGCGCAGCGAGCAAGTGAAATACAATGCTTGCAGACATAAGTCCTTTTTCTGTACGGTCGGGCGGCCTGCGCCTCAAAAGCGTCTATTTTATGCTTAGCCCGATCAATCAACCAATCCCGGTGAGTGTACCGCCATGCTTGACAACCTGACCCACCGCCTCTCGCGCATCGTAAAGACCATGCGCGGCGAGGCACGCCTGACCGAGGCCAATACCCAAGAAATGTTGCGCGAGGTGCGCATGGCTCTGCTGGAGGCCGACGTGGCCTTGCCGGTCGTGCGCGATTTCGTCGCCCGGGTCAAGGAAAAGGCCTTGGGCCAAGAGGTCGTGAGCAGCCTGAATCCCGGCCAGGCGCTTGTCGGGATCGTCAGCCGCGAATTGACGGCTTTGATGGGTGGTGACCTGGGGCCGGATGCGTCGGAACTGTCGCTGGCGGCGCAGCCCCCGGCGGTGATTCTGATGGCCGGCCTGCAGGGCGCAGGCAAGACCACCACCAGCGGCAAGCTCGCGAAATGGCTGAGCGAGGGCGGGCATGTCCAGCATGGCCGCAAGACCGGCCGCAAGAAAGTCCTGCTGGTCAGTGCCGACGTCTATCGGCCTGCGGCCATCGATCAGTTAAAGACCGTCGCCGCCCAGGTCGAGGTCGATTTCCTGCCTACCGAAGCCTCGCAGAAACCCGAGGACATCGCCCGTCAGGCGCTGGATCATGCCCGGCGCCATCACTACGATGTGCTGATCGTCGATACGGCGGGTCGCCTGGGGATTGACGAGGCAATGATGCGCGAGATCCGCGCGCTGCACGAGCTGCTTGATCCTGTGGAGACTCTGTTTGTCGTCGATGCGATGCAGGGCCAGGACGCGGTCAATGTGGCACAGGCCTTTGCCCAGACGCTGCCGCTGACCGGCGTGGTGATGACCAAGCTCGACGGCGATGCGCGCGGCGGTGCGGCGCTGTCGGTGCGTCATATCACGGGCCGGCCCCTGAAATTCGTGGGGGTATCGGAAAAGCTCGATGGACTCGAACCCTTTCACCCCGAGCGCATGGCCCAGCGTATCTTGGGCATGGGCGATATTGTGTCGCTGGTCGAGCAGGCGCAAAAGAACATTGATGTGGCCGACGCGCAAAAGCTCGCGGCCAGGCTCAAGTCGGGGGATCGCTTTAACCTGAACGATTTTCGCGATCAACTGCAGCAGGTCAGGAATTTGGGCGACATGGGCTCATTGATGGACAAGCTGCCTGCGCAATTTTCACAGGCCGCCTCGCAGTTGCAGGGCGGGCAGGCCGATACACAGTTGCGGCGCACCGAAGGGATCCTGAATTCCATGACGCCCCAGGAACGCGCCAAACCGGATGTGCTGAAAGCCTCGCGCAAGCGCCGCATTGCTGCGGGCGCCGGTGTGCCCGTTCAGGAGGTCAACCGCCTGCTCAAGCAGTTCGAGCAGATGCAGGGCATGATGAAGCAAATGAAAAAGGGTGGCATGGCCAAGGTCATGCGCGCC
>JAKDMO010000311.1 GCA_030452305.1 Alcaligenaceae bacterium | reverse complement strand
CGCGTGCGCCCGCCTCACCCACGCGCGCAGCCCCGCCCGAGCCCGCAAAGACCATCGTTCGATCCGAACACTATGCGGCCGCGCGCCAGTTCGTGTTCTCGACCATCAATGTCACCGAAGTCCTCAGCCGTACGCGGGACCAGGTACGCACGGATATCGAGCGCCTGATCTCGGAACTGGCCCAGCGCGAGCGCCTGCCCATCACCCAGCGCGAACAGGCCCAGATGACGGGCGAAATCCTGAACGATATGTTCGGCGTGGGGCCGATCGAACCCCTGCTGCAGGACGAGACCGTCAGCGACATCATGGTCAACGGCCCCGACCAGGTCTATGTGGAACGCCGGGGTCGGCTGGAACTGACCACGCTGAAATTTCGCGACAACGCCCACCTGACCAACGTGGCCCAGCGCATCGCCGCCTCGGTCGGGCGACGCGTAGACGAAAGCAGCCCCATGGTGGACGCGCGCCTGCCCGACGGCAGCCGGGTGAACGTGGTGATGCCGCCCCTGGCGCTGGACGGGGTATCGGTATCGATCCGGAAATTTTCACGGCGCAACCTGACCCTGCCCCGGCTGGCGGCCAGCGGCAGCATGTCCCAGGCCATGGCGCGCACCCTGCAAATTGCCTCTGCCTGCCGCCTGAACATCGTGATTTCCGGCGGCACGGGTTCGGGCAAGACCACGCTGCTGAACGCCCTGTCGCAGTACATCGACGCGGCCGAACGCATCGTCACCATCGAGGACGCGGCGGAACTGCAGTTGCAGCAGCCCCACGTAGTACGCATGGAGACCCGCCCGCCCAATATCGAGGGCCTGAACGCAGTGAACCAGGGCGACCTGGTACGCAATGCCCTGCGCATGCGTCCCGACCGCATCATTCTGGGCGAGACCCGGGGCGCCGAGGCCTTTGACGTGCTGCAGGCCATGAACACGGGCCACGACGGATCCATGACCACCTTGCACGCCAATACCCCGCGCGACGCCGTGATCCGCCTGGAAAGCATGGTGATGATGGCCAACGGCAACCTGCCCCTGTATTCCATCCGCCGCCAGATCGCCAGCGCCGTGCACATGATTGTGCAGGTCGAACGCCTGCGCGATGGATCGCGGCGCATCACCAGCATCGTGGAGATCATGGGCATGGAGGGCGACGTGATCATCACCCAGGATTTGTTCCGTTTCAATTACGAGCCCGCATCCTACGGCTCGGGCATCCAGGGCAGCTATGACAGCACGGGCCTGCGCCCGGTGTTTACCGAACGCGCCCGCTATTACGGCCTGGACGGGCAACTGCAGGAGGCCACACGAGGATGAGTCAAGCCGATCTGGTCGCCATCGTGGCATTTCTGGGCCTGGTGCTGCTGGGCCTGTTCATCATGGCCGTGCAAAGCGCGCTGCGTCAGCGTCCGACCGGCCGGGTGCAGGCACGCCTGGGCACGGTCACGGAATCGACGCGCAGCCCCCTGCGCGAGGAGGCTCTGCAGGATCTGTCGCGCGCCGAACGCGAGGCCCGTCGTCGCCAGCGACGCCAGTCCATGGGCTGGCTGGGACGCTACCTGGAACGTGTGGAAACCGTCAGCGGGCGGCGCGGCGTGGTGCTGCTGGTGGGCGGCACCATCGCCTTGTTTGTGCTGGCCGTCCCCCTGGCCTGGCTGGTCCTGCCCCTGCCCGGACCGGCGCGGCTGGCCATCGGCCTGGCCGTACCCGCGCTGGGTGCCACCATAATTTACCGGCGCCTGAACGGCCGCTACCAGCGCGCCTTCCTGGACCAGTTGCCCGACATTCTGGACATGATTATCCGCGCCAGCCAGGCCGGCGTGCCCGTGACCCAGTCCATCCGTAATGTGGGCGAGGAATTCACCTGGCCGGCAGGGCCGGAATTCCGCCGCATTGGCGACAGCCTGTACCTGGGCAATGACATGACGGTGGTCTTTGACGCAGCCGAGGAACGCATCCGCCTGCCGGATTTTTCATTCCTGACCGTCTGCCTGCTGCTGCAGCGCGAAACCGGTGGGTCCCTGAGCGAAACCCTGTCGAACCTGGCCACGGTGGTGCGCGCCCGGCGCGACCTGCGCCTGAAAACCAAAGCCATGACGGCCGAAGGGCGGCTGACGGGCCTGATCATCGCCATGATCCCGCCCTTTATCCTGATCATGCTGCAGTTCACCAATGCGGCATACATCAGCGTG
>JAKDMO010000107.1 GCA_030452305.1 Alcaligenaceae bacterium | reverse complement strand
TCTGCAGCTCCGGCAGCGTATATCTGCGGTTGCGGTACACCCAGTTGGGCCACAGGACGTGGCTGAGTGCTTCCTTTAACAGGGTCTCGTCCAGGGACTCGGGCGTGTAGGAATCCGGTGCGGCGTAGCGCCACTGGGTGGCGGGGCGGTGCGGCTCCAGGACGAGCAGTATGTCGTCTTTCAGATACCCGTAGGTTTCCTTGTACTGCATCATGGCCCGACCGCCGCGGTTGGCCTGTGTCAGGTCGTGCCCGATCATGGGGTGTTCGTGGCTGCCGCCGGCCAGGGAAAGCAGGGTGGTGGGCAGGTCGATCTGGCTGATGATGCGGTCGTCGCTGCGTGGCTGGACATCGGCGCCGAGGATCAGGGCCGGGATGCGGAAATGCTTCAGGGGGACGAGGTTTGCACCAAAGACGCGGGAATCGTGGTCGGCGACGACCAGGAACAGGGTGTCGCGCCAGTAGTCTGAGGCCTTGGCTTTTTCAAAGAATTGGCCAATCGACCAGTCGGCGTATCGGACGGTGTTCTGGACGGTGGCGGGGTCGCCGTCTACCTGGATACGCCCGGCGGGGTATTCCCAGGGTGAGTGATTGCTGACGGAAAACGCCAGGGTGAAGGTGGGCTGGTCGGGCGGGGCGCTGAGCAATGCGTCCAGCTTGCTGAACATGTCTTCGTCGGATGCGCCCCATGTGCCCACGAACGCCGGATCCTGGAAGGTGTGGATGTCGTAGAGGTCGTCGAATCCGTTGCCCAGAAAGAAGCTCTTCATGTTGTCGAAGTGGGCTTCGCCGCCGTAGATGAAGCGTGATCGGTAATTGTGCTGTTTGAGGCCCTGGGCCAGGGTGTAGAAATTGCGCTGGGCGCCCGACAGGCGCAGGGCGGCGTCTGAAATCGTCGGCGGAAATCCGGCGGCCAGGGCCTCAAGGCCACGAACGGATCGCGTGCCGGTTGCATAGGCCTGCGTGAAGTTCCAGCCTTCGAGTGCCAGGCTGTCCAGGCAGGGGGTCAGGCCGCTGCCGCCTAGGTTTCCCACGTACTGCGCACCCAGGCTTTCCTCGACGATCATGACAATGTTCAGGGGCCTGGTGCGTGTGCGGCTGGCAGTCTGAATGTGCAGCGAGGGGATGTTGCCACTCGCGACGGGTATGTCTGCGCAGCGGTTGATTTCCTGGCTCAGTTCCTCGTCGGGCAGCTTGCCGTAGACGTCGGATGCCGAGCGCTCGTTCTTGATGCTGTAGATGGCGTACAGGACGCTGTAGAGTGAGTTCAGCGGCAGGGTATTCAGCATGCCATCGCCGCAGTAGGCGACGGTGGATGGGTTGATCGGCCGGTGGCTCAGCGTGCCGCGAATGGCCATGAAAACGACCGCCGCAGCCACCAGGGTATACAGGATGGCCTGCCACCAGGCCATGGGCGTGTCAGGTTGGATTCGGCCAAATACCAGGTATCCGGCCCAGACCAATAGCGCGATCAGCAGCACGCCGCCGATGATCACCAGTTTGTAGCCCTTCCACAGCATCCCGGAAACTTCCTTGGGGTGCTTCAGGTACTCGACATACAGGCGGTTGGGGCGTGTGTCGTATTCGATAATGAACTGCGGTGTGGAGACCTCTAGCTGCACCAGCAGCAACCACGCGATCATGAGCCAGGCGGTCGCGATGGTGTTTGCCCATTCGTACTGGCCCAGCCATGGGCTGAGCAGCAGGGGGATGCCTGCCAGCATGGCGATCTGGCATGCGTCGATGCGCAAGCCCCCGATCAGGATCGGCCGCAGCCCGCCCGCCGCCTTGACGCGCGGCCACTGCCAGATCGAAAACAGAATGCGGCTGGCCGTCAGAAGGACAAAGCAGGAGACAATGAAGATGAGGGTGGTTTCGCGCATGACCCAAGGGGGAGCGATAGGAGGTGAGACTGCAAACTTTCAACAGTAGAATTCTGATAAACAAAATAACATCAAACAATAATCAAAAAAATATCAAGTTACCCGCTGCCAGGAACCCGGCATGCGGTCTACAGGATGTCGTCCGCGATTTTCGCGGCGATGGGCATGGCGCCGGTGGCCGCCGGTGATGGGGCGTTCAGGATGGCCGTGATGCCGCCGCTGTGCTCGATCAGGAAGTCATCCACCAGCGTGCCGTCGGGGCGCACCGCCTGGGCGCGGTTTGCGCTGCGGTAGGTGGCCAGGTCCGCCAGCTGGATAGACGGGCAGTATTTGCGCACGGCCTGCAGGTAGTAGGACTTAAAGAGCGAGCCCTTCAGTTCGCGCCAGGTGGGGCCGGGGTGCTTGGCCAGCATTTTCCACAGCCCCGGAAAACACAGCGCCGAAGCCGCGTCGCGCATATCAAAACTGAAGTGTGCATATTTTTCGCGAGCCAGCGCCAGGACGGCGTTGGGGCCGACGGTGATCGTGCCGTCGACCATCGGCGTCAGGTGCACGCCCAGAAAGGGCAGGGTGGGGTCGGGAACCGGATAGATCAGGTGGCGCACGACGGTGTTCAGATGCGAGGGCAATACAAAGTACTCGCCTCGGAATGGCAGGATGCGGATGCCCGGTGTGATGCCGAGCATACGTGCGACGCGATCCGATGCCAGGCCCGAGCATGCAATGATGCGCCCGACCGATACGGTTTCGGCACCGACGGACACATCGTAGGCTTCGCCGGCCTTGCGGGCGGCGCGTACCGGCGCATTGAAGCGCACCGTGCCGCCAGCCGATTCGGTCTGGGCCAGCAAGGCCTTGGTGATGCCCGTATAGTCAGTGATTGCCGTGGCGGGAATCAGCAGGCCGGCCTGGCCGGTGATCGCCGGTTCCAGCCGGCGCAGTTGCGCCTGATCCACCCATTCGGCGTGCACGGCATTCTGCACCGCGCGTTCCTGCAGTCTGGCCAGATTGGATTCTTCTGTGTCATTGGTGGCCACCAGCAGTTTGCCGCGTTCCTCGTATGCGATGCCGTGCGTCGCGCAGAATGCCTTGGTCATGGCCATGCCTTCACGGCAGAACCGGGTCTTCAGGCTGCCCGGCGTGTAATAGACCCCCGAATGGACCACGCCGCTGTTGCGCCCCGTCTGGTGCCAGGCTGCGGCGGCCTCTTTTTCTGCGATCAGGATGCGTACGCCGGGCTTTCGGCGGATGATTTCGGCGGCAAGTGCCGCACCGATGATGCCCGCACCAATGATGAGGTAGTCATACTTCATTAGAGGGTTATGTGTCGGTGTGTATGGGTAGGTTTTGCAGGCATCGCCGATCAGGCCCGATCCATTCCCTGCTTGCGCTTGACCTCGTCCATGTCGGGTGAGCTCATGAAGGCCAGCATGGCACCTACGGCGTCGGCCTGGGTGCTGCCTGTGCACAGGCCTGCGGCGAAAGTCGTGGTGATCTGGATGGCCGGGGGCAGGGGGCCCAGCAAATCGATGCCCGGCAGATTGATCAGTTCACTGAGTTGCTGGAAACCGAGTTCCACTTCGCCCTTGGCGACCAGCGAGCCTACCGGCACGCCGGGTGGTGGGGTGATGATGCGGGACTGGATCTGGTCGGCAATGCCCCATTGCTCAAACAGCCGGGCCAGGGCGACGCCGCTGGGGCCTGTGGAGTAGCTGATGCTGCGCGCCGCCAGGATGGCATCGCGCACGGCGGCTTCTGAGGATATGTCCGGACGGGGCGCGCCGGCCTGTACGGCAACCGACACACCGCATGACACGATACCCACCTTGGTATCTGGAACGATGTGGCCTGAAGCAATCAATTTATCGAGGGCTCCAGAACCCAAGATCACGACATCAAAGGGCTCGCCGGCCTCAACGCGTTTGGCCGCCGTCACACCGCCGACCGATTCGATGGCGACACGCTGACCCGATTCCTTTTGGAATAGATGGACCATATCGGCCAGGACCTGTCGGGTGGCCATAGAGGAAATGCCTTTGATTTCAGTGCTCATGAGTAGTAACGGTATAGAGGGTGAATGCCTGATTCTGGCCGATCGCGACCGTGCCGACAAGTATCCGCGCCCTCTAGCAGCTATTTTATTTCGAGATGGCTTCCGTCCCGCCGTAGCCGGGCGCGGCGGGCGGGGTCTTGTCCAACAGCCAGTCTATGCCGGCCTCGCCGTGCTCGCGCAGCCACGCATTGGCCTGGCTGAAGTGCCCGCAGCCTATGAAGGGGTGGGGCGGGCGCAGGGCGGATAGCGGCGATGGGTGGTTGGCGCGCAGCACCAGTATGGGGCCGGCCGGTGGATTCAATTCCAGCAGGCCTTCCCGAGCCTGGGCGTGCTTGCCCCATAGCAGCAATACTTTGGGGCGTGGTTCACGCAGCACGCGCATGATCAGGGCATCGGTGATGTGTTCCCAGCCGCATTTGGCATGTGAGCCGGCCTGGTGCGCCTCGACCGTCAGGGCGGTGTTCAGCAGCAGGGCACCCTGGCGCGCCCAGCGCACGAGGCTGTTGCGCTGTGGCGTCCAGGCCTCGCCGTATTCGCGTTTCAGTTCGGTGAACATATTGCGCAGGCTGGGCGGGGTCGGGCAGAAATCAGGCACGGAAAACGCCAGGCCTTGTGCCTGATTGGGGCCGTGGTACGGATCCTGGCCGACCAGGACGACCTGCACCGCCTCGGGGGCGACCTCGGTCAGTGCCCGAAAGGGGCGCAGCGGGAAAATCTGTACCTGCTGGGCCAGGCGATCCGCCAGCATGACGTCGAGCTTGCCGAGGACGGTCTGTATATGCGGGGCATCCAGGGCCTCGCGCCAGGCGGGCGGCAGGGTGTGCAGGTGCCTCATCAGGTCGCCGCGAAAGGCGTTCTGGGCAAGGGCTGCCGAGGTGTCGTCGGATTCGGTCTGCGGGTTCATGGCGTCTATTGTAGCGCCGGCGCCACGCGACCCGTGGTGGTTTCAGCGCTTGTTCGAGTACGCCAGCACGACGATGCCGCCCAGGACGATCGTGCCGCCAAACAGCTGCCAGGAATTGAATATCTGGTCCAAAATGGCCCAGCCCAGCAGCAGGCTGGCGACCGGTTCGATATTCATCACGGGCGCATTGCGCACCATATCCAGGCGAGGCACGTAGACGAACAGAACCGAGAATGCTGTCGTATAGAGCAGGCCCAGTGCCAGCAGCGCCCCCCAGCCCGTGGCGCTTGACGGCAGGTTCATGCCGCCGGGAATGACACCGGCAGCGCCGGCAGCGACGATCGTGCAGAACACCACGGCAATGGTGTACATGCTGCGTACCGATCCCGGCAGCCCCGCAAGGCGGTGTTCGGTAATCCACAAGCCCACTGCGAACACGCATGCGGCAACAAAGGCGCAGACCACGCCGATCACCCACTCGACGCCCAGATCGGCATGAGTGGAAACCCATGCGGGCAGGTCCAGGACAAAGACCAGCCCAATCAGGATCATGCCCATCAGGGCGGACGCGCGCCGGGTGGGCGGCCGGCCGCCCAGGGCCCAGGTCAGCAGGACCAGCAGAATTGGGAAGGTGTTGCCGATCAATAGGGCAAGCGCCACGGGGATGCGCGCGACAGCCGAATACAGGCACAGGCTTTGCACGGCGACCAACAGCCCGAGCGCCAACTGCCAGCGTGCGACCGACCGGGGCAGCCGCAGCGACTGCTGTTGCCATAGGACCAGCCCCAGCAAGGTGGCCAGGCTGAGCCCGGAACGCCACAGAATGGCTGTCAGCAGGCCTGTACCATCGTCAAAGGTCAGGCGTGCGGCAATGTGGTTGGATGCAAATAATGTGCCGATGCACAGCAGGACGCCGACGGCGGCATAGCGGGATAATGGGGCGGGGGCCGCCACAGCGGTCAAGACTTCGGGCCCTCGAAAGGACCCATCGCCGTGAAGCTGCCGCCCTGGTAAATCCTGGCGGGATCATCGGGCGCCGGCATAGGCTGGCTTTCCACCTTTGCGCGGAAAGGCTCTGAGGAATCCTTTGGGGTGAAACCCAGCCTGGCCGCGTAGCGGTTATCCCACCAGCCGTCGCGGTTCGCCGAGGCGCCAAAGACCACAGTGTGCCCGACACCAGGGGTGAACAGACCGCGCTCGATCAGCATGGTCAGGTCGTCGTAGCTGAGCCAGGTTGACATCATGCGGCGATCCTTGGGCTCGGGATACGATGATCCAATGCGCATGCTGACGGTTTCGATGCCGTAACGATCAAAGTAGAAACTGGCCAGGTCTTCGCCAAAGGATTTCGACAGGCCATAGTAGCCATCGGGCCTGCGCAGATCGTGGGCGTCAATGCGTTCGGTTTGCTTGTGGAAACCGATGACATGGTTCGAGCTGGCAAATACCACACGCTGCACCCCGTGGCGGCGCGCCGCCTCGTAGATGTGGTAGGTACCGCGAATATTGGCCTCGACGATTTCCTCGAAGGAATGTTCGGTCGAAATCCCGCCCAGATGTACGATGGCATCCACACCATCGACCAATGTGTCCACGGCCTGCTTGTCGGCCAGGTCGCAGATCACGACTTCCTGGTGCGCGCCTTCGGCGGGCGCCATGTCTGCGATATCCGACAGGCGCAGTACCCGGGCATAGGGCGCCAGCCGTGTGCGCAGGACCTGGCCCAGGCTGCCGGCCGCACCGGTCAGGAGAATACGGTTCAGTGGATCGTGTGAGGAAGTAGGCATGATTTTGATGTATGTTGTCGTATGACAAAGGGGACCATTATTCTTGTGGCGCTTCGGCCTTGTCAATCATAAGCTCAAAAAGGCTGCTCTACGCCGACAGGGTGGCGATGAATTCGCGGGTGCGTGGGTCGGTGGGGCGGCTGAACAGCGTCTGCGAAGGGCCTGTTTCCACGATTGTGCCATCGTTCAGAAAAATCGTTTCGAGGGCCACCTGCGCCGCCAGGCGCAGGTCATGGGTGGCCATCACCATCGTCATGCCCTCGCCTGCCAACTGGCGCAGCACATCGATGACCTCGGCGGCCAGGCCCGGGTCCAGCGCGGAGGTCGGCTCGTCGCACAGCAGGACGCGCGGTGCGGGTGCCAGTGCACGCGCAATGGCCACGCGCTGCTGCTGTCCACCCGACAGGCCGGCGGGCCAGGCATCGGCCTTGTCCCGCATACCGACCTTGTCCAGCAGTTCGAGCGCCCGTTCGCGCGCCTGGGCCTGGCCCCATTTTTTCACGGTGACCAGACCTTCCATCACATTGTCCAATGCGGTCTGGTGCGGAAACAACTGAAAATTCTGAAATACCATGCCAGTTTGCATGCGAATGCCTTGCACCGCACGCCGATCCGGGTGCTTTCCGGGCTGAAAGGCAATGCGGGCGTCGCCGATCGTCAGGGCACCGGAATCCGGTGTTTCCAGCAGGTTCACGCAGCGCAGCAGCGTGCTTTTTCCGCTGCCCGATGGGCCGATCAATGCAGTCACGCGACCCTCGCCGATTTCCAGGCTGACGTCACGCAGCACTTCATGCCCGGCAAACGATTTCGTGATGTGTTCCAGGTGGATCAACGTTGCCTCTCGGAAAAGACGGCGTGCCGGCCGTAGTGGCGTTCCAGTCGGGTTTGCGCCGCCGACAACACCGAGCAGATCGCCAGATAGATCAGCGCGGCCTCGCAGTACAGAACCAGCGGTTCATAGGTGACGGCCGCGATGCGCTGCGCCGCCTGAAAGACTTCCGGAACAGTGATGACGGCGGCCAGCGATGTGTCCTTGACCAGGGAAATGAATGAGTTGGCCAGCGGCGGTACCGCCACCCGGGCGGCCTGTGGCAGGATGGTACGGCGCAAGGCCTGGCCGCGCGTCATGTTCAGCGAGTAGGCCGCGTCCCACTGCCCGCGCGGGATCGATTCGATCGCGCCGCGTATGACCTCGGCGTTATAGGCCCCCACGTTCAGCGAAAAACCGATCAGGGCGGCAGACAGCGGATCGAGCACGAGGCCTGCGCTGGGCAGGCCATAGAAAATCACGAACAACTGCACCAGCAGCGGGGTGCCGCGTATCAGCCAGATATAGAATCGCACGATCGCCACCAGCGGCGCGGGCCCAAACAGGTGGATCAGTGCGGCAAAGAACGCCAGGACCAGCCCTGCGGCGAACGACAGCAGGGCCAGCGGAATCGTGAATTTGATCCCGCCCAGGATCAGGGGCCAGAACGAGGCCATCATCAGTTGCAGCCAATCCGGCACGTCGCGGGTCCTTTTGAATGTCTGGGCGGGTGATGGGCTTTATTCGGCCGTCAGGTCCTTGCCGAAGTAGCGCTCCGAGATCGTCTTGTACGTGCCGTCGGCCTTAATGTCCTTCAGCGCCTGATTAATCGCCTCGCGCAGCGCCGTCTGGCCCTTGCGCATCAGCACGCCGGAATTGCTGAAGTCCGATCCGTCGTCATGCGCCACCACTTTCACCTTGGCTGCGGGCTGTTGCTTTTTGAAATCCAGGTAAGACAGGTAATCGTTGATCGTGGCGTCCACACGCCCCGATGTCAGCAGGCTGATGGCCTGGTTGAAGCCCTGGACCGGGACGACCTCGGCACCGTAGCGCTCGGCCAGTTTGCTGAAATTGCTGGTCAGGGTCTCGGCCGAACGCTTGCCGTCCAGGTCTGCGAATGTAGTGATGACTTTGTTGTCTGAGGCGACGACCAGTACGGCTTCCGATGAAATGTATGGATCGGAAAAGTCGTATTTTTCCCGGCGCTCGGCGGTAATGCCGACCTGATTGATGACCACGTCGTAGCGGTTCGCATTCAGCCCCGCGATCAGGCCGTCCCACTTGCCTTCCACAAAGTTGGCTTTGACGCCCAGTTTGGCGGCAATCGCGCGGCCGATGTCCACATCGAACCCCACGAGCTTGTTCGATGCGTCATGATATGAAAACGGGGCGTAGGTGCCCTCGGTTCCAATTCGGATTTCCCCGGCGGACTTGATGGCCTCCAGGTCGTTTGGTGCGGCGAGGGCGTTGACGGAAAGCAGGGGTAAAAGACCTGCCAAAAGTAGGGAGCTGAGCTTTTTCATGATCGATATCCTGTCAAAAGCACAGACGAGGCGGTTAACAATTGTCTCGCCTTATGGAAATTTTATTTTAGTCCCTACCTTG
>JAKDMO010000106.1 GCA_030452305.1 Alcaligenaceae bacterium | reverse complement strand
TCGATGCCATCTGGACCGAGTATCGCCGGCGGGTCTTGGCAATGACCCGCATGCCGGGGCGTCAGGCCAGTCCCAAGGGCCTGACGGCCGTGCGCACGCAGGCGGCGAAACTGCTGGACGGCACCGAGGCACTGCTGACTGAAATGGTGCTAGAGGAGCGCCGCTGGCGGCAGCGCAATATGCTGATCCTGTATGGGCTGTTTGCGCTGGATATCCTGGTGCTGCTGCTGGCCTATGGTGCGTTCCGGCATTATGTCCTGCTGCCCCTGCGGATGCTGGCGAAATTTTGCCGGGGCCTGGGGCGCGGCCATTACGAGGCACGCGTCAGCTATCCGGTCCGTGACGAGATCGGTGACTTGGCGCAGGCCCTGAATGATTCGGCAGCCGAGACTCACGCCCTGATGACCACCATCTATCGGGAACACGAAAACCTGAAGCAGGCCGAAGCCTCGATCCGCCATCAGGCGCTCTACGATAGTCTGACCGGCCTGCCAAACAGGCAGCATTTCACGACAAGGCTATCCGAGGCGATTGCGAATACCCAGAATGACGGCACGATCCTGGCCTTGGTCTTTCTGGATCTGGATTTGTTCAAAGAGGTCAACGATACGCTGGGTCACGATATGGGTGACGAGTTGCTGTGCCAGGTTGCGGGGCGTCTGGTCGATTCGCTGCGCGATTCGGATATGGTGGCCAGGCTGGGCGGCGACGAATTCACCGTGATCATAGAGGGCCTGCACAAACCCGAGGCGGTCGACGCGATCATGGACAACATCCTGGCGGCTTTGATCAAGCCCTATACGCTTGGTGAAAACGTTGCGGTGATTTCCGCGAGCATTGGGGCGGCACTGTGCCCTCAGGACAGCACGGATGCCGCCGAGCTGCTCAAGAGCGCCGATCTGGCGATGTATGCGGCCAAGGAAGACGGGCGCAGCCAGTGCCGCCGCTTTGATTCGTCGATGATGATGGCAGCAATGCAGGATCGCAGGCTGCAGCGGGATCTGCACACAGTGGCCTCATCAGGGCGGCCTAGGATATCCGACGGCGGCGCCACAGCCCGCCCAGCAGACACAGGCCAACGAACGACAGGATAGGCAGATTGCCCCAGCGCACATAGGGTGTCAGGCCCTCTGTACCCTGGATTTCCACGTCCAGCACGCCGCGCACGGCCGGACTCAGGGTGGCCGTGATCCGGCCTTGTGAATCGATGGCGGCTGTGATGCCGGTATTGGTGGCGGTGACGACGGGTCGCGCGGTTTCCAGCGCGCGCATACGCGCGATCTGCAGGTGCTGGCGCAAAGCCCAGCTATCGCCGAACCAGGCCAGGTTGCTTATATTCACCAGAATGCTGGCCCCTGCCTCGTTGTCCGGCCCGGGCCGGACAGCCTGGACGATTTCCTCGCCAAATGCGTTTTCGTAGCAGATGTCTACCGCCAGGTACTGGGTGGCGACGTGCAGCGGCGGCTGGCGAACGGCACCCCGATCAAAGTCGCCCAGGGGGATGTGCATGGCATCGACGAACCAGCGAAAGCCGGGTGGCACGAATTCCCCAAAGGGCACCAGATGATGTTTGTCGTAGTGCCAGGCGGGCCGGCCGAGCATCAGATCCGAGGGCCGGGAATGGGCGTTCAGGGCGATGGCGCTGTTGGTGTAGCGGTCTGTGCCATTGACCACGCGGTGCAGCGGCACACCCATCAAAATATCGGCATTCATGCGAGCAGAGATTGCCTGCCACTGCTGCCAGACGGTTTCCTGGACGCGGTCCTGGAGCACCGGTATGACGGTTTCGGGCAGGATGATCAACTGGGGGATGCCGTCCTCGGCCTTGGGCGGAAGGCCGGCGAGGTGCATGGCATCGCCCAGGGCATGTTCAAAGCGGGCCGGGTCGAATTTCATGGACTGCGGGGTGTTGGTCTGCACCAGGCGCAACAGAATCGGCTGCCCGTGGGCGCTGACCCAGACGATGTGTGTCCAGCCGATGCCCAGCAGGCCGGTGACGAGCGCCAGGCCAACGGCTGTGGCGGCGCGGGCGTCGTTGCCCGTATCCTTGGCACGCGCCATCAGGGCGATGGCGCCCGAGGCGAATGCAGCCAGCCAGGCCAGGCCGTAGACGCCCACAAAGGGCGCCCAGGCTGCGAACATACCTTCGACATGGGCGTAGCCGATGTTCAGCCAGGGGAAACCAGTGAACAGGGTGCCGCGCAGCCATTCGCCCAGTGTCCAGCACGAGGCCCACAGGGCAGCCGCCATGATGTAGCGCCACGCCGACCCGGCTGCGGCATCGTGTGGCGGGCACAGGGCCCGGCATGCAGCGGCAGCCAGTGCGGGGTAGAGGGCCATCGCAGCGGAAAACAGCAGTAGTGCCGCGATCGCCAGGGGCAGCGCCAGGCCGCCATATTCGTGCATGCTGATGGTCAGCCAATACACACCCACGGCAAATTGCGCAATGCCGAACACCAGGCCGCGCCAAGCCGCCTGACGGGCCGAATCAGCTGAAAAGACGTAGAAGGCCAGCATCGCCAGCGCAGCGATCTGGGCGAACGGCAGGATCCAGGCGGGCAGGGGGCCCGGCGCAAAGCACAGCGCCTGGACCGATCCGCCGATCATCAGCACCAGTACGCTGCGCCAGGCCGGCGCCGCGGACTCAGTGCCCATGGTGATGATCGGGCATGGTTTCGGGTTCGTGCTGGATGTGCAGCCAGCGCGCCCGCTTGGCGTCGGCGCTGACCACGGTGATGGTGATGCCTTGCTGGCTGAGGCGCTCGCCGCGCTTGGGGATGTGCCCGAGCTGGGCCGACAGCCAGCCGCCCAGCGTGTCGTAGTCCTCGTCGGACAGCTGCGTGCCGAAGGTCTCGTTGACGTCGTCGATCTCGGCCGTGCCCATCACTCGCCAGCTATTGTCGCCTGTGCGGAAGATCGCTTTTTCGGAATCCTCGTCGTATTCGTCCTCGATGTCGCCCACGATCTGTTCGAGTACGTCTTCCATGGTGACCAGACCGCTGATGCTGCCGTGCTCGTCGATGACGATGGCGAGGTGATTGCGGTTGCTGCGAAATTCATGCAGCAGCACGTTCAGGCGCTTGCTTTCAGGGATGAACAGCGCCGGGCGGATCAGGGCCCGCAGGTCGGTTTCGGGGTTGGCGTAGGTCAGCAGCAGGTCTTTGGCCAGCAGCACGCCCTGGATGTTGTCGCGGTCGGAATCGTAGACGGGAAAGCGCGAATGGCCGGTTTCGATGATGTCGGGCATCAGTTCGGACAGCGGGCGGCTGAGGTCGAGCGTATCCATGCGCGATCTGGGCACCATGATGTCTGACACGGTTTTGTTGGCCACATCAAGCGCGCCGGAAATCATGGCATACGATTCGCCGTCGAGTACCGAACGATCGTGTGCGGCCTCGAGGACGGCCCGGATTTCGTCGCGGTCTGCGGGCTCGGATGGCCTGAGAAAGGCTGTCAGGCGATCAAACAGGCTTCTGCCGGCCTGCCTCGCAGGCCGAGGCTCGGGGTCAGTAGAGTGAGGGTCTGGCATTGTCCTGGGGACGTATTGATAGAACTGCTAGCATAACCGATAACGAGCCGTTGGCTCAGTTTCGACTGGAAGGGTTTTGATAAGGATCAGGGATGCGCTGCTTGGCCAGGATGTCGGTTTCCAGCGCCTCCATGACGGCTGCCTCGTCGGCTTTGATGTGGTCGTAGCCCAGGGCATGCAGGATGCCGTGGGTGACCAGGTGTGCCGCGTGCTGCCTCAGGGTCTTGTGCTGTTCGGCGGCCTCGCGGCGCAGCACCGGTACGCACAGGACGATGTCGCTGTGAATCCAGCCTTCCGGGTCGGCGCCGTATTCGAAGGTCAGTACGTTGGTGGCGTAATCGCGGTCGCGATAGCTTTGATTCAGTTCGTGGCCTTCGGCCTCGTCCACCCAGCGCAGCGTCAGCGCCACGGCGCGGCCCGGGGCCTGCGGCAGGCCGGTACGGGCCCGTGCGTCAAAGGCGCCTTCCAGCGCGTGGGCCACCCAGCGGCGTACGCGCCAGCGGGGTATTTCGGGTAGTTCAGCGGCGTACTGCACTGACAGGGAAAACTCAGGACACATGGTCGCCCGCCTGCTCGTAGGCGTCTACGATGCGGGCCACCAGGGGGTGGCGCACCACGTCACGGCTGGTAAAGCGGGTATTCGCGATGCCCGGCACCCCATCGAGCACATCCAGGGCGTTCAGCAGGCCGCTGGCCTGGTTGCGCGGCAGGTCAACCTGCGACGGGTCGCCGTTGATGACGGCCTTGCTGCCGAAGCCGATGCGGGTCAGGAACATCTTCATTTGTTCCGGTGTGGTGTTCTGGGCCTCGTCCAGAATGATGAACGAGTGGTTCAGCGTGCGCCCGCGCATATAGGCCAGCGGGGCGATTTCGATCGTCTGCTTTTCGAACATGCGCTGGGTGCGTTCCAGCCCCAGCAGGTCATACAGGGCGTCGTACAGGGGGCGCAGGTACGGATCCACCTTTTGGACCAGATCGCCGGGCAGAAAGCCCAAGCGCTCGCCGGCCTCGACCGCTGGGCGGGTCAGCACCAGGCGCTGTACGGTTTCGCGCTCTAGTGCATCGATTGCGCAGGCCACGGCCAGCCAGGTCTTGCCCGTGCCCGCCGGCCCCACGCCGAAGGTGACATCGTGCTTCAGGATCGCATTCAGGTAGTCGCGCTGGCGCGGGGTGCGGGGGCGCAGATCGGTCTTGCGGGTGCGCAGGTTCAGGCTGCCGTCGTCCACGGGTGGAAGCTCGGGCGGGGCCACAGCCCGGCCGCCCGATGCGCCCAGTTCGACCAGGCCCAGCTGGATGTCTTCGAGCGACAAGGGGCCGTCTGCGCTGTGCTGGTGAAACCAGCGCAATGCGTGGGCGGCCTGCGCGGCCTGACCACCGCGCAGCGTGATGCGCCCACCGCGTCGTGTCAGCGTCGTCTGGTAGGCCTGGGCAATCTGCTTCAGGTTCTGGTCCAGCGGCCCGCACAGGGCTGCCAGTTGGGTATTGCTGCCGTCCAGGTGCAGGGAAACGGGTTTGTCGGGCGTGCTCATGCGTGGACGACGTCCCGGGTGACGATTTCGCCCTTTAGTGTGTTGGCCATCGCCTGAGTGATGCGCACGTCCACCATCTGGCCGATCAGCCGGGTCTGGCCGGCGAAGTTCACGATGCGGTTGTTTTCACTGCGGCCTTTCATTTCCTTCGGGTCGCGTTTGGACGGGCCTTCGACCAGCAGGCGCTGGATGCTGCCCACCATTGAGGCGCTGATGGCCGCCGCCTGTTCGTTGATCAGGGACTGCAGGCGGTGCAGGCGTTCCAGTTTTGCCTCGTGCGGTGTGTCGTCGGCCAGATCGGCCGCAGGAGTGCCCGGTCGGCGCGAATAGACGAACGAGTAGGACTGGTCAAAGCCGATCTGGCGCACCAGGTCCAGGGTTTTCTGGAAATCGGCCTCGGTTTCACCGGGGAAGCCCACGATGAAATCCGAGGACAGCGTCATGTCGGGGCGTGTGGCGCGCAGGCGGCGGATGATCGATTTGTATTCCAGCGCGGTGTAGCCGCGCTTCATGGCGGCCAGCACGCGATCGCTGCCGGCCTGTACGGGCAAGTGCAGGAAGGGCACGAGCTTGGGCAGATTGCCATGCGCATCGATCAGGCGCGCCGTCATTTCCTTGGGGTGCGAGGTCGTGTAGCGGATGCGTTCGATTCCCGGGATTTCGTGCACGTATTCCAGCAGCATGGCGAAATCAGCGATCTCGCTACCGGCGCCGGTGGGGCCGCGATAGGCATTGACGTTCTGGCCCAGCAGCGTGACTTCGCGCACACCCTGGTCGGCCAGGTCGGCGACCTCGGTCAGCACGTCGTCAAAGGGGCGTGAAGCCTCGGCCCCCCGGGTGTAGGGCACCACACAGAAGCTGCAGTATTTGCTGCAGCCTTCCATGATGGAGACAAATGCGGTGGGACCGTCGATGCGGGCGGGCGGCAGGGCGTCGAATTTTTCGATCAGCGGAAAGGAAATGTCTACCTGTGATCGGCCGCTGGCCCGGCGGCGATCGATGAGTTCAGGCAGGCGGTGCAGGGTCTGCGGGCCGAACACCACGTCCACGTAGGGTGCGCGGCGCACGATGGTTTCGCCTTCCTGGCTGGCCACGCAGCCGCCCACGCCGATGATCAGGTCTGGGTTTTTTTTCTTTAGGCGCTGGACACGGCCTAGGTCGGAGAACACCTTTTCCTGAGCCTTTTCGCGCACGGAACAGGTGTTGAAGATGATGATGTCGGCATCGTCCGGGGTGTCGGTGAGCTCGACCCCTTTGGCCGCGCGCAGGATATCGGCCATTTTTTCCGAATCGTACTCGTTCATCTGGCAGCCGAAGGTGCGGATAAAGAGCTTTTTGTGCTGTTCGGATTCCCGGTTGGCGGGGATGACGCCGGGTCGGCGCGCAGGGGTTTCTTGCATGATGGATCGCCGGGGCGGGTTTAGATCCCGTGGGCGTTAAAAGAGGGTAAGCGACCGATTTTACTGGATGTAGGCCGGGCGTGTCTGCACCACCCCCACGTCGCGGCCTGCAGGCCGCTCCGGTTCTCCAGGCGCAAACAGGTCCGCAGGGACCTGTCTGCGTCCTGGTTCACCCCAATTCCACTTCGGGGCCGTCTTTTTTGACGTGTTTGACCAGGTCTTCGCGCTTGATGCCCATCCACATGGACAGAGCGGCAGCCACGAATACGGAGGAGTAGATACCGAACCAGATCCCGATGGTCAGCGCCAGCGAGAAGTTGTGCAGGGTGGGGCCGCCGAAAAAGAACATCGACAGCACCATCATCTGGGTGGATCCGTGTGTGATGATCGTACGCGAGATATTCTGGGTGATCGAGGTGTTGATGATTTCACGCACAGTGGCTTTGCGCTGTTTGCGGAAATTTTCGCGAATCCGGTCCATCACCACTACGGACTCGTTCACCGAGTAGCCCAGCACCGCCAGCACCCCGGCCAGCACCGAGAGCGAAAATTCCCACTGGAAAAATGCGAAGAAGCCCAGGATGATGACCACGTCGTGCAGGTTCGCGATGGCGCATGAGGCGGCCAGTTTCCATTCGAATCGCACGGCCAGATAGATCATGATGCCGACCACGACAAAGAGCAGCGCCATCAGGCCGTTGTGCAGCAATTCCTGCCCGACTTGCGGGCCGACAAATTCCACACGGCGCAACTGAACATCGGAATGCTGGACCTGCAAGGCGCTGAGCACCGCCTGGCTTTGCTTGGTGGAGTCCTCGCCGGTGCGTACCGGCAGGCGTATCAGCAGGTCCTGGGAGGTGCCGAAATTCTGCACCTGGTAGTCGGTATAGCCCAGGCCCGATATGGCCTTGCGCACGTCGTCGACTGGGGCCGTTTCCTCGTAGTGCACCTCCATGACCGTGCCGCCGGTGAACTCGATCGACAGGTGGAAACCGTTGAAAACGATAAAGAACACTGCAGCAAGAAAGGTCAGCAGGCTGATGATGTTCAGTGCCAGCGCATGCCGCATGAAGGGGATGGTGCGATGAATGCGGAAAAATTCCATTTCGGTGCCTGAATGGTTTGTGCCGCGCGCAGCAGGGGCTGCGCGACTAGGCTAGTCTTTCTTGGGTTTCCAGATTTGTCCGATGGAAATGGACTTGAGCTTGCGCTTGCGGCCGTAATACAGGTTCGCCAGCGCACGCACGCCCACTACGGACGAGAACATCGAGGTCAGGATCCCAATGCAGTGGACCACGGCAAAGCCGCGTATGGGGCCGGTGCCGAAGGCCAGCAGCGCAACCCCGACGATCAGGCTGGTCAGGTTCGAGTCAAAAATAGTGGCCCAGGCCCGATCGAACCCCAGGTGGATCGCCTGCTGGGGCGGCAGGCCTTCGCGTAGTTCCTCTCGGATCCGTTCGTTGATCAGCACGTTCGCGTCGATCGCCATGCCCAGCGTCAGAGCGATGGCCGCGATCCCGGGCAGAGTCAATGTGGCCTGCAGCATGGACAGCACGGCCAGCAACAGCAGCACGTTGAAACTCAGGCCCAAGGTCGAGAAGACACCGAACAGGTGGTAGTACAGGATGATGAACACCGCGATGGCCGCAAAACCGTACAGCGTCGAATCAAAGCCCTGCTCGATATTGGCCGCCCCCAGGCTTGGGCCGATGGTGCGCTCCTCGATGATGCGCATGGGTGCGGCCAGCGACCCCGCGCGCAGCAGCAGCGAGACGTCTGCGGCTTCCTGGGCGGTCATGCTGCCCGAGATCTGGACGTGCCCGCCGGGAATTTCGCTGCGGATGACCGGGGCGGTGACGACCTCGCCCTTGCCGTTTTCAATCAGCACGATCGCCATGCGCTTGCCGATGTTGTTGCGCGTGACGTCGCGAAAGATCCGCGCGCCCTTGGAATCGAGTGTCAGGTTGACCGTGGGTTCCTGGGTCTGCGGGTCGCGGCCCGGTTGGGCATCCTGCAGGTTCTCGCCCGTCAGGATGACCTGGCGGCGCAGCAGGATCGGGTTTCCGGAGCGATCTTCGTAGCGTACGAGGCCGAAGGGCACGGTGCCGGCGGCCAGCGCAGCAGTGGCCGTGGGCGAATCGTCGACCATGTGGATTTCGAGCGTGGCGGTGCGGCCCAGAATGTCCTTGGCCTTGGCGACGTCCTGTACGCCCGGCAACTGGACGACGATGCGATCCGCGCCCTGCTGCTGGATGATCGGGTCGGCTACGCCCAGTTCATTGATCCGGTTGTGCAGGGTGGTGATGTTCTGTTTCAGGGCGTTGTTTTGCACCTGGGTGATCGACGATGCGCTGAGTTGGCCTTCCAGGGTGTAGATCGATCCGGCCGCGCCCGTGGTGAAATCCATGTCGGGCATGGATCGGCGCAGGGTGCTGAGCGCGTCGTCGCGGTCGTCGGCCGAGGCAAAAGTGGCATGCACCGAGAGCCGGTCGCGTTCAACGTCCTCGAATTTGATATCTGCGTCGCGCAGGGCGGTGCGGGCCTCGCCTGCCAGCGAGTCGTAGCGGCCGGTGAGTGCGCCCTGCATATCGACCTGCAGCAGGAAGTGCACACCGCCGCGCAGGTCCAGCCCCAGG
>JAKDMO010000105.1 GCA_030452305.1 Alcaligenaceae bacterium | reverse complement strand
GCCTTGCGCGGCGCGCTGGAATCCCGGATCGACGAACTGCTGTGGGGCAGCCAGTTGCGCCAGGCGCCGCCTGCCCTGGCATTGTTCCAGAGCCTGCTGGGCTTTGGCTTCAGTACCGCACTGCTGCGCGCCATGATCCAGCGTATGCCCGATCAGCCCGATGCGCGTGCCGCCTTGCAGTGGGCGCGTGCCGAGCTGATCAAGCACCTGCCGGCCCTTCCGGATGAAGACGCTTTGTGGCAGCCGGGCCTGGCCCTGGCCCTGGTGGGGCCGACCGGGGTGGGCAAGACCACGACGCTGGCTAAGCTCGCAGCGCGCTGTGTGCGCCGGTCCGGCCCCGACAGCCTGGTGCTGCTGACTACTGATACCTATCGGATCGGTGCTCACGAGCAATTGAAAATCTACGGCCAGATGTTGCATGTGCCCGTACACGTGGTACAGGATGCGCAGGAACTACGGCGTATTGTCTCGGGTATCCGGCCCGCCCAGACCATATTGATCGACAATGTCGGGATCAGTCAGCGCGACCGCTATGTGAACGAGCAGGCGGCTCTGCTGGCCGGGGCGGGGCGGCCGATCAAGCGCCTGCTGGTGCTCAACGCGTCCAGCCATGGCGATACGCTCGACGAGGTCGCGCGATCCTATACCCGGGATGGCGGGCCGCCCTTGGGCGGTTGCATCATCACCAAGCTGGACGAGGCCGGCCGCATCGGGGCAGCGTTGGATACCTCGATTCGCTATCGGCTTCCCATCCATTATGTGTCCAACGGACAGAAGGTTCCCGAGCATCTGCTGTTCCTGACATCCGCCGAATTGGTGGATCGCTCCCTGGCGCATGAGCCCTCGGGTGCTGCGTTGTTCACCCCGACTGAAGCCGATATGGCGGCACTGCTGTCTGTGACCAAGGCACGAGCCGATGAGAACGATGCCCGCGAGCAGCAGGGGCGCAAGGCTTTGCTGGCAGGGCTGTTGTCGGTGTCTGCGCAGCAGGGCCGGGCGGAACTCACGCTGACAGAGTTACAGGCGGCGGCCGCATCCGTGGACATCGATCCGGTGCTGGCTGAAGGCTATGAGCTATGGCGCACGCACCAATCCGGCAGCCTGCCGATGGCGGCAGACCAGCTTGCGCTTCTGGCACGCACGGCGTCCGATGATCTGGCCGATCGTGAGGCTGCATGCGTGTTTGTAGCCCATGGACGCACGGTGATCGAAACGGGGTCGCGACGGGGCACGTGGCTATCCAGTGCTTGGCTGGATGATGCGGGGCGTGCCCTGGCCGCAGCCGATCAGCGGCTTGGGTTTTCCGATGGCTGGTACGGTGCCGCACCCGGTACCGGCGGGCTTGAGGCCACGACGGTGGCCGATGCATTGATCCGTCAGGTAGACAGTGTGGCGGTGCATGACATGCCGGCCCCTGTGGTGCATCTGGTCGATGGCGCGGGGCAGGGCGTGCTGCGCAAGCTGTCCGGGCGCGGCCACTGCTGGCTGGCCTCATGTGGGGCAAAGACCCGCGTACACGATGCTGAAGGTGCGGCAACGATCTCGGCGGTATCCCGGAATTTTGCCTTCCAGCCCTTGCGCACCGAGGATTACCCGGCGCTGGAAACGCTGGTGGGCCTGGCGCGGTCGCATGCCGTCCTGTGGGCGGGCAGCGGGCTGGTGCGGCTGATTGCACGCGGCAGCGATCCGATCGATGCCCTGGCGGTGGGCTTGCGCATCGTCGATGGGCGCGATGGGCGTTTGTTGCGGGAATTCCACGGGCTGGCCTACGGCACTGCAGATCTGGACGCGGCCAGGCTGGCATGTGCCTTGCTGATTCGCGCAGACCATCAGGCTGCCTTGCGCCAGGCCGCGATGATTTTTTCATCCCTGTCCGACGGCCGGGATGCGAATCCGCTGTCCCTACTGGATCAGGCTGTGTACGCAGCGCATCAGGGTCTGGCGTCCTGGCGTTTGCGCCAGGGTCCGGAATTGGCCCAGGCGGCTGCGACTGCGGCGCGCCTGCAGGGTGGGGGGCGTGGAGGCTTGTCGGCCGGGCGTGCCTATGCCGGCCTGATGAAGCTCTATGCCCTCAAGGGCTTGATGGCTTGGTAATCCGGCCTTTTGCGTCGTA
The DNA here is from genome assembly GCA_030452305.1 of Alcaligenaceae bacterium. Lineage (GTDB taxonomy): Bacteria > Pseudomonadota > Gammaproteobacteria > Burkholderiales > Burkholderiaceae_B > Castellaniella. The sequence continues at coordinate 7,009 of JAKDMO010000105.1, read as the reverse complement.
CAGGTCGTCGCCCATCAGACTGCGCAAGGTGGCCATGGCGCGCTGATTGTCGGCCAGGAAAGCCTGGATGATCTGACCATTGCGCTGGTTGAGTTCGGCCGCCTGGCGGGCCAGTTCGAACAGGGTTTCGAACGGCGCGGCCAGCGTGGGGAATTGGGTGCAGGCAGCCTGGATGCCGGACTGGTCGGCGCCAAAGTTCAGGGTACCGAGCAGCTCTGTGCGCTGCTGGTCGAGCTGTGCCAATTGCGCAGCGAAATCGCTTTTACGCTGCGTCAGGTCGATCAATTGTTCGTCCGAGCCTGGGTCCAGCAGTGTGCGGGCCTCGTTTTCGAGGACGGCAATGAATTCGCGCACGACAGCCGTTTGTGTCGTCACGCACTCGATCAGCGAGTCGAGCGCGGGGTTCATTTCAGCAGGTCGCGTACGCTGACAAGCAGGCCGCCGGCGATGCGCTCGGGATCCATGCGCAGTTCACCCGAGGCGATTGCATCGCGGATTTCCTGGACGCGTTCGGCCTGGATGTCCTGGCTGCCGTCCTGCAGGCCGGCCAGATGTCGGGCAGCAGGGCTGAGGTCAACGGCGGGCTTGCCGGCCGATGCCTGGCCGGCACCCTGTGTCCCGCCTGCCGCATCGGGGCGCACGCCGCCCGCAACCCCGTTGACGGGGTGGTTGGTCGATGTGGAATTGATTTTCAATGTCGTCTCCGGCTGTGCTGGGTCAGAATCGCCTGGCGTCTATTTGGTTACGGCATGCTTGCCGTGATCTTTAGGGTAAATGGACGCCTGCCGTGATCCCTACATCATAACCTGAACGGTCTGTGCATCAATGACGGTTCCAGTGATGATTTGCCCCGAACTGCTGCGCACCTGGATCTGTGCTCCGGGCGCGCCCGACTCCAGGGCCTTGCCTTCCCCTGTGGCGACGAAGCCCGCCCCCCGGGCGATTGTGCGTACGGCCTGGCCGCGCTGGATGGATTGCGGGTCGCGCAGCGCCGTGCTGCGGATTTCGCTGCCCGACCGGATACGTCGCGTAGCGATGAAGCCCACGATATGTGCGGGGTCGATGATGGCCCGGGTGTTGCGCAACAGATCGCCTTCGCGGGTGTCCAGATCGTCAAGCGAAAGGATCTGGCCGGACGCGATGGTGTGGTTGGCCACGAAATAATGCCCGAGGATGCGTACCGAAGCCTGTACGTACAGGCTCCAGGTTTGTGGCGCGGCACAACGCACCCTGACCGACATACGCGAACGCAGCGCCCCTTCGCCCGAAATCGATGCCTGAAGGTCGTCGCAGGCGGCCTGATTCGTGATGCGTGGCGCATCGACGGTGATTTGGGCCGTGCCGGGGTAGGACTCGGCCCGCTCGTGCAACAGTGATTCGACTTGCGCGATGATGGGGCCCGGGGCCTGGAGAGGCAGCGCGGCTGAGGCGGCGCCGGTCATACCCAGCAGCCAAAGTGCGAGATAGCATTTGCGCATAAAACACATTGTAGGGCCCCGATCGGCAGCCTGCATCATCCGAATTGGCCGACAAACAGTGGCTTGTTTTGATGTTTGTGGCCTGCAGGGCCGAATTACTATGGTCCTGTGCAAAATTCCATGGTCCGTCATGATCAATCAAATCAACGAGGATTTCGGCTTTTATCAAAAGGCCCTTGCCCTGCGCCAGCAGCGCCAAGAGGTCCTGGCCACGAATATCGCGAATTCGGATACGCCCAACTACAAGGCGCGCGATATCGACTTTGCGTCGGCACTGAGCCAGGCGATGGACGAGCCCAGGCGCCTGCCCGATACCCAGTTGACGCTGACCTCGGCGCGCCATATTCCGGCCCAGGCGCATTCCACCGGGCCGGCCGATGAGCTCTACCGCGTGCCCACGCAGCCCAGCCTGGATGGCAATACGGTCGATATGAATGTCGAGCGCGTGCAGTTTGCGGATAACGCCATGCGCTATCAGTCGGATTTGTCCGTACTGTCCCAGCGCATCAAAACCCTGATGTTGGCGATGCAGCGCTAATCGCCCGGAAACGCCCAAGGATCCTTTATGTCTTCGATGAGCATTTTCCAGATCGCCGGTTCAGCGCTGACGGCACAGTCCCAGCGCATGAACGTGACGGCCAGCAATATCGCCAATGCCAACAGCGCAGTCGGGCCCGATGGGCAGCCGTACCGCGCGCGGCATGTGGTGTTCCAGATGACGCCCTCGGCCGGTAACGAGGCGGTGGGCGGTGTGGCGGTGTCAGAGGTGATCCAGAGCAACGCCGCACCGCGCATGCAGTATGACCCCGGCAATCCGCTGGCCGATGCACAGGGATACGTGGCCATGCCCAATGTGGATGTTGTGGCCGAAACCGTGAACATGATTTCGGCCTCGCGCTCGTACCAGGCCAATGTCGAGGTCATCAATACGGCCAAGGCCCTGATGGCCAAGACCCTCACCCTGGGCCAATAAGGAGCCGCCATGACCACACCTGTCACGCAAGCAAACAATGCAGCGGCGGCCTACGCCGGCATGCAGACCAATTCGCTGATGGGCGACACCCAGGAACGTTTTATGACGCTGCTGGTCACCCAACTGCAGAATCAGGATCCCCTGAACCCGATGGACAATGCCCAGGTGACCTCGCAGATCGCCCAGCTCTCGACGGTCAACGGGATCCAGCAGTTGAACAACACGCTGCTGGCACTATCCGGCCAGATGGATGTCTCGCAGTCGCTGCAGGCTGCCAATTTGATCGGCAAATCGGTATTGGTGCCGGGCACCAAGATTTCCCTGGGTACGGATGCGCAGGGGAACAAGCAGGCCACCGGTTTTGGGGTGGATCTGATGTCGGCTTCCACCAGTACGGTGGTGTCGGTACTGGATGGCAGCGGTGCGCTGATCCGCAAGATCGACCTGGGCCCACAGCCCGTCGGCGTGCTGTCGCTGACCTGGAATGGCCTGGATGAGGTCGGCGGGCCCGTACCCGATGGTGCCTATCACCTGAGTATTCAGGCCTCGGACGCCCAGGGCCAGCCCGTGTCGGCCGAGACGCTGACCTCGGGTACGGTGGGCAGCGTGTCGTATTCCTCGGACGGGCTGAAGCTCGACCTGGGGCTGGCAGGTTCCTATTCATTGCTGGACATACGCAAGATCATGTAGTGCGGCAGGTGGCGGGTTTGCGGGACGGCTGCGTGGGCGGCCGGTTCGATATCACAATCATTACGAGGTAATCATCATGGGGTTTGGTCAGGGTCTTAGCGGTTTGAACGCCGCAGCGCAGAATCTGGATATCATCGGCAATAACATCGCCAACTCGGGCACCGTCGGGTTCAAGGCCGGTACGGCCACCTTTGCCGACGTGTATGCCGGGTCGCGGGTGGGCCTGGGCGTGCAGGTGGCCTCGGTCAACCAGCGGTTCACGACCGGCATTGTGTCCTCTACCGGCAACCAGTTCGATATGGCCATCGACGGCCCCAATGGCTTCTTTCGGGTGGTGGATTCCAGTGACAATGTGCTCTACACACGCAACGGCCAATTCTTTGCCAACAAGGACAATGAAATCGTCAATGCCCAGGGCCAGCGCCTGACCGGTTATGCCGCAGGCGGCACGAACCTGGTTCCGATCACGGTCCCCGTGGGCAATATCGATCCTGTGGCGACCACCTACATCAACAACACGGTGAACCTGGATGCGGACGCGACGGTCGTCCCCGCCGCGACGCTCTTTGATCCAGACGATGCGGCGACCTATTCGAACTCGATTCCGATCACGGTCTACGATTCCTTGGGCAAAGAGCACCGCGCCACGCAGTACTTCACCAAGCGTCCCGCTGACACCGCCACCAACGAGAGTGTGTGGGACGTGAATTTCGTCGTGCAGGGTGCCACCATCACCCCGTCGTCAACCATGGAATTGCGCTTTGATGATGCCGGTCGGGTGTCCACGGCGCCCCCGAGCACGACGGTGACAATCAACGTGCCGGCCGGCGCCTCGCCCGCCCAGGCGATGACCGTTAACATGAACTTTGCGGGCTCCACGCAGTTCGGCGGCGGTTATACCCAGAATTTCGTGCTGGACGGCAATCGGACGGGTGAGTACGCCAGCATGTCGATCGGCACGAACGGCGAAATCATCGCGAACTACACCAATGGTGCACAGACAGCCGTAGGCACCCTGGCGCTGGCCGATTTCAACAATCTGCAGGGCCTGCAGCCGATGGGCGGCAACGCCTGGTCGGAAACCGCAGCCTCGGGCCAGCCGATCCTGGGTCAGCCCGGCTCCAATGGGCTGGCCACCATCAAGGGCCAGGCGGTCGAGGAATCGAACGTGGACATGAGCCAGGAACTGGTCAATATGATCATCGCCCAGCGCACCTACCAGGCCAATGCGCAGACGATCAAGACCCAGGATCAGATCATGCAGACCCTGATCTCGATGCGCTAGGCAAACCGGGAAGGCTGAATCCATGGATCGCATTCTATACACCGCTGCCAATGGCGCTGCCCGAATACTCGAGCAGCAGTCCGTGATCAGCAACAATATGGCCAACGTTTCGACGACCGGCTTTCGGGCGCAGCTTTCGGCCTATCGGTCCGTTCCCGTGCAAGGGCAGGCGGGCGAACTGCCCACGCGTGTATCCACGGTGGCATCCACGCCCGGCAGCCGCATGACTCAGGGCATTCTGGCCGAGACCGGTCATGCGCTGGATGTGGCGATGTCGGGCGATGGATGGTTCGCGGTACGTGCCCCGGACGGCACCGAGGCCTATACCCGCGCGGGCGAGTTTGCGGTGAACAATCAGAATCAGCTGGTCACCATCACCGGCTTGTCGGTACTGGATCCCGACGGCCGTCCGATCGAAGTGCCCGAGCGCGGCACCATGACCTTTTCCACGGATGGTCGGATCAGCGCCCTGGGCGCGGGCGACAATCCGCGTGATATCCAGATGATCGGCCAATTAAAGCTGGTCAACCCGCCCGCCATGCAGCTCGAGCGTGGCGGCGACGGTCTGTTCCGCCTGGCAGGCGGGCAGCCGGCACAGATGGATGAAAGCCTGCGCATCATTCCGGGCTTTGTCGAAAAAAGCAATGTCAGCCCGGCCGAGGCCATGACCGCAATGATTTCGAATGCGCGTCAGTTCGAGATGCAGATGAAGGTCATTCAGAACGCCAGCACGAACGAGGAACGCGGCAACTCCATTCTGTCGGTTGCGGGTTGATGACCCGTACCCGCTTTTTCAGGAAATACGAATCATGATACGTTCACTTTGGATCGCCAAGACCGGCCTGGAAACCCAGCAGACCAGCATGGATGTGATCTCTAACAACCTGGCCAACGTCAACACCACGGGCTTCAAGCGCAGCCGCGCCGTGTTCGAGGACCTGATGTACCAGACCCTGCGTCAGCCCGGCGCCCAGGTCGGGGCGGCCAACCAGCTGCCCTCCGGGCTGCAGATCGGCACGGGCGCACGCACTGCGGCCACCGAACGTATCCAGACACAGGGCAATCTGAAGGAAACCGGCAATAGCCTGGACGTCGCAATCCAGGGCAAGGGTTTTCTGCAGGTCGAAATGCCGGATGGATCGTTTTCGTATACACGCGACGGCAGCATGCAGGTGGATTCCAACGGCATGCTGGTGACGGCCGGCGGCTACCCCATTCAGCCGGGGATCAATATTCCCGATAATGCCCTGACGATCTCGATCGGGCGGGATGGCACGGTATCCGTGACCCAGCCAGGGGCCGTTGGCACCAATGTCGAAATCGGCCAATTGCAGCTTTCAACCTTCATCAACCCAACGGGTCTGCAAAGCCTGGGCGAGAATCTGTACGCTGAAACCGACGCATCCGGTCCGCCCAATGAGGTCCAGCCCGGCCTGGATGGGGCTGGGGTGGTGCTGCAGCAGTATGTGGAAACCTCGAACGTCAACGTGGCCGAGGAACTGGTGAACATGATCACGACGCAGCGCGCCTTCGAGATGAACAGCAAGGCGGTCCAGACCTCCGATCAGATGCTGGCGCGCCTGACGCAACTGTAATGATGCGGGTGTGTCGCGGTCTTGTCCTGTTTGCAGTCCTGGCCCTATCGCTGGCCGGGTGCGCGCTGGTGCCGCCCGAGCCGGTGGTCACCGGCCCGCTGACCGCGCCGCCTCCGCCCCCGCAGCCGGTGGCAGCGCAGGCGAACGGCTCAATCTACCAGCCCACGGCCTATGGCAATTATCCGTTGTTCGAGGACCGGCGCCCGCGCAATGTCGGCGATATCGTCACGGTCATCATCCAGGAGCGCACCAACGCGGCCAAGAACGTCGAGACCACGACGAACCGCAGTGGCTCTGCGTCGCTGGGCATCGACCTGGCGCCCGATTTTTTGCCTGAATCGCTCGGACCGAAGCAGAACTTTGACATGAGCGGCGGCAACGATGCCGAGGGCGAAGGGTCGAGCAGTGCCGATAATGTGTTCAATGGCACCCTGACCACTACGGTGATCGGCGTGCTGCCCAATGGCAACCTGCAGATTGCAGGTGAAAAGCAGATTGCCATCAATCGGGGCAGCGAATATATACGTCTGTCCGGGGTGGTCGATCCGCGATCCATCACCGGGTCGAATACCGTGTCCTCTACCCAGGTGGCGGATGCGCGCATTGAGTTCCGCAGCAAGGGCACGATGGACGAGGTCCAGACCATGGGCTGGCTGCAGCGGTTTTTCCTGAATATTTCTCCTTTCTGAGCCATGACTCTTATTTTGTCCATTGCCCAGCGTTTTCGTGGCTGCCCCAGGCAACCCCGTGCGCCACGCGGCGGCAGCTCGCTGCTGCGCGCGCTGGTGCTGGCCGTATGCGCCGGGCTGCTGCCCTGGACGGCCGCCCAGGCCGACCGGATCAAGGACCTGGCGTCTTTCCAGGGGGTGCGGGCCAATCAGCTGATCGGATATGGCCTGGTGGTGGGGCTGGACGGCAGCGGCGACCAGGTACGTCAGACACCATTCCCCCAGCAAAGCCTGACGAATATGCTCTCGCAGCTCGGGGT
>JAKDMO010000310.1 GCA_030452305.1 Alcaligenaceae bacterium | reverse complement strand
CTTGCGCGAGACATCGGTGTCGCCGCCGCCGGGGTAGGGCTGGGATTCGATGACTTCAAAGCCCATGCCTGTGCCGGTTTCGCGTGCGTAGATGGCGGATACGGCGGCCACGGGTACGAAAATCTGTTCGGTGACGCCGCTGAAGCGGGCCTCGAATTCGATGTAGTCGTTGCCGATGATCAGGCGATTGGTGGCCAGTGGGTTGATGTTCAGCGTGATCTGGCCGTCATGGATATGCGCGACCGGGACCACGGTATTGGCATCGACCGTGACTACGATGTAGGGCGTGTAGCCGTTATCCAGGCACCATTCGTGCAGCGCACGCAGCAGGTAGGGTTTGGTGGTCGACGTTTCCTGCATGTCTAGCGTCGCATGACCTTTTCGGACGGGGTCAGCGCCTCGATATAGGCCGGGCGCGAGAACAGGCGTTCGGCGTATTTTTGGATGGGGGCCGCGCTTTTGGGCAGTTCGATTTCGTAGTGATCCAGGCGCCACAGCAGCGGGGCGATGGCCACGTCGAGCATCGAGAATTCATCACCCAGCATGTAGCGGTTTTTCAGCAGCAGCGGGGCCAACTGGGACAAGCGATCGCGGATGTTGTTGCGGGCGGCCTCCTTGGCCTTAGCGTCGACCGGTTTGCGGTCCTCAAGCGTGCCGACATGGACAAACAGTTCCTTTTCGAAGTTGTAGAGGAACAGCCGTGTGCGCGCGCGCATGATCGGATCGGCCGGCATCAGCTGCGGATGCGGGAAACGCTCGTCGATGTATTCGTTGATGATGCTGGATTCGTACAGGATCAGGTCGCGTTCGACCAGGATGGGAACCTGCCCGTAGGGATTCATCACCGCGATGTCTTCTGGGTTGTTGTACAGGTCGATATCGCGGATTTCGAAATCCATGCCCTTCTCGAACAGCACGAAGCGGCAGCGTTGAGAGAACGGGCAGGTCGTTCCTGAGTAAAGCACCATCATGTTATGGATTCCAATTCAAAGATAAAGGCACAGGCGGCTCCAGCTTACCTGACATGCTTCCAGTATGCGCCGTTCATACGGATGGCGGCGAACAGGAACAGGAACAGGAACAGGATCACCCAGACGCCGATTTGCTTGCGTTCGAGCTGGTTCGGTTCCGCCATCCAGGCCAGGAAGCTGCTGAGGTCGGCGACGTCGCTCTCGAAATCGTGGAACTGCTTGACGTCAGGCGTCTGGAAGGTGACTTTCGTCGTTTCCGGGCCGTCGTAGCCCTTCAGTTCCTCGGTCGTGATCGTGGAAAAGCCCTGAGAGTCGTACTTGGACGTTGTGCGTTCCCATTTCAGAGCGCCGTCCGGGGTCTCGATTTCGTGCACCCGGATGCGGGTCATCGAGCGTGGGCCTTCGAGTTCCCACAATACGTTGGGCATCCCGACACTGGGGAATACGAGGTTGTCCCAGCCGGTTTTCTTGGTCGTGTCGCGATAGAAGGTGCGCAGATAGGTATAGATGTAATCGCGACCGCTGGGGCCCAGGTTGGTGCTTTTGGCGCGCGCAATCACCGACAGGTCGGGAGGAGCTGCGCCGAACCAGGCCTTGGCGTCCTCGGGCGTCATGGCGATTTTCATCAGTGAACCGATCTTGTCGGACGTGAACAGAAGGTTTTTCTTGATCTCGTCCTCGGTCAGCCCGATCTCGGTGAGCTTGTTGTAGCGCATCGAGTTCGCACTATGGCAGTTCAGGCAGTAGTTCACAAAGAGCTTTGCCCCGTTTTGCAGGGCCGCCAGATCGTTGATGCGATCAGGCGAGCGATCCAGGTGGTAGCCGCCTTCGGCGGCGACAGCCATCACGCAGGTAAGAGACAAAGCCAGGGCACCGAGCAATTTTTTGATCATGATCTGTTTCCGTAACGTTATGGTTGCCTTAGTGAGCGCGGAACGTCACGCGTTCGGGTACGGGCTTGAAGGTACCCCGCGAGCTCCAGAGCGGCATCAACAGGAAGAAGGCCAGGTAGATCACCGTGAAGATCTGACCCATCATGGTGAAGGTCGCAGTTACGGGTTGCGTACCCAGCCAGCCCAGTATCAGGAAATCGATGATGAAGATTGCGTACAGCACCTTGTGCCACGACGGACGGTAGCGGATGGATTTGCCCGGCTAGCGGTCGAGCCAGGGCAGGAAGAAAAGAATCACGACCGCGCCGCCCATATTCACCACACCCCAGAACTTCGCGTCGA
>JAKDMO010000309.1 GCA_030452305.1 Alcaligenaceae bacterium | reverse complement strand
CGACCTCCGCCGCCGCCCGAATTTCAAGGAAACCGTCGGGCCGGGCTATCGGGCCCTGGCCCGGGCATCACCCACCCTATCAGGCGGCGAAGCCCAACGCATTCGCCTGGCGGCCCAACTGGGCTCGAACCTGCAAGGGGTGTGCTATGTGCTGGACGAACCGACCATCGGCCTGCACCCGCGTGACAATCGCATCCTGCTCGACGCCCTGGCCCGACTCGAAGGCAACGGCAACACCCTCGTTGTCGTCGAACATGACGAGGACACCATCCGCCGCGCCGATCATGTCATCGACATGGGACCGGGTGCCGGGGTGCGTGGCGGCATGGTGGTCGCCCAGGGCACGGTGGCCGATATCGCGGCCAACCCGGCCTCGCTGACCGGGCACTATCTGCGCGAACCGCTGCGCCATCCGATGTCGGAGCGCCGCGCGGTCAACGGCGACACGCCCATGCTCGAAATCATCGACGCCGATCTGCACAACCTGCAGCGTGTGCAGGCGCGTATCCCCGTGGGTCGGCTCAGCATCGTCACCGGCGTATCGGGATCGGGCAAATCCACACTGGCCCGCGATGTGTTGCTCGATAATCTGGCCCGGGCAATCTCGGCGCGCGAGGCGCCGGCCTGGCGCGGCTGCCGGGCGATCACAGGCTGGGAAGTCATCGACCGGGTTCTGGAAGTCGATCAGACCCCGATCGGAAAAACGCCCCGATCCTGCCCGGCCACTTACGTCGGATTCTGGAACGACGTGCGCAAACTCTTTGCAGAAACACGCGAGTCGCGAATGCGCGGCTGGACCAGTTCCAGATTCTCGTTCAATACGGGCGACGGGCGCTGCCCTGCATGCGAAGGCCAGGGCATGCGCACGCTCGAGATGAGTTTTCTACCCGACATCAAGGTGCCGTGCGACGGATGCCATGGTGAACGTTTCAGCCAGGAAACCCTGGCCGTGCGCTGGCGCGAAAAAAGCGCCGGCCAAATCCTGCGCATGGAAGTCGATGAGGCGGTCGGCTTTTTCGCCGCACATCGCAAGATTTCCCGCGCGCTGCAATTGATGCAGGACGTTGGGCTGGGGTACCTGACATTGGGCCAACCCTCGCCCACACTATCGGGCGGCGAGGCGCAACGCATCAAACTCGTGACCGAGCTGACCAAGGCCCACCTGGACGAGGGGCTGATCCGTACCGGACGCGCCTCGCGCGCACCGCACACACTCTATGTGCTGGATGAACCCACGGTGGGCCTGTCTACTGCGGACGTCGAAAAGCTGATCCGCGTCCTGCACCGCCTGGTCGACGCCGGCCATACGGTCCTGGTCATCGAACACAATCTGGACATGATCGCGGAAGCCGACTGGATCCTGGACCTGGGCCCCGAAGGCGGTGACGGCGGAGGCCGTGTAGTCGCCGAAGGCAGCCCGGAACACATTGCCGCCCAGGCCACCCATACGGGCAAGGTGCTGGCCGAGTTCCTGCAGCGCACCGGGCTATAAGCCGCCGCGCTCAGGGCTGAGGCTCGGCTCGACGTCTATCGGCGCGGCATCAGCAACTGCGTCAGCGCCAAGTGCGCGGCACTCATGCCCATGCCGGCTGTCACAGTGACCATCGAGCCATATCCCGCACAGGACAGCCCCTGGGGCGCAGTCGGTTCCGCCCCCTCAAGCCATTGCTCGGGCAGGATCACAGGCTGATCGAACCACAGGCACTGCACCCCCATGCGAGGCACGCGCCTATGGGCCTTGCCGCCCTGTGCGCCCCCCTTTGGATAAGCGTGGTGCTTGCGCAGCACCTGACGCACACGACCCAGCAAGGCATCATGCACCGCCACCGACAAATCCCCCGCGCGCAGGGCCAGTGGATCGGTCTTGCCCCCGGCACCGCCACACACAATCACTGGCCGGCCATGCGACCGCGCAGCCAGCACCATGGCCACCTTGGCCGGCACCTGATCGGTGCAATCCACCAGCACCCCCACGCCATCGCCAAATAGCTGTTCGACGTTTTCCGCATCCACGAAATCATCGATGCACCGGACGCGGCACTGTGGATTGATATCACCGATGCGCGCGGCCATGGCCTGTACTTTCGACTGGCCCACGGTGCTGTCCAGAGCATGCACCTGCCGATTGATATTCGACTCGGCAATATGATCCAGATCAGCCAGGGTCAGCGCCCCGACACCTGAACGCGCCAAGGCCTCGGCGCACCAGGT
>JAKDMO010000104.1 GCA_030452305.1 Alcaligenaceae bacterium | reverse complement strand
TGGTGACCACACCCACGGTCAGGATGCCGAGTTCCTTGGCGACTTCGGCGACGACGGGCCCGGCACCCGTACCCGTACCCCCGCCCATCCCTGCGGTGATGAACACCATGTGTGCGCCGGTCAGGGCGGCACGAATTTCCTCGCGTGCAGTTTCGGCCGCAGCACGGCCCTGATCGGGCTTGGCGCCGGCGCCCAGGCCGGTACGACCCAGGCGGATCTGAACAGGGGCCTCGCTGGTCGCAAGCGCCTGCCCATCGGTGTTGGCGCAAATGAAATCGACGCCGTGCACACCCGAACGAATCATATGGGCCACAGCGTTGCCGCCTGCCCCCCCTACACCGACGACCTTGATCACGGTGCCATTAACGCTGGTATCGAGCATTTCAAAATTCATCATGATTGACTCCCTCACATATCCAAAAACAAAAATCCCCTGAACAACACAAACCAGCCTTGCGGCCTTAATTCATGAACCACTCTTTCATGCGAGCAAAAATGGACTTGACGGTCCCTTTCTGCTGCGCCACCTTGCGGCCGCGTGCGCGCTGCATGCGCGCCTCGGTCAACAAGCCCATCACCGTCGAGAAGCGCGGATTGCGCATCACGTCGGACAAACTTCCCTCGTACGCCGGTACCGCTACGCGCACGGGTTTCAGAAACACATCCTCGGCCAACTCGACCATGCCGGGCATCAGTGAGGTGCCGCCAGTCAGCACGACGCCTGACGAGAGCAGTTCTTCGTAGCCCGACTCGCGCACGATCTGCTGCACGAAACCGAACAGCTCTTCCATGCGCGGCTCGATGACGGCACCCAATGCCTGGCGCTTGACGCTGCGGTTGGGCCGATCCCCCAGGCCCGGAACTTCGATCATCTCGTCGGATGTAGCCAGCACCTGCTTTGCAATCCCGTAGCGCAACTTGATTTCCTCGGCATCCGGGGTGGGGGTGCGCAGCATCGCCGCAATGTCGCTGGTGACCTGGTCACCGGCAATCGGAATGACGGCGGTATGGCGAATCGCGCCGCCCGTGTAGATCGCAACATCCGTCGTACCCCCGCCGATGTCCACCAGCACCACGCCAAGCTCTTTTTCGTCTAAGGTCAGGCATGCCATGCTGGAGGCCAGCGGCTGCAGCGTCAGGTCCTGGACTTCCAGGCCGCAGCGGCGCACGCACTTGACGATGTTTTGCGCGGCGCTGACTGCCCCGGTCACGATATGCACACGAACTTCCAAACGCAGGCCGCTCATGCCGATGGGCTCGCGGATGTCGTCCTGGGAATCGACGATGAATTCCTGGGTCAGCACATGCAGTACCTGCTGGTCGGTCGGTATATTGACTGCCTTGGCCGTTTCGATCACACGCGCCACATCGGTGGCTGTGACTTCCTTGTCCTTGACTGCAACCATGCCGGTCGAATTGAAGCTGGTGATGTGGCTGCCCGCAATTCCGGTGTAGATCTCACGAATCTTGCAATCGGCCATCAGTTCGGCTTCTTCGAGCGCGCGCTGGATGGAATTGACCGTCGATTCGATGTTGACGACCACGCCCTTGCGCATTCCTTCGGACTCGTGTTGCCCCAGGCCAAGCACCTCGTACCCGCCTTCAGGCAGGATCTCGGCGACCACCGCGACAACCTTGCTGGTCCCGATGTCGAGTGCAACGATCAGATCTTTGATGTCACGAGTCATGGTTTCTATTTCGTCGTAGTAGTGTGAGTTTCAGGGGCAAGCGATATCGCAAAGCCGGTGGGATAACGCAAATCGGCGCTGGCGATCATGCGCTCGCCCAGTCGTTTCGAGAGTTCCGGCCAGGCCTGCACAAAGCGTTCGATCCGCGCAGCAAAAGGCAAGGCGCCCGAGCGGCCGTGGGGATCCGTCGTATCGGCTGCGGGATCCCGGCCCAGGCGCAGGTGCACGCCATCGGACAATTGGACTTCCCAGGCATAGCGCGGGCTCAGGGTCGCCTCGCGAACGCGAACATTCAGCGGCGCAAACCAGCGGGCGATTTCGGCGTAGCGCTGCACCACCAGGCGCTCGGAATCCGGCGGCCCGTTGAGCTGCGGCAACTGCGTATCGTCAGGCAATTCGCCCTGATTCGCGGTGAAGGCTTCGCCCCAGGTATTGATCATCTGGTTTTCATTCCAAAAGGCCAGCGGCTGCTGCTCTTCGAGCTTCACGCTCAGCGTATTGGGCCAGACGCGCTTGACGCTGGCATGACGCACCCAAGGTGCCGCCTCGATCGTATGACGAACCTGGTCCAGGTCAATGGCAAAGAAGCTGCCCCGAACCTGACCCGCCAGCGACGTCCTCATGCTGACCGGTGTTACATACTGCAGGCTGGGCCCCTGCATGGGCGCTATTTCGATGCGCGCCACGACGAAATACGGCCGACTGATCGCCCAATACACTGCACCCGCAACGATGGCCCCCACTGCCAGCAAAGCCAGCAGATTGGCAATCAGATTCGTGAGGCGGGCGTCAGCGAACACGTCGATATCCTCCGTCAGGTCCGTTCAGCCCGACGCACTTTGCATCGGGCGGTAGACAGGATTTCCAGGCACAGCTGCGCATACGACATGCCGATGGCGCGAGCCCCCATGGGCACCAGCGAATGGGTGGTCATCCCGGGCGTAGTGTTCATTTCCAGAAGCCAGGGCTTTCCATCCCCATCCAGCATGAAATCCGCGCGCCCCCAGCCCTCGCATCCCAGGGCCAGATACGCGCGCTCTGAAATATCCATGATCCGGTGCGCCAGCGTCTCGTCGAGCGGCGCGGGGCACAGGTACTGCGTTTCGTTGGACACATATTTGTGCTCGTAGTCGTAGTTGCCCTCGGGCGCCACGATTTCGATGACCGGTAGCGCTCGGGTGGCCGATCCACTGCCCAGCAGCGGCACGGTGAGCTCACGCCCGGCAATGAATTGTTCGGCCAGGACCACGTCGTCGTAAGCCGCCGCCAAGCGATAGCCCTGCGCCAACTGATCGGGGTCGTCCACACGGGTTACCCCGAGGGTGGAGCCCTCGTGCGGCGGCTTGATGATCAAAGGCAGGCCCAGCGCACGTGCCACCTCATCCAGGTCGGTGTCGGCCTGCAGCGCCCTGAAGGCAGGGGTATCCAGGCCATGCTGCTCCCAGATCCGCTTGGTTGTGATCTTGTCCATGGCCAGGCACGAGGCCAGAGGCCCGCTACCTGTGTAGGGGATGCCCAGCAGTTCAAGTGCGCCCTGCATGGTGCCGTCCTCGCCATAACGCCCATGCAGCGCAATGAACACCCGGTCGAAGCGCTCGTCGGCAAGCTGGGCCAGGCTGCGCTCACCCGTGTCGAACAGATGCGCGTCAACGCCCTGGCTGCACAGGGCCTCGCAGACGCCGGAACCCGACATCAGCGATACCTCACGCTCAGCCGACTGGCCACCATACAGAACCCCGACACGACCGAAGGATCGGCTCATTTCAGGTCCTCCAACTGGGCGGGTACACGGCTAATGGATCCCGCACCCATGATGACGATCACATCGCCCGCCTGTGCAAAATCCTGGATGGCCCCGGCCATGTCACTGACCTGCTCGATGAATACTGGCTCGATCTTGCCGGCGACGCGAACGGCCCGTGCCAGAGCACGGCCATCGGCGGCAATCAACGGTGCCTCGCCCGCCGCATAGACCTCGGTCAGCAACAGACCGTCGGCCGAACTCAGCACCTGCACGAAGTCCTCGAAACAGTCACGGGTCCGGGTATAGCGATGGGGCTGAAAAGCCAGCACGATGCGCCGATCCGGCCAAGCCCCCCTGGCTGCGGCAAGCGTCGCCGCCATCTCGACCGGGTGGTGTCCATAATCATCAACCACCGTATAGGTTCCACCGCCGTGGGCCTGCGAAACCTCAAAATCGCCCACAAGCGTGAAGCGCCGACCCACACCCCGAAAACTGGCCAGTGCTTCACAGATGGTATCGTCGGCAACCCCAAGTTCGGTGGCCACGGCGATCGTGGCCAGGGCATTGAGCACATTGTGTCGGCCCGGCAGATTCAATGTCACTGACAGTACGGGCATCGCACCGTGGGCGCCCTGACGCTCGACATCAAACTGCATGCCGACGCCATCGGCGCGCACGTTCACCGCACGCACCTGAGCCTCGGAGTCGATTCCATAAGTGGTAATGGGCCGCGAGACAAACGGCATGACCTCGCGCACGTTCTGGTCATCCATGCACAGCACGGCGCTGCCATAAAAGGGCAACCGCTGGGTGAATTCCACGAACGCGCTTTTCAGGCGGGCGACATCATGGCCATAGGTGTCCATGTGATCGACATCGATATTGGTGATGATCGCCATGACAGGCATCAGATTCAGAAAGGACGCGTCAGACTCGTCAGCCTCGACGACGATGTAGTCCCCATGCCCCAGCCGGGCATTGGCCCCTGCAGCATTCAGGCGCCCGCCGATCACAAAGGTTGGGTCCAGATTACCCGCAGCCAGCACGCTGGCCACCAGGCTGGTCGTGGTGGTCTTGCCATGAGTGCCGGCGACCGCGATACCGCGCTTCAGACGCATCAGCTCGGCCAGCATCAGGGCGCGCGGCACGACGGGAATGCGGGCGGCACGGGCCGCCAACACCTCGGGGTTGTCCCCGTGGATCGCGGTGGAGGTCACAATCGCGCCCGCCCCTTGGATATTGTCGGCATGATGACCGATCGTGATCCGGGCACCGAGCCCCGCCAGGCGGCGCGTCACCGTGCTTTCCTGGACATCCGAGCCACTGATTGCATAGCCCAGATTCAGCAGCACCTCGGCGATCCCGCTCATGCCCGAGCCACCGATACCGACAAAATGAATGCTTTGTATGCGGTGCTTCATTTTGTCTCCTCAATCGCGTTGACGCAGGTCTCGGCAATCAGCTGCGCAGCATTCAGACTGGCATGGTCACGGGCGTGGCAGGCGACTTCGGCAAGCTCGGAGCGACTGCGCGCCTGCAACCACTCAGCCAGCCACTGGGCATTCAGATCGACCTGCCGAACCAGCCGGCCTCCGCCGCATTCCGACAGGTATCGCGCGTTGGCGGTCTGGTGGTCGTCGATGGCATGGGGCAGCGGCACGAACAATGCCGCCACGCCGACCGCCGCCACTTCGGCTACGGTCATCGCCCCGGCACGGCAGATGACCAGATCCGCCTCTGACAGGGCCTGGCCCATATCGTCAATGAATGCGCTCAAGCGAGCCGTGACACCCAGTTCGGCATAGCATGCACGCACATGCTCCAGGTGCTGGGCTCCGGTCTGATGCAGAACCTCGGGGCGCAGCCCTTCGGGCATCTGCGCCAAAGCCTCTGGAATCACTTCATTCAAATGCGAGGCACCCAGACTGCCCCCCAACACCAGCACACGCAGCACGCCACTGCGCGCGGCATAGCGCTGCGCAGGCGGATCAAGCACCAGCAGGGATTCACGCACGGGATTGCCGACCACCACCGCATCGGGCAAAGCACCTGGAAAGCCGGTCAGCACATCGTTGGCCAGTCGGGCCAGGTAGCGGTTTGCAGTGCCCGCGATTGCATTCTGTTCGTGCACAACCAGCGGAATATGCGCAAAACGCGCCATCAGCCCTCCGGGAAATGCCACATACCCGCCCATGCCCAGAACCACATCCGGGCGAACCGCACGCAGCACTTTTCGGGCCTGCAAGCAGGCCCGCACCAGAGTGAACGGTAAACGCAGCAAGGCTGCGATACCCTTGCCCCGAATGCCTGAGAAACGCAGCGGCAGCAATTGGAAACCATGCTGCGGGACGAGGCGCCCTTCCATGCGCTCAGGATTGCCCAGCCACAGCACATGCCAGCCACGAGCCTTCAGCACCTGCGCTACAGCCAGCCCCGGCATGATATGCCCGCCCGTGCCGCCTGCCATGATCAGAATAGTGTGAGCAGTCATGTGCGGCGCCCCTTCATCATGCAGCGGGACTCGTAATCCACACGCAACAACAAGGCAATGGCCACCAGATTCAGCACAATCCCCGAACCGCCGTAGCTGACCAGCGGCAGCGTCAGACCCTTGGTAGGCAGCAAGCCCAGGCACACGCCAATATTGATGAACGCCTGCACGCCGAACCACAGGGCGACGCCCTGAGCCACCAAGCCGTCGAATATGCGCTCCATGGCGATCGCCTGGCGGCCGATGTCAAAGCCGCGCACGACAATATAGACAAAGACCGCGATCAGGCAGGTGACGCCGACAAAGCCAAGCTCCTCACCCACGACGGCTACGATGAAGTCGGTATGTGCCTCGGGCAGATAATGCAGCTTCTCGACACTCGCACCCAAGCCCACGCCAAACCATTCCCCGCGCCCCAGGGCAATCAACGAATGCGACAACTGGTAGGCACTGCCATACGCATTGCTGGGATTCCACGGATCCAGATAGACGAAAAGACGTTCACGCCGCCAGGGCGAGGCCCAGATCAATGCCAGAAAGCTCAGCACCATGATGGTGAGCAACAAGGAAAACAGTCTACCGTTGATGCCGCCGATGAATAGAATACCCACGGCAATGGCCACGATCACCATAAAGGCGCCCAGGTCGGGCTCGGCCAGCAACAGCAGGCCCACTACGGCCAGCGCAAAGGCCATGGGCAGGAAGCCACGCAGAAAATTCTGCATATGTGCCTGTTTGCGCACCGCATAATCCGCCGCGTACAGCAGAACAGCAACCTTCATCAGTTCTGAAGGCTGGAAATTCAAGGGTCCCAGCGACAGCCAGCGGCTCGCACCGTTGACCTCGTGTCCGATACCAGGCACCAGCACCAGCACCAGCAGGAACAGGCTGAAGACAAAAAGCAGAGCCGACATCTTTTGCCAGACCCGCATGGGAATGCTGGCCGTCACCAGGGCGGCTAACACACCCACAATAATAAAGGCGGCATGACGACCGACGAAATAGAACCGGCCATAGCTTTCGTAACGCGGGCCATCCGACAAGGCGATCGAGGCGGAATACACCATCAGCAGCCCAAACAACACCAAGGTGCTGACCGCGATAATCATCCCGACATCCACCGCCGGCATCGCGCTACGGCCGGTGCGTACCGTATTGATTCCGCTGGTGAGTTCGCCGAACACGCTCATGCCACAGCCCCCCTGTCGGCAGCAAGCGCGTGCACAGCCTCAACGAAACACGCGCTGCGGTGCACGTAATTGCGGAACATATCCATACTCGCGCAGGCGGGCGAGAGGATGACTGCGTCACCCGCCTGGGCATACGTCAGGCTGTCGGCCACTGCGTCATCCAGTGTGGCGTAATGCGTGATGGGCACCCCCGTCGCAGACAGGGCCTGCTCAATCAGCGGCGCATCCTGGCCAATCAGCAGCACGCTGCGCACATGCTCACGCACGGCCGGCGCCAATATCGAAAAATCCTGGCCCTTGCCCAAACCGCCTGCAATCAACACCAGCGGACATCCCATGCCCTGGATCGCCGCCAAGGTTGCGCCGACGTTGGTGCCCTTGCTGTCATCGATGAAATCAACATCGGCCACCCGCATGATGAATTCCGTCCGATGCGCTTCACCCCGGTAGTCGCGCAAGGCATGCAGCATGGGGGCCCAATCCAAACCAATGCAGCGCCCCAAGGCCAAGGCGGCCAGGCTGTTCATGGCGTTGTGCAAGCCCCGGATATGCAGGGCTTCCACGGGCATCAGGGCCTTCGAGCGGCCGGACGCCCGATCAGATGTTTGCGGGGCCTCGGATTTGCGCCGTTTCCTGGTGGGCGGTGCAGGCTCGACAGTCAGGTCGGCCATCGCCAGCCAACTGACGCCGTTGCACACCTCCAGCCCAAGATCGCCGACCTGCTCGGGCAGCCCCATGCCGAAACTACGAACCGCCTCGGCACGCAGATTGGGCACCATATCCCGAACCTGAGGATCATCGCGATTCACCACCGCGATGCGCGCCATGCCGAACAGACGCGCTTTTGCCGCAGCGTAGGCCTGCATGGAACCATGCCAGTCCAGGTGGTCCTGACTGATATTTAGCACGACGCCGGCATCCGGAGCCAGCGTGCTGGTCGATTCCAGTTGAAAGCTCGATAGTTCCAGCACCCAGACATCGGGCAGCGCATCGGCTGTCAGCGCATCACTCAACCCGGTCAGGGCTGCCGGGCTGATGTTGCCCACGGCTTGCGCCGTGCGGCCGCCGGCCTCGACCAGCTTGCGGGTCAGCGCGGTGACCGTGGTCTTGCCGTTGGTGCCCGTTATGGCCAGCACCGAGGGCGTGTAGCCTTGGGCGCCCATATCCTTCAGGGCCCGTGCGAATAACTCGATTTCGCCCAGCACTTCGACGCCTGACTCGCGCGCCTGGGTCAGGAAGGCCGCTACGGGCTCTTCACGCGGATACAAGCCAGGGCTCAGCACCAGCGTGTGCACCCCGTCAAGCGCATCGGCAGCGAGTGCATCGCTGCCCATCCGGTACTCGATACCCGGCACCTGGCGGTGCAATGCCTCCAGGCCCGGCGGTGCATCACGGGTATCCAGCACCCGAAGTTGCGCCCCGTGCCGGGCACACCACAATGCCGCAGCCACGCCGGTCTCGCCCAGACCCAGTATCAGGGTCAGGCCATCGCGACGCACAGAGGGAAATTCAAATGTTTTCATCGCAACTTCAGGCTCGACAGGCCAATCAGTACCAACATCATGGTGATGATCCAGAACCGGACCACCACCTGGGTTTCCTTCCAGCCGCTCACCTCAAAATGATGATGCAGCGGCGCCATTCGAAAAATCCGGCGCCCTTCGCCGTACCGTCGCTTGGTGAACTTGTACCAACCCACCTGCAACATGACTGACAGGGTCTCTACCACGAACACGCCACCCATGATGAACAACACAATTTCCTGGCGCACGACCACTGCGATCGTGCCCAGCGCACCACCCAGGGCCAGTGCGCCGACATCGCCCATGAAGACCTGGGCCGGATACGTGTTGAACCACAGGAACGCCAGCCCGGCCCCGGCGATCGCGGCGCAGATCACCATCAGCTCGGATGCGCCGGGAATATAGGGAAACAGCAGATATTTGGAATAATCGACGCGCCCGACGACGTAGGCAAAAATACCCAACGCGCTGCCGATCATCACGGTCGGCATAATGGCGAGACCATCAAGACCGTCAGTCAGGTTCAC
>JAKDMO010000308.1 GCA_030452305.1 Alcaligenaceae bacterium | reverse complement strand
TCCGCCGCCGCGTCGAGAACAAGGAAGTCGTTATTGGGTTCGGGCACCCGGTCTACACGGTTTCCGATCCTCGCAACCAGGTAATCAAGGCTGTCGCCCAGAAGCTCTCGAAAAATGCCGGCTCGACCAAGATGTTCGACATCGCTGACCGCCTCGAAGCTGTCATGTGGGACGCCAAGAAAATGTTCCCGAACCTGGACTGGTTCTCGGCCGTGTCCTATCACATGATGGGCGTGCCCACCAATATGTTTACGCCACTGTTCGTCATTGCGCGCATGGCCGGCTGGTCCGCGCACATCATCGAGCAACGCGTCGACAACAAGATCATTCGCCCGACGGCCAACTACGTCGGCCCCGAGGACCAGAAGTTCGTTCCCCTCGCAAAACGCAAATAAGCCGCAATCCCTTTTATATTAGGAACCCATTCATGTCTGCGACTATTTCCAACGTTCGCCCGGATCCCGATCAGGTCCTGGTCGATATTGTCGACTATGTTCTGAACTACCGCATCGACAGCGCCCTGGCACTCGATACCGCACGCAACTGCCTGATCGATACCCTGGGCTGCGGCCTTGAGGCCCTGGAATACCCGGCCTGCCGCAAACTGCTCGGACCTGTCGTGCCCGGTACGGTCGTACCCAACGGCGCCAAGGTGCCCGGCACACAATTCCAGCTCGACCCGGTTCAGGCTGCCTTCAATATCGGCACCATGATTCGCTGGCTGGACTTCAACGACACCTGGCTGGCTGCCGAATGGGGCCACCCGTCTGACAACCTGGGCGGCATCCTGGCGGTCGCCGACTGGCTCTCGCGCAGTGCGGTTGCGATGGGCAAGGCCCCGCTGACGATGCGCGCCGTGCTCGAAGGCATGGTCAAGGCCCACGAAATCCAGGGCTGCATCGCACTGGAAAATTCCTTCAACAAGGTTGGACTCGATCACGTGGTGCTGGTCAAGGTCGCCTCGACCGCAGTCGTGTCCCAAATGCTGGGCCTCAGCCGCGACGAGACGATCAACGCCGTATCCTTGGCCTGGGTCGATGGCCAAAGCCTGCGTACCTACCGCCATGCCCCGAACACGGGCAGCCGCAAGAGCTGGGCGGCAGGCGATGCCACCAGCCGCGCGGTACGTCTGGCCCTGATCGCCAAAACCGGCGAAATGGGCTATCTGTCGGTGCTCAGCGCACCGGTCTGGGGCTTTTACGATGTGCTGTTCAAGGGTCAGCCCTTCAAATTCCAGCGCCCCTATGGCACCTACGTGATGGAGAACGTTCTGTTCAAGATCTCGTTCCCCGCCGAATTCCACTCGCAGACTGCTGTCGAATGCGCCATGCAGATCCACGAAAAACTGGCCGCGCTGGGCAAGACCGACGCAGACATCAAAAAAATCACCATCCGCACACACGAAGCCTGCATCCGGATCATCGATAAGTCCGGCCCGCTGGCCAACCCGGCCGACCGCGACCACTGCATCCAGTACATGGTGGCCGTGCCCGTGATCTTCGGGCGCCTGACTGCGGGTGACTACGAGGACAGCATCGCGGCCGACCCGCGCATCGATGCCCTGCGTGCAAAAATCACCTGCGTCGAGGATCCCACCTTCACGAAGGACTACCACGACCCGGAACAGCGTTCGATCGCCAACGCCCTGACAGTCGAATTCAACGACGGCACCAAGCTCGACGAAATCGTCTGCGAATACCCGATCGGCCACAAGCGTCGGCGCAAGGACGGCATCCCGCTGCTCGAAGCCAAATTCCGCACCAATCTGGCGCGGCAATTCCCCGCACGCCAGCAGCAGCGCATTCTGGACGTATCGCTGGATCAAAAGGCCCTGGAAGCCATGCCGGTGCACGAATACGTCGATCTGTACGTAATCTGAGGACCGCCATGACACGCGCCATCCGCCATAACGAAGACCAGCACCGGTTCGAGTGGACCGAAGAAGGGCACCTCTGCGTGCTGGACTACGTCCTCACGGATGGCGAGGTCTTTTTCAACTACACAGGTGTACCTGTACCGGTCGAGGGCCGCAAGATCGCTGCCGAACTGGTTCAGGCCGGCCTGGACACCGCACGCGCCCGAGGCTGGCGCGTGCACCCCGTCTGCTCGTACGTAGACGCCTACATCTGACGCCACCCTGCAGAGCAGGACCTACTGGCCTGACATCCCGTCCATAGCCTGTACCGGCATTGGCTGGAGCTTTTCCATGACATATGTCTTATA
>JAKDMO010000103.1 GCA_030452305.1 Alcaligenaceae bacterium | reverse complement strand
CGTGATAAGCGATCCCGGGCGCGGCATACGACGACAGGCCGTGCCAATTCGAGGCTTTCCGAACTGCTCCTGGTGGATTTCACGCATTATTTCCGGCCCGCTGTGTATACATGAAGAATGTTTGGGCTATCCGCGATGACCGCTGGGCTCGATCTTCTTGACCTGTATCAAGCTGGAAATACCTATTATGCAGAGATGGATTCGGGTAAGTTACTAGTGTTTCCCCTTAATTTGATCAGTAATCGCCCAGGGTTATAGATTGAGAAGATTTTCTTATGTATACAATTTCGTGTTGCAGGCAAGAATCGCACGCACGCGTCCAACTGGCCTCCTGCGAACGGCAGCCCTTGAGGCGCGTGAGGCGAAATGGGTGTAAACGGGTGTGTTATTGATCGCCGTGAGCCACACAGTCCTGATCGGAACGCCATAGCCGGCCCACCGATAAGCGCCCAGGTTGGGGCTACCTATCTTGGGATTGTGAGGTATCGCGGATTGAGCGGGCTCATCTTGGGCAGAATGACATTGAGCTCAGTACCATTGCCGCCGGCGAATTTCCGCTTGAGCGAGGTGGTGATATAACGCCTAACCGCAAATAGGGATCACTCATTAGCGGACCTCTCTCAATGCTTCGAGTTTCTGAAGCCACTCAGAAAAATGCGGGCACTCCTGTCGCATGGCATCCAGACCGATATCACACGCGATGAGTGGTCCATGGAAGGTTTTCTGGTAGCCAGTCATGGCTGTCAGAATGCGCTTTGACGGTGCCGTCAGAGGGCTATCGTTGATATCCTCAGGCGAAGTTGTTCTGCGTACAACTCGCAGAGGCTCCAGTACGTGATCGTCATCCGTCCATTGCTCGAAGGCATCTATCTGAGCGAATAGCAGCGCCTCGAATTCGTGAACGATCAGGTTGGGGATGAAGTTTTGGTGACCAATATCCTTGGCCAGTTCAGCCTCCAGGAATTCCGCTTTGCGCGTCCCTGTTCCCGCGTGAGGGTAAGTAGGGCTATTCTTTCCGGGAAAGTCCTTCGGCAACGCATAGAGGTCGAACAGCGTCGTGACGTGGGCCCCTGCATCCTGTTTGCAAAGCTTATCGATCTGCGGTTTGATCTTGGCGTAGCTGACCACGCCTCCTTTGTAACCAGGACTGGTGCTGACGATGATAGGGGTGAGGTAAATGCCCTGTTTCGCGTAGTGGGAGGCCAGCAATTCATTGACGAAGGCCTCTTCTGTCTGGCCTTCCACCAGCAGGTAGACGCGACTCATCGTCCCGGCCTCCCACCCAACAGGTTCTTCTTCCACAGATCTCCAAGGCTGTACTCGGCCAGCCATTCGGTCAGTGCTTCAGTATCTGGGCGTTTGAATGTGGACGAGCCGCCACGCTTGTCTACCACGATCAGGTCTTCGGCATCGAACTCATTTATCAGCTCCACTGACTGGGTGGATACGATCAATTGGTGTTCCTGAGAGGCAGATTTGATCAGCCCGGCCAGCACGCTGATGGCAAACGGATGGAGGCCCAGTTCGGGCTCATCGATCAGCACCGCTTTGGGCATGAATTCTTCTGGTTGCAACAGCACGGTAGCCAGGCAGATGAAACGTAAGGTGCCGTCTGACAAGGCGCTGGCGCTGAAAGGCTCGTCCTGCCCTTGCTCTGTCCATTCGAGTTGGATTTTTTCCTTGTTGTCCACAGTAGGCCGTAGGTGGAAGTCTCCAAAGAAGGGGGCGACCAGTCGGATGGACTTGATGATGCGCTGGTAGTGTTCCTCATGATGGTTCTTCAGCCGCAAGAGAAAAGCTGCAAGGTTGCGAGCATCGTCGCGTAGATAGTCGTTGTCGTTGATGTTATGGACTTGCTTGACCAGAGCGCTACCGCTGGTGTCATGGAAGTGATACAGACGCCAGCTACGCATGGCGGGCACGACATGCTGGTAAATCAAAGTTCTGCCTTTCTGGCTTTCTGCATAAGACTCGAAGTGTCCGGAAGCGGGACGCCAGTCACCATGCATGTTCCACCAAAGTGCTTCCCGATAAAACATCATCCGATTGTCCTGGGTCGGGCGCAGCGTGAAGCGATAGCCATTGTTGCCGAAGTACAGTTCGGCTCGTAGTTCTTCGGTTTCCTTGCGGCCAAAGTACAGGAGGGCATCCGGCCCACCCGCCAAGCCAACGGCGGCCTGCAATTGCTGATCGAGAATGCGACTGATCAAGCGGAAGAAGCCGATGAAATTGGACTTTCCCGCGCCGTTGGCGCCAATCAATATATTGAGACGGCCTAGTTCTAGATCGCATTCGGCAATCGACTTGTAGCCACGCAAGACCAGTCGTGAAATCTGATCGGAGTCGTTGGCCTGTTTGATCATGTTTGTCCTTTGCTCTCTGGTGAGTGTTGGCTCATTCCAGCGCCCATTCCACATTGAACGACAGCTGCTCCTGAATTCACCTGTGCACAGGCCAGAGACTTGACGCTATCACTGGCTGCCGAGCCGCGCTCGCGAACGGCGTTATACAAGTTTCTACCTTCGCCGCGTATTATCCACATCCGTGCCATCGCGTTTCCCTTGGTATTCATTGTCTTCAATCCAACACGATCAGAAATTCGGTCGCTAACGCGGTCGGCTGTACATCTCGAGCATTGCGTTGCAGCGAAACCAATCCGTAATCCGCCATCATCCATAAGGTGCGGGACAAGTTCGGCACCTTACGGCCGCTGAGTTCAGCCAGTTCTGTAAGAGACTTAGGTTGCTTATCATGGATCAGGCGCAGCAAACGGCGATTATCGTCCGATAACACCGCTGCCAGTGATGCTAGGGAAGGGAACCAAATGCTGGGGGTTTTGCTTCCTTGCGGCGGCAGATTCCCTGGCTGACGGACACCGACAATGCAGCGCTTCATGCGTGAATCCAATAATATGCTGGCCAGATCTATTATATCAATGCGTGATAACCATCGTTGGTCAAAAATGTCTTCCAGCCGTGAACAGCATCATTTTTTGCCTAGGGTTTGCTCATTACGTCGTTGATCTGGTTTCAATGAACATCCCCGCCCCCCATCACTTCCCAATACAAAACCCCGCGAAAATCTCGCCCAGCAAATCATCGCTGGTGAACTGCCCGGTAATCGCGCACAAGGCCTCGTGCGCGAGGCGCAGTTCTTCGGCAAACAGATCCAGCACGCGGTCGTCCTGGCCGGCATGTGCTGCGGCGGCATCCAGATGAACAGCGGCCTCGTCCAGCGCTCGCACGTGACGCTCCCGAGCCAGCCAGGGGGACTCACCACCCGGCTGCCAACCGGCGATGGCCAGCAATCGGGCGCGCAGAGCGTCCAGGCCTTCACCGGTATGGGCCGATACCAGCAGGCGCTCGCTTCCAGCCGATGTGCCAGACGACATAGGCCCTTCACCCTCTGGCTGGGCAGTCGGTGCCGCCCGCCCTGTAGTTCCGGAAACCAGCGCATGCCGCTGCGCCTCGTCCAGCAGGTCTGCTTTGTTGCACACAATCAGCGCCGGCGCGCCGGGCGGTAACCGCTGGGCAATGTCGGCATCCAGGGCATCACCCGGCTCGCGGGCGTCCTGCAGGTGCACGATGACGTCGGCACGGCTGATTTCATCCCAACTGCGTTCGATGCCAATGCGCTCGACCACATCCTCAGTGTCGCGCAGGCCTGCGGTATCAACGATATGCAGGGGCACGCCTTCGATGTGGATCTGCCGGCTGACCTTGTCGCGCGTGGTGCCGGCAATCGCAGTGACGATCGCCACATCGTCACCCGCCAGGGCATTCAATAGACTGGATTTCCCCACGTTGGGCTGGCCGGCCAGCACGACGTGCAGGCCCTCGCGCAGGATCAGGCCCTGGCGGGCCTGGCGGGTGATCTGAACCAGCGCCTCGCGAATCCCTGCAAGCGTCTGGCCGGCCTGATACTTTTCCAGGAAATCGATTTCCTCTTCAGGGAAATCCAGGGTGGCTTCCACCAGCATGCGCAGATGGACGACGCGGTCGGCCAGTGCATTGATCTCGGTGGAAAATGCCCCTGAAAGCGAGGCCATGGCGCTGCGCGCCGCAGCGGTGGACGAGGCCTCAATCAGGTCGGCAACCGCCTCGGCCTGGGCGAGGTCCAGCCGGTCATTCAGGAAGGCGCGCTGGGTGAACTCGCCTGGCTGTGCATGGCGCAGGCCGATTCCGGTGCCCACCGCCAGGCAATGTGCCAGGATGCGGCGCAGCACCGCCGGCCCGCCATGGCCCTGCAGCTCCAGGACGTCTTCCCCGGTATAGGAATGCGGCGCCGGAAAGAACAGCGCGATGCCTTCATCCATGAGCTCGCCGTCTTCGCCGCGAAACGGCAGGTAGTGGGCGTGGCGTGCCTGCAGGGGCGTATCGAACAGACCGCGCGCCAGATCAGCCAGATTCGGCCCGGAAATCCGCAGCACGCCGATACCGCCCCGGCCGGGGGCGGTGGCAATGGCGATGATGGGGTCGGTATTCAGATCGGGCATGGGCGTGCCTGCGGGTTGCACAGCCGCAAGTGTAGCCCGCGTATGCGGGCGCCGGCACGCCCGCGACTTACATCTGTAGGCAGAGGTACTTGGTTTCCAGGTACTCGTCGATCCCGTAATGGGAGCCCTCGCGGCCCAGGCCGGACTGCTTGATGCCGCCAAACGGCGCGACCTCATTGGAAACCATGCCGGTATTCAGGCCGACCATGCCGTATTCCAGCGCCTCACCCACCCGCCATACCCGAGCGGAATCCCGGGAGTACAGATAGGCGGCCAAGCCATATTCGGTTGCGTTGGCCTGGGCGATGGCCTGTTCCTCGGTCTCGAAACGGAAGACCGGGGCGACCGGCGCAAAGATTTCTTCGTGGGCCACACGCATGTCC
This sequence comes from Alcaligenaceae bacterium, assembly GCA_030452305.1. GTDB lineage: Bacteria > Pseudomonadota > Gammaproteobacteria > Burkholderiales > Burkholderiaceae_B > Castellaniella. Next base: position 4,338 of record JAKDMO010000103.1, on the reverse strand, counting down.
AGATTCAGATCACGCAGGATGGTGGGCTCGAAAAACGTGCCGCCCAACGCATGCGGTTTGCCGCCGATCACGACCGAGGCACCGTGACTGGTCGCATCCTGAATCAGCTCGTTTGCGTGGTCGAGCGCGTCCTGGTTAATCAAGGGGCCTTGCTGCACACCATCCTGCGTACCGTCACCGACTTTCAGCTCTGCCACCTTGGCATGCAGCTTTTTGACGAAAGTATCGTAAATACCTGCCTGCACCAGCAGTCGATTCGCGCACACGCAGGTCTGGCCGCTGTTGCGGTATTTTGAGGCCATTGCCCCGTCGACCGCAGCATCCACATCCGCATCATCGAACACAATGAAGGGCGCATTGCCACCCAGTTCCAGCGACAGGCGCTTGATCGTCGGCGCGGACTGCGCCATCAGCAGGCGCCCGACTTCAGTCGAGCCCGTGAACGACAGCTTGCGCACATCCGGGCTGGCAGTCAGGGCCCCACCGATTTCACGCGCATCGCCCACGATCACCTGGAACACCCCGGCGGGAATCCCGGCGCGCTCGGCCAGCACAGCCAGGGCCAGGGCGGTTAACGGCGTGTCCTCGGCCGGCTTCACGATCATGGCGCAACCCGCCGCCAGCGCCGGGCCGACCTTGCGGGTAATCATGGCTGCCGGAAAATTCCAGGGTGTGATCGCCGCGCATACGCCCACGGGCTGCTTGATTACGAACAGGCGCTTGTCTGCTGCGGGTGACGGAATTGTGTCCCCATAGGTGCGCTTGCCTTCCTCGGCAAACCATTCGATGAACGAGGCCGCGTACTTCATCTCGCCGCGCGATTCCGCCAGTGGCTTGCCCTGCTCGGCAGTCATCAGCTGCGCAATGTCTTCGGCGTGCTGCAGGATCAAGGCATTCCAGGCGTGCAACAGACGGCCGCGATCGGCGGCCGTGCGCTCGCGCCACTGAGCCTGGGCCGAGACAGCGCCTGCAATGGCTTCGCGCGTTTCATCCGCCCCCAGGCTGCTGACCTCGGCAATCACCGCGCCGGTCGCCGGATTGCTGACAGGAAATGTCGCGCCCGAGCGAGCCGCCCGCCAGCCATCGTGCACATAGGACTGGGTACACAGCAATGTCGGATCCGACAATTTGATGCCCTGTTGTGCGTTCGACATACTGAACTCCATTCTTTATATTGAATAGAACATGATATCGAATCCGGGCCAATGTCGTCAATCGTACAAAAGGGGGTGCCCCGTAGAAGCCCCCCCCTTGTTCAGCCTGGACTTCAGCCCGCACTAGCTGGAAGCAGACGCTGCTTTTTCCTTATCCAGTTTGCTCATGATCACGCGCTGCTGGACCAACGAAATCGCGTTATTCACGCACCAGTACAGCACCAGACCAGCCGGGAAAAAGAACATCATCCCGCCAAACACCAGCGGCATGATCATCATGATCTTGGCCTGAGTGGGATCCGGCGGCGTCGGGTTCAGCTTGATCTGCAGGAACATGGTCGCCATCATCACGGCGGGCAGGATGAACCACGGATCGCGCACCGACAGGTCATGAATCCACAGAATCCACGGCGCGCCACGCATCTCGACACTGGCCAGCAGCACCCAATACAGCGCAATAAAGACCGGAATCTGCACCACCATGGGCAGGCAACCACCCAGCGGATTGATTTTTTCCGTACGGTACATTTCCATCATGGCCGCGTTCAGCTTGGCCTTGTCATCACCGTACTTGTCGCGCAGCGTCTTCATGCGGGGCGCGACCAGCTTCATCTTGGCCATCGAGCGGTAGCTGGCTGCCGACAGCGGATAAAACACCAGCTTGATCAGCAGCGTCAGCGCGACAATGGTCCAGCCCCAGTTCCCCAGCAGCGAATGCAACCAGGTCATGAACTTGAACATCGGCTTGGCGATGATCGTCACCCAGCCATAATCGACCACCACGTCCAGGCCAGGGGCGACCTCGCTCATGGCCTGCTGATCCTGCGGCCCCGTCCAAAGCTGCGAGTCTATGGACTGGTGCTCACCCGGGGCGATCGTGCCAACCGGCTCAATCGTGCGCACCGCGTACAGATTGTCGGCCACGCGCAGCGCCTGGTTGGTACGACTGGCGCCTTCGGCCGGCACCCAGGCCGAAGCAAAGTAATGCTGTACCATCCCGATCCAGCCATCATCGGCCTGCTGAACGTATTTCGCCTTGCCCTCGATGAGGTCGTCGAAATCGATCTTCTGGAATTTTTCCTCTGAGGAATAGACGACAGGGCCGGTAAACGTACTGTAGAAACCCGAGGTATTCGGCGGATCATTGCCATCACGCGTCAGCTGCAGATAGACCGATGGGTCAATGGCAGCATCGCCCAGGTTGTAGATATCGTGCCGGACATGAATGTCGTAGCTGTCTTTGTGCAGGGTAAAGGTCTTGACCACCTTCACCTGGTCCGAGGTGGCCTCGAACACGACCGTGGTGGTATCGCCCGACGTATCCTGGGACACCAGGGTGAACGGCGTCAGGTGCGTGGGGTAGCTCTGGCCCTGCGGCGCACCGACCACGCCGGTCTGCGCCAGATAGATTCTGCCGGGTGCGTCGTCCAGCAACATCATGGGATCACCCGATCCATCCAGCGCCTTGTATTTCAAAAGCTCCGCCTGCACCAGTTGGGCACCAAGCGTGTCGAAGGTTAGGTCAAAGACGTCGGTCTTGACATGCACCTGCTGGCCCACGTGCTCGACATCCTGCGCAGGCACCCCGGTGCCCGCAGCGGTGGAAGTCGCAGCCTGCCCAGGCGCAGTAGGCGTCGCCACATGCGTCGGAACGCCGGCGTCCTTTGTTGCGCCTTGCGCTGCAGGTTTATCGGTCTGGACCGTATTTTCGCCCAGGCCGAACAAGGAAGGCCGGCCGTTGTGGACCTGCCAATTGTTCCACAGCAGCAGCAGCGAGAAGGAGAAAATCATCCAGAGAATGGTGCGTCGGGTGTCCATAGCGCCTGTTGGTGAAGTTGGATCAGAGCGAAAAGCCCATCAGTTTAACTTAGCTCTCCTGAATATCGGATGAGCGCGATTGGTGGGCCGAGGAATCGGCCCCGGGCGGGTGTCGGCCATGCCCAGATCGATCGGGTACGGGGTCCAGCCCGCCCTCGCACCATGGGTGGCAGCGCCCAATGCGTCGTGCCGCCAGCCACAGCCCCTTTAGTGCGCCGTGGGCCTGGATCGCCTCGATGGCATAGGCCGAGCAGGTCGGGGTAAAACGGCATTGATGCCCGAGCCACGGGCTGAGGAAATAGCGGTAGAACCGAATCGGCGCAATGAGCAGGGCTTTGATCATGTCACGATCCGCGCAAAGAGAGACTCGGCCTCGGCGCGCACCTGGGCCTTCAGCGCCGTCAGGCTTTGCCGACCAGGCGCGGCCACCAGGCGGACCACCAGGTCCCCTTCAGGCAAGGCGCCGCGATGGTGCCGGAATGTCTCGCGCAACACCCGCTTGATTGTATTTCTAGTCACCGCCAAGGGGGCGAAGCGTTTGGGAATGACCAGACCCAGCCGCGCAGGCGTAGCGGGCTGAGGGTCGCGCGGCCGCATGACAACGAACATCGCCCCTCTGGCTACGCGCCGCCCTCTGAGGGCCTGCGCATATTCCGGGGGGCGATGTAAACGGACCGCTGCAGGAAAATCGTACCGCATGGCCGTCGGGCCGGTCAGCACTGCGCTAACCGGCAGCGAAATCGGGCATTCAGACAGCGAGGCGCTTGCGCCCCTTGGCACGACGCGCACTAAGGATGGCACGGCCGGCGCGCGTTTTCATGCGCACACGAAACCCGTGGGTACGCTTGCGACGGGTAACTGATGGCTGGTAGGTGCGTTTCATGGTGGATCCACAATTAAAAGAGCGATTAAAAAGAGCTCAAATCTCGAAAAGCCCACTATTTCATCAAATTTTGGATGTTTAGTCAAATACTTGCGGCAAATCACGATGCAGACAGCCGGGGTGCTGTGGATAACTTGGGTGTGGACAGGGTAGAATCGAGGTTTACTGAAATGACCAATATGAACGAATTCTGGCAGACCTGCGTCCAGCAGCTGGAACAGGAACTCCCACCACAGCAAATCAGCGCCTGGATACGCCCGCTCGTTCTGCTCGACTTCGACGCAGACTTGGCCGTGTTGCGCATCGGCGCGCCCAATCGCTTCAAGCTCGACTGGGTACGCAAGAATTTCTCGACCCGTATCGAGGCCCTCGCCTCCGACTGGTACGAACAATCCGTACAGGTCAGCTTCGAGCTCGCAGCCTCGACCTCTGCACCGCGCCTGGGCCCCATGCGTGCGGTCGGCACGCCCGATGCGCCCCCCC
>JAKDMO010000102.1 GCA_030452305.1 Alcaligenaceae bacterium | reverse complement strand
ACTATAGCACAGCCGCTTTGCTGTGCGCAAATCGACCGTGGCGACAGCAGGTAAAATCCGGGCATAGAGACAGATGCGCGCCATCCGGCGCCTAAAAGGCAGGGAATGCTTCACTACTTGAAAACCATGCTCAGGCGCAGCCTGCACATGTTCACGACGGTTGCCCGCATCATGCTGCCGGTGATGATCATCGTATATATCGCCGATCGCCTGGGGCTGGTGGCATGGGCCGGGCACGCCATCGCGCCGGCCATGTCCTTGCTGGGCCTGCCCCCCGAAGCCGGGATCATATGGGCGACCACGATGCTGACCAACATCTATGGCGGCATTGCCTCGCTCAGCGCCCTGTCAGACGGGATGCACATGAATGCCGCCCAGGTCAGCGCACTGGGTGCGATGATGCTGTTCGCACACAACCTGCCCACCGAACAATCCATTGTGCGCCGGGCGGGCGCGAGCATGCTGTTTACGACCATACTGCGCATCCTGACGGGGCTCGTCTACGGGGCGGGCATCACCTGGCTATGCCATGCGGGAGGCTGGCTGGACACACCGGTATCCTTTGACTGGCTGCGCAGCGGGATGACACAAGGGCCACAGGATGTCTGGTCCTGGGCAATCTCGACGATTACATCCCTGGCCATGACCTTCGTCATCATCGTCGGCCTGGTGCTGGCACTAGACCTGCTGGAGCGCCTGGGAATCACGCGACACATCACCCGCGCGCTGACACCGATTCTGCGCATATCCGGGCTGGAGGAACGCGCTGCACCGCTGACCACCGTAGGTGTGCTGCTGGGTCTGGCATACGGCGGCGCCCTGATCATCGAGGCGGCGGAGCGCGAGAACTACAGCCCGCGCACCCGCCTGCTGGCGCTGTCCTGGCTATCGTTAAGCCACGGCCTGATCGAAGACACGCTGCTGATACTGGCGCTCGGGGCAAACCTGTGGGTCATTTTGGTCGGCCGCCTAGTGGTGACGCTGGCTATCCTTGCGGCCATGGCTCATCTGACGCAACCTGGGCGACGCTTGGGTCGAGCCCTGAACCAATAGGCGACAGAGGGCGCGGCCTGCCTGTCGATCAGGCCAGCAAAGCCGCAAAGCGTTCGCGGAACTTGGCCATTTTGGGCAAAATCACCACACGGCAATAGCCTTGATCCGGATTGCGCGCATAGTATTCGCGATGCAGATCCTCGGCGGGCCAGAATACGCCTGCCGACTCGATGCGCGTTTGTACCGGAACCCCCAAGGCATCCTGAACCTCGGCTGCGACCTCGCGCGCCAGAGCTTCCTGCTGCGTATCCAGGCAGAACACCACAGATGCGTACTGCGGCCCGACGTCCGCACCCTGGCGATCCAGCGTGGTGGGATCGTGCGTGGCAAAGAAGACTTCCAACAAGGTACGGTAGCTGACCAAGTCTGGATCAAATTCCACGCGGACGGTTTCCACATGCCCGGTATCCTGCCTGCACACCTGCTGGTAGGTCGGATGCTCGACATGCCCCCCACAGTATCCCGGGATGACGTCAAATACTCCCTTCATCGACCTGAAGACCGGCTCGGTGCACCAAAAACAACCGCCACCGAATATCGCCTGCTGCGTCATGCCGAAACTCCTTTTTATATGCTGGTGCCGGATCTGCGCAAAGGGACCGGCCCATTCAAGTAAGTACTGTGCATCAATCAGCCGACGGACTCAATGACAGGATCCATTGCGCGAGCTTTTTGGCATCGGCTTCACTGACCTGCTTTTGGGCAGGCATGGGAATCGCCCCCCATTGCCCGCGACTGCCATTGCGGATCACCTTTGCAAGATAATCCTCGGCACCTGCCTGATCGCCGAAGCGCTGCGCGACCGCATTGAATGGCGGCCCCACGCGCCGGGAGTCAACCTGGTGGCACGCCATGCACTGGCTGCTGCGCGCCAGATCAAGCCCCGCAGGAGCCGCGTATGCGAGCGTAGACAGTGTCATCGCGCCCAGCGCGGCAAGCACAAATGAACTGAAAACAGACATCATTGATTCCACAATAGAGCCCGGCGCGCCGGGCCTTCGAACAGGGTTCGCGTTATTATCCCCGATAAATTCACGACTGGCCTTTCCCATGCTGCATTACCCCCAGATCGACCCGATTGCGCTGCAGATCGGCCCCATCGCCATACACTGGTATGGCCTGATGTACCTGGCAGGCTTCGCACTGGCCTGGCTGCTGGGGCGATGGCGGATTGCCCACCACCCCTGCGGCCTGACCCTGCGTGACCTGGAGGACATCATTTTCTACAGCGTCCTGGGGGTTGTGATCGGCGGTCGCCTGGGCTATGTGCTGTTCTACAAATTCGACGATTACCTGAGCCATCCGCTGTCGGTGCTGTATCTGTGGCAAGGCGGTATGTCCTTTCACGGCGGCCTGCTGGGGGTGATCGTCGTGATGGCGCTATTTGCCCGACACAAGAAACGCAGGTTTCTGGAAATCAGCGACTTTGTGGCGCCACTGATTCCGCTGGGGCTGGCCGCAGGGCGCCTGGGTAATTTCATCAATGGTGAACTCTGGGGCCGCCCCACCTCGCTGCCATGGGGCATGATCTTTCCGCAAGCCGGCGACGACATCCCCCGCCACCCGTCACAGCTGTACGAACTGGGCCTGGAAGGCCTGGTGCTGTTCGCCCTGATCTGGTGGTTTGCGCGCAAGCCGCGCCCCACCGGGCAGATCAGCGCCCTGTTCCTGATGGGCTACGGCGTGTTTCGTTTCCTGGTGGAATTCACACGCGAACCGGATGCCTTCCTGGGCCTGCCGGCCGGCGGGCTGAGCATGGGGCAGCTGCTGTCGCTGCCCATGATCATCATTGGTGCGCTAATTTACCGGCAGGCTGCAAAAGGATGGTTCCGTGCACCGAAACAGTGATGGTTTCAGTGCCGACCTCCATGGGTGCAGCGACTTTGTCGGCGGCCATGGCACTCATCATCATGCGCGGCATGGGCGAGACCTGCCCCCCATCGCCGCCGAGGTCGATCGTGCGATAGGTGAATGACTGGAAGCCCAGGGCCTCGGTCAGTGCCTGCGCGCGTGCCTTGAAGGCATCGACCGCCTGACTGAGCAGGGCCTGTTCCTCGGTAGCGCGGCGCTCTGGTGACACGGAAAACGTCATGCCACCGATCGGCATGCGGTCGTCAAGTTTGCCTGCCAGCTCGGCGGCCGCAGCGATATCGGTGGACGTCAGGATGATTTCGCCATGCCCCCACCACTGGGTGACCTTGGTTTTGCGGTCGGTGATCGGCCAGATACGATATGCACCGCTACGCACCTGGACGATGGATTGATCCTTTGCCTGTGTCATGACCGAATCCAGGACCTCGTTCAGGGCCTGAGCGACATCGGTCTGGGAGTCGGCGCTGAGTTCGGCGACAAGAGAGACGCGCACCGTATCCTGTGGCACGACAACCGAAGCCTGGGCGTTCAGCGTCGCCTGGGGCGCCTCGGGCCCAGAGTGATCGTGGGCCTGCACGGGCAGGGCAAACATCATTGCCAGGGCCAGTGCGCCGCCGGCCAGGCGGCTGTAGCGTTGAATCAACATGTGCATGCGGTGTCCTCCGAGGAAAGAAGGCTCGTCAAATCGACGAGCCTTCGGATAAACGCCCCACCTGTGCCGTCTAGGCCGGCACCCCGGAACCTGAGTTCAGGGTGGTCGCCATCAGTCAAGCCTTGGGTTCATCAACGATGTGACGGACTCGCCGACTTGTCAATCCGGCAACCTTTGCCAATTAGCATTGGTTCAAGGAATGTATGGCCAGGTCACGAACACGGCAGGGACTAACCAGACCAGTTGCATCGCGCGCAACTGGTTAAAAATCAATCTATGTCAATCGACAGTGCCCAACGCTTTGTCGAGCATGTCGTTCATGGCATCAATTTTACCCTTGAAATCCCCTAAAGCAATATGGCTCAAAGGTCCATCGGGTGCCCGCAAGGATAAAAGCTCGTTTGCAATCTGGATGGCGGCCATCACGGCAATGCGCTCGTTGCTGGCGACTTTTCCAGTGCCCTTGACCGCCAGCATGCGCTGATCGACATGCCGTACCGCCGCCAGCAGGGCGTCTTTTTCGGCGGGCAGGCAGGCGAGCGAATAATCCCGCCCCAGAATAGACACGTCTACGCGTTCCATGGGTTCACTCCGCGCCGGGCAGGCGCATAAGAATCAGATCAATCTGCTGCTGGGCGCCGCCCGCGACGCTACGCAGACGCTGGCAGTTGGCCTCGCTGTGCTCGGCACGGAGGCGTAAGGCCTCGGACTGGGCTTGCTGTTCGAGCAGTTGCCGATCAAGTGCGCCCCGGGCGGCCTGAGCCTCGGACTGTACGTCCTCGATTTCCTGGCTGTGCCGCGCGATGCGCTCGGACATAAGGGTGAATTCTTTGTGTTCGCCGGCGCGTTGGTCTTTCAGCCCGGCGATTTCCTGCTCAACCTGGCGCACCCGCGCCTGCAGGGAAGTGCGCTCGGCCTGCAACTGGCGGGTCAGGCCGACCAGTTGGCGGATGCGTTCAGCTAGGGAATCAAGGTCTTGGAGCATGCGTTCGAACCATTCGTATCGATAGCGGACAGTGGATCAGGACTTAATCATAACCTCTGGAGGGTTTCGCAATGTGCGCCCCTCATCGACGAGTGCCGGGTAGGCGCGCCTCGCCGGCCTGAGTGGCATTGCGATCGGTGCGCTGCCGCAAATAGCGGTTCTCGTGGTGCCGCTTGAACAGCAGGCCGGAGAGTTCGTGCAGCGCCAGGGTATAGACCTCGCGCTTGAATTCGATGACGGCTTCGAGCGGCACCCAGTAGGCATTCCAGCGCCAGGCGTCGAACTCTGGCGTATCGGATGCCCGCAGGGTGACGTCGCAGTCGCGCCCGACCATGCGCAGCAAAAACCAGATTTGCTTTTGCCCCCTATAGCGGCCCCGCAACTCGCGCCGTACGAAATGATCGGGCACGTTGTAGCGGAGCCAGTCACGCGTCCGACCCAATATGCGCACATGCTCGGGGTGCAAACCGACTTCCTCATGAAGTTCCCTGTACATGGCCTGCACGGGTGTTTCGCCGTGCTTGATGCCCCCCTGAGGGAACTGCCATGCGTGTTCTCGAATGCGCTTGCCCCAAAAAACCTCGTTTTTCTGATTTACGAGGATAATGCCGACATTAGGACGGTAGCCTTCACGATCCAACATAGGCCGCCTCAATGTGAATTCAATACAATTACCACTGATTATACGTATCAACCGGAATCCCCACCATGTACGCCAGCAAGTACCACCTGAACACTCTCAAGGAAGCCCCGGCCGACGCCGAAGTCATCAGCCATCAGCTCATGACCCGCGCCGGGATGATCCGCAAAGTCGCCGGCGGAATCTATACCTATATGCCCATGGGTCTGAAGGTACTGCGCAAGATCGAGCACATCGTTCGTGAAGAAATGGACCGGGCGGGCGCCGTCGAGCTGCTCATGCCCGTGGTACAGCCCGCCGAGCTCTGGCAGGAATCAGGTCGCTGGGAACAGTACGGGGCCGAATTGCTGCGCATCAAGGATCGCCACCAGCGCGATTTTGTACTGCAGCCCACATCCGAGGAAGTGGTCACCGACATCGCCCGCAACGAAATTCACAGCTGGCGCCAACTACCCGTGAATTTCTACCACATCCAGACCAAGTTCCGCGACGAACGCCGCCCCCGCTTCGGTTTGCTGCGAGGGCGCGAATTCCTGATGAAGGACGCCTACTCGTTTGACCGCGATGCAGAGGCCGCACAAAGCAGCTACGACGCGATGTACCAGGCATATCAGCGCATCTTCACGCGGATCGGGCTGAACTTCCGGGCGGTGGCGGCCGATACCGGTGCGATTGGCGGATCCCGCAGCCATGAGTTCCAGGTGATTGCCGACACCGGCGAGGATTTGATCGTCTACAACCCGGATTCCGACTACGCCGCAAACATCGAGATGGCCGAAGCGCCCAATCTGATCGCCGAGCGGGCACCTGCATCCGAATCACTGACCAAGCGCGCCACTCCGCAGGCCCCCAAATGCGAGATCGTGGCCGAGCAATTGGGGCGCCCCCTGCAAGACACCGTCAAGTCCATTGTGCTGGCCACCGAAGCCAAAGACGGGCCTGCCCGGATCTGGCTGCTGCTGATCCGGGGCGACCACGAACTCAATGAGGTGAAGGCCGGCAAGCTGCCTGGCCTTGAAAATGGCTATCGATTTGCCACCGAAGAAGAAATCCTGGAAACCTTTGGATGTGTGCCGGGCTATCTGGGACCTATCGCGCCCCATCGTGAAATCACCATCATTGCCGACCATACCGTCGCCCATATGGCCGATTTCATCTGCGGCGCCAACGAGGAAGGCTTCCATTACAGCGGAGTGAACTGGGGCCGAGACCTACCCGAACCTCAGCGCGCCGACCTGCGCAATGTCGTGGATGGTGATCCGGACCCGCAAGGCGGCAGGCTGGCCATTCAGCGCGGCATCGAAGTCGGTCATGTCTTCTTTTTGGGCGACAAGTATTCGCGCACCCTGAATGCAACGTTCCTGGAAACCGACGGCAAGCCCGCCCTGCTGCAGATGGGTTGCTATGGCATTGGTATCAGCCGAATCGCGGCCGCAGCCATCGAGCAGAGCCATGATGATCGAGGCATGGTCTGGCCACGCGCAATTGCTCCGTTCGAAGTGGTCCTTTGCCCGATCGGCATTGGCAAAAGTGAAACAGTACGCAACACGACCGAGGGTTTATACCGAGATCTCGCGGACTATGGTGTCGATCTAATCATGGACGATCGCGACGCCCGGCCCGGCATCATGTTTGCAGACTGGGAGCTCATCGGCGCCCCCATCCGGGTCACTGTGGGCGAACGCAGCCTGAAAGACGGTGTCGTCGAAATCCAGAGCCGTCGCGAGGCCGAATCACATCGTGTTCCCCTTGCCCAGGCTGTTACGTTCATACTGGAACAGTTAAAATCGCTGTGATCCGCCCATGGCTCCCGCGCATGCCGCCGACTGCGCGCGGGGCGTGTCACACGGTCTAACGAAAAAATGTCTCTTGATTCCCCCAAGCCGCGCGCCGTACTGCCCATTCGCGTATATTACGAGGACACCGATACGGGCGGCGTGGTCTATTACGCGAACTACCTGAGGTTCTTTGAGCGAGCACGCACCGAATGGCTGCGCTCACTCGGGGTGGATCAGCGGGAACTCGCCGTGCGGGAACAAGTCATGTTTGTAGTGAAGGAAGCCAACGTCGCCTATCAGCGCCCTGCCCGTCTGGATGATCAGATCGACATCCACACACGCGTCACGAACATCAGTGCGGCCTCGATCGTATTCGAGCAATCCGCACGGTGCCAGGCGGAACTACTGGTGAGCGGGCAAATCAAAGTCTGTGTCGTGCACGCGGCCACCTTCAAGCCCACCCGGCTTTCCCTATCACTCAGGACCTTACTGGAAGAGGCCAGAAAATAACCATGCAAGCCGCCAGCGATCTGTCGCTATTTTCCCTTGTTTCGAACGCCAGCATACCGGTTCAGATCGTCATGCTGATCCTGCTGGGCGTATCCATCCTGTCCTGGACATATATCTTCAGCAAGCGTGCGGCCCTCAAGCGCGCCGATGAGCAAACACGGCGATTCGAAGATGATTTCTGGGCGGGCGGCGATCTGACCGTCCTGCAGCAGGCGATTGCCAGTCGGCGTACCGAGCACGGTGCCCTGGCGCGCATTTTCGAGGCCGGCATGACCGAATTCGTAAAAGCGCGTCGATCATCCGGCAAGGGCGACACACTGCTTGATGGGCCTCGACGCGCCATGCGCGCCGCCTATCAGCGGGAAATGGACGGTCTGGAATCACATCTGAATTTCCTGGCATCGACCGGATCGGTCAGCCCCTACGTCGGCCTGCTGGGCACGGTCTGGGGCATCATGCATGCATTCATCGGTCTATCGTCCATGCAGCAGGCCACGCTTGCCGCAGTGGCGCCGGGTATTGCCGAGGCGCTGATCGCAACGGCCATCGGCCTGTTCGCCGCTATCCCGGCCGTCGTGGCGTACAACCGGTACACCAACGAAATCGACCGTCTGTCGCTCCGATTCGACAGCTTCGTCGATGAGTTTCTGAATATTCTGCAGCGGCAGGTACACTGACATGGGTTCCCTGCGCAACGGTTCGGGCCGTAGAGGCCGGCGGCTGCAGAACGATATCAATGTCGTGCCGTATATCGATGTGATGCTGGTATTGCTGGTGATCTTCATGGTGACGGCCCCCATGATCACCCCGGGGCTGATTGACCTTCCGTCCGTTGGCACCGCCTCAGAGGTGCCCACTGAACCGGTAGAAGTGCAGATCGACGAAAAGGGCGAATTATCGATGCGAGTGCGCTCGGCAGGCACCAGCTTCCGCCCGGTTGATTCCAGCAATCTGCTGGCCGAGGTCCAGGCAGTGGTCGGCCCCGACACACCTGTGGTGATTGCCGCCGATGGGAAGGTTCCGTACGAATCGGTCCTGAAGGTCATGGATACCCTGCGCAATGGTGGTGTATCCAAGCTCGGTTTGCTGGTCAACCAATCGGCTGCTGAACAAGCGACAAACTGAATCTGAGCGCGATGTGGCGCCACAGAGGGCAATGAAACTTTTCCGCGAAAAAAGCGAACAGACGACAGGTGAACGGACTCCCGAGCAACGGGACGATCGTCGTTCACTGTGGTATTCGCTATTGATCCACGGAGCCATCGTCTTTCTGATGGTTTATGGGTTTTCATCCGCGCCGAGCAACCCCGGACCCGTTCAGGTCGAGCTCTGGGCCAAGGGATCGGTCGCTGAGGCTGCCGCGCCCACCGAACAGGAACCGACTGAGCCCGAACCAGCCGAAGAGCCTGAAGAAACCCCACCCGAGCCGGAGCCCGAGCCACAGCCCGATGCGCAAGCAGAAGCCCAGGCGCAGGCGCAAGCCGAGGCCCAGGCCGAAGCTTTGGCGCGTGCCCAGGCTGAAGCGCGTGCAGCCGAGGTGGCCCGTGCCCAGGCCGAGGCGGAAATCGCCCTGGAAAAAGCACGACAGGCCGAGGAAGAACAGGCGCGTCTGGCCGCCGAGCGAGCGGCCCGCGAGAAGGCTGAGAAGGAGGCTGAGGAAACCCGCAGACTAGCTGCTGAGAAGGCCGCTGCCGAGAAGGCCGCTGCCGAGAAGGCTGCTGCTGAGAAGGCCGCTGCTGAGAAGGCCGCTGCTGAGAAGGCCGCTGCCGAGAAGGCTG
>JAKDMO010000101.1 GCA_030452305.1 Alcaligenaceae bacterium | reverse complement strand
GCCGGCCCTTTGCAGTGCGGGTGCATGGCAGCCTGGCCTGCAATGACGGCGAGCTGCTGTACGACTGGGTCAGGCAGGGGCTGGGGGTCGGCTGGCGCTCGAGCTGGGAGATCCAGTCGGCGCTCAAGCGCGGCGAACTGGTCACCGTGCTGGATGAATTCGCCCTGCCCAGCTACGACATTCAGGCCGTGTACCCGCAGCAACGCTACCTTCCGGCCAAGGTTCGCTATTTCATCGACGACCTGCGCAACCACTACAATGAGCCCGGTTACTGGGAAAAATAAGGATTATCTTGAATCCGTCGGCACAAGAAACCGCCGCTTCGTCACGCCGCCTGACACGACTGGCCCTTCTGGCCCTGGCGCTCATGGCCGTCATATGGGGCTATAACTGGGTCGTGATGAAAACGGCACTGGCCTATGTCGGGCCGGTTGATTTTTCCATGCTGCGCAATCTGTTTGGCGTCATTGCCCTATTCATGCTGCTGCTGGCGCGCCGCACCCATCTGGCGATCGGGGCCTGGCCGCGCGTGATTCTGCTGGGAATGCTGCAGACGGCCGCATTCTCGCTGCTGATCCAGTTTGCCTTGCTTCATGGCGGGGCGGGAAAGACCTCGATCCTGGTCTATACCATGCCGTTCATGGTCGTCGCCATGGCCTGGTTGTTCTTTGGCGAGCGCATTCAGGGCCTGCAGTGGCCGGCGCTGGGCCTGGCCGCCGTGGGCCTCGTGCTGATCGTAGAGCCCTGGAACAACCATGCCCCGATCGCGAGCAATCTGATGGCGGTTGGCGCCGGCTTTGCCTGGGCGCTGGCCACCATGGTCACCAAGTGGATCAAGCGGGACTACCGGATTGACCCCCTGCCCTTGACCGCCTGGCAGATGCTGTTCGGTTCGCTGGCCCTGTGCATCACCGCCTGGCTGGTTCCAGAGCGGCCCATTGATCCAGCGCCGCTGTTCTATGCCACCTTGATATACAACGTGGTGCTGGCCACGGGCCTGGCCTGGTTCCTGTGGATGTTTGCTCTGCAACACCTGCCTGCGGGGGTGGCCGGCCTGGCTTCGCTGGGCGCGCCGATCATTGGCGTACTGGCCAGTTGGTTGCAGTTGGGCGAGCGCCCCGGTGGGCTTGAGCTGCTGGGAATGGGAATGATCGGCGTGGCGCTGCTGGCGCTGAGCCTGCGCGGCATGGTGGGCGGTGGCGCTAGACGGGCACGGGGATGAGGCCGGCTTGGTCCAGTGTGACAACGTCACAGTTCTCGCCGGGCCCGGCGCGGTCGATGATGAGGAAGTCTGACACTGAGTCCAGCGCCAGCAGCGGATGGTGCCAGACGCCGCGCGCATAATTCACCCCCTGCGCGCCTGTGCACAGGAACACCCGCAGATCGTCCACTGACGGTGCAGTGTCGCGTGGCGCCACCACGACCAGGTAGGGCCGCCCCGACAGGGGCACGAAGGCCTGGCTGGCCTTGGGATGACGCTCCATCATGGTGACGGTAAATGGCAAGTCGCGTGGCTGTCCGCGAAAGATCGACACAATGGCCCGACCGCCCTCACCCGGATCGATGTGCGCCAGGTCGTGGTAGCGCTCGGTATTGCCCTCGTTGATGGTGAAATGCCTGACGGCGTCATCGGCCTCGATGACATCGCCAAAGGGCGCGAAGGCCTCGCGAGTCAGGGGTTCGATCGTCAGCGGTGTCAACGGTGTTTGTGTGGTCATTTGATTAGGGTGTCCAGGCGAAAGCGTGCGATTTGGCCGATCTGATCCAGGCAGTCGGCAAACTCTGTATCGCGATCATTTTTCAGGCGGGTTTCGATTGCATCCATGATTTCGTGGCGGCTGCGGCCCTTGACGGCGATCACGAACGGAAATCCGAAACGTTCGCGGTAGGCCGCGTTCAGGCTGCGCAGGCGCACGAGTTCCTGCGGGCTGCACTGATCCAGGCCGGCACCGCGTTGCTCGGTGGTGGACGCGTTTGTAAGCGTGCCGGCTTCTGCCTCGCGGCCGGCCAATTCCGGGTGGGCCGTGATCAGAGCAAGCTGCCTTTCGGGATCGGCCTGTTGCACCACATGCACCATGGCGCGGTGCAGGGCATCGGTACTGTCGAACGGACGGGCTTCCCAGGCGCGTTCAGCGATCCACGGCGAATGCTCGAAGATCGCTCCAAGTGTCTGGGTGAAATCGGCTTTCGGCAGTGCGGACAGTTCATTCAGTGTCATGGTCGGAACCTATAGGAGCATGATCGCTCGGTTTGCGTCGATCAGGGCGGGTATGCCGCCCCTTGCCAGTGTACGCGGCCTTGGACCTGGGCTTCAGATTGCCCAGCCGCCCAGATAGAACACCGCCAGGGCGCCTGCGATGGCGACGGTGCCCACATTCAGCCTGCGCCATTCGCCCGCGAACACGCGACCGATCACCAGCGAGCAGAACCCGAGCATAATGCCGGTGACGATATTGCAGGTCAACACAATAAAGACCGCGCACACCAGGCCGGCCATGGCATCGACCGAATCGTCCATGTGCAGCTTGCGCACGCCGCTCAGCATCAGCAGGCCGACGTACATCAGGGCGGGTGCTGTGGCATAGGCGGGTACCAGGGCCGCCAGGGGCGAGACAAAGATCAGTGCCAGAAAGCCCAGCCCGACGATGGTCGAAGTCAGCCCGGTCTTGCCGCCCGCAGCCGTGCCTGCAGCCGATTCGATGTAGGCCGCCGCCGGTGCGCCGCCCAGTGAGGCCGACACGATGGAGCTGACGGAATCCGCAGTCAGTGCGCGCCCGCCGTTGATGATCTGGCCCTCGTCATCGAGCTGGCCCGCCTGCTCGGCAACCGCACGGATGGTGCCGGTGGCATCGAACACCGCCGTCATCACCAGGGCCAGGACGCTGGGGATGACCAGCGCATTCAATGCACCACCGATGTCCATGGCGCCGATCAGTGACAGCCCACCGGTACCCAGGGACGGCATGGCGAACAGGCCGTTGAAGGTGACGGCCGGATCCCACAGCAGACCGGCTGCCGAGAGCCCAACGATCACGATCAGAATGCCGCCGGGCACGCGCCGCCGCTCAAGGCCGAATATGGCCGCCAGGCCGAGCACCGACAGCAGGGCGGGCATGGCGTTCAGGTTGCCCAGCGATACGGGCAGGCCCGGGCCGGGGTTCTTGGCCACCAGCCCGACTTCGCTGGCAGCGATCAGCAGCAGGAACATGCCGATACCAATCCCAGTCCCGTGGGCAATGCCTGCAGGCAGATTGCGCAGGATCCAGGTGCGCACACCGGTCACCGATATGGCGGTAAAGATCACGCCCATCAGAAAGATCGCCCCCAGCGCCACGGCTGGCGACAGGCCCTGCCCCAGCACCAGGTCGAAAGCAGTGAAGGCCGTCAAGGAGATCGCGCAACCGACGGCGATGGGCAGGTTCGCCCACAGGCCCATCAGCAGCGAGCCGAAGGCGCTGGTCAGACAGACCGCGATGAATACCGAGGGGGTGTCAAAGCCCGCCTTGCCCAGCATGGCCGGGATAACGAACACGGAATAAACCATCGCAAGGAAGGTGGTCATCCCTGCGAGGGATTCCTGGCGCAGCGAGCTACCGCGCGCGGTGTATTGAAAGTGTTTTTCCAGCCAGCCCGCAGGCGTGGATGGGGTATACGCGGGGACATCGAGTCCCGCTTGCAGCACGTGCTCGCGCTCGGCCATATTGAAGCTCCTTTTTTTCCAGTGTCTCGGTCTGTGGCCGTTCTGTGAGGCCGTCAGCTTGCAGGCCCGTGACGCAGGGTGCGTCGCCGGGGCGGCTCGGTTTTGTGGTTTCCGACCATGCCTGCTTTTTTATGATAGGGACGAGATCGACCGATGCGGGTGAGCTTTAATGATGATGAATATCAAGTTTGCCTGATGTTATCGGCGCCTGGGCTCGTATTCTGCAGTTTGCGGCTTGCCTGACAAGCCCATGCATCCGATTCAGCCCACAAGCTAAGTAGACAGAATACTGGCGCTGAGCATTGCTGCTACTTTAGAGATACATTTACGCAGCCATGCAACCTCGGGCGCACGCTGGCTGCGTGTGTGCCACAGCAGATAAAAGCGCATGGGCGGAAACGCGATGGGTGTCGGCAGGATCGTGATGGGCAGATAGCGCGCGTAGTGCTGTGCAAATTGCCGGCCGGTGGTAAAGACCAGATCGGTGCGCAGCAGCATGCCGGCTACCTGGCCAAAGTATGGAATGGTCATCTGGATGTTGCGCTGCAACCCCTGTTCGGCGAGATAGCCGTCGATGAAGCTCAATCTGGGCGAGACATAGGGAAAGGGCGCCAGGTGCGGAAGTTCCAGGTAATGCTTCAGTGAAATGCCCCGCGAGGCCAGTGGGTGGTGGCTGCCCAGCATACAGACGACTTCATCCTCGAACAGCCTGGACGTATGCAGCTGGGGTGGCGGCTCGAGCCAGTTGCCGATCACCACGTCCAGGTGGCCGCGCTCGAGCGCCTCGACATAGTCGAAATCCGAATTGATCGGGTGTACGATGAGTTTGGATGAGGGCGCTTCGCGGCGTAGGATCTCTGCAATATTGGGCAGGAACATCGCATCCAGGTAATCGGGCGCCCCCAGATGGAATTCGCGCGTGGTGGATGCCGGTTGGAATTCGCCGGGCGGTTCGGTGATGCGATCAATGGCGGCCAGCGCCTCGTTGGCGTGGGCGTAGAGCTCCAAGCCGCGTTCGGTGGGCACCATACCGGTCTTGCCGCGCACCAGGATGGGATCGCCGGTGATCTCGCGCAGGCGCTTCAGTGAATTGCTGAGCGCCGGTTGCGACAGACCAAGCTTGATCGCCGCGCGCGAGACACTGTGCTCGGTCAGCAGGATCTGCAGGATACGCAGCAGGTGGGTGTCCAGTGGTTCGCGTGGTCTTTGCATCGGGCTATTATTCATGCCGATCGGGTTGGCGTCCAGTCTGCCGCCTCTACATGCGGGGCTGATAGTGCTCATCATGTGCGGGTAATGGGCGTGCGGGGCGCAAAGTGCTATCTTGGGATGAACAAATCATCAGAACGAGAATGGTGCGGTATGGAGACACAATCGATTCGATTCTATTATCGCGGCCGCGTGCATGAGGTCGCCGATCAGCCTACGACGCGCACGGTTCTGCAGTATCTGCGCGAGGACCTGCGATGCACCGGGACCAAGGAAGGCTGCGCCGAGGGCGATTGCGGGGCCTGCACGGTGGTCGTGGCCGAGCCCGATGGGCAAGGCGGCGTGACGATGCGGGCAGTGAATTCCTGCATTCAGTTTCTGCCCACGATGGACGGCAAGGCCCTGTTCACGGTCGAGGATCTGCGACGGCCTGACGGCACACTGCACCCTGTGCAGCAGGCGATGGTGGATTGCCACGGATCGCAGTGCGGCTTCTGTACGCCGGGTTTCGTCATGTCGATGTGGGGCATGTATCTAGAGCACGAACCCGAGGGGACCACGCCTGATCGCGCCCAGATCAATGACGCCCTGTCGGGCAATCTGTGTCGCTGCACGGGCTACCAGCCCATCATTCGGGCATCGACCGAGATGATGGCGTATCCGCATATCGAGTTTGATTGCGCGACGTTGGCCAAGGCACTAGAGGCCATTCACCGAGACAATGTATTCACCTACGAGGCAGACGGCCATGTATTCCACGCGCCGCACACGCTCGAACAGCTCGCCGATCTGCGCATTCAGTACCCCCAGGCCCGGATGCTGGCCGGCAGCACGGACGTGGGCTTGTGGGTCACCAAGCTATACCGCGATCTGCCGCATCTGATCTATATCGGTCAGGTACAGGCCCTGCGTACGATCGAACACAAGGACGGCTGGATGGAAATCGGCGCGGGCGTGCTGCTGAACGATGCCTACGATGAACTGGTCCGGGCGTATCCCGAGCTCGGCGAATTCCGCTATCGTTTTGCATCCTTCCCCATTCGCAATGCCGGTACGCTGGGCGGAAACGTGGCCAATGGCTCGCCGATCGGCGATTCCATGCCGGTGCTGATTGCCCTGGGCACGCAGATCGTGCTGCGTTGCGGTGCGCAGGTGCGCGAGATGCCGCTTGAGGATTTCTACCTGGCGTACCAAAAAAATGCCCTGCAGGAAGGCGAGTTCGTGCAGGGTCTGCGCGTGCCGCTGCCCGTTTTGGGACGGCAATTCCGGGCGTACAAGATCTCCAAGCGCTTCGACCAGGATATTTCCGCCGTGTGCGCGGGTCTGACCATCGGGCTGGATGCGCAGGGTGTGGTGACCGAGGCGCGCTTTGGCTTTGGTGGTGTGGCGGCCACGCCCAGCAGGGCGCGCGCGGCCGAGCAGGCGGTGATGGGCCGGGATTGGTCCGAGGCCACTGTCCGCGATGCCATGCAGGCCCTGGCTACGGATTTCAAGCCGCTGACCGATATGCGAGCGAGCGATGCGTACCGCATGAAGGCTATGCAGAACGTGCTGTATCGTTTTTATCTGGAAACCGCGCCTGGCACGCCCCTCGCGACGCATCAGGTGAGTATCGCCGTGCTGGCGGATATCGCCCAGGAGGCCTGAAATGAATATGCGTGTATCCGTGACGCCGGACGAGCTCGATCGCCTGGCCGTCACCAATGACCGGATCCCGCGTCCGCGCCCGGAGGATACGGCGGCGCGTGCCGCACGGCCGCACGAGTCGGCCGAACTGCACGTCAGCGGCGAGGCCACCTATACCGACGATATTCCGGAACTCGCAGGCACTGTTTACGCCGCACTGGGGCAATCCCAGAAGGCACATGCGCGTATCCTGTCCATGGACTTGGAGCCCGTGCGCCGTGCACCCGGCGTGATCGCCGTCTACACGGCTGCGGATATCCCGGGCGAAAACAATTGCGGGCCGGTCCTGCATGACGATCCCCTGCTGGCAGACACACTGGTGCAGTATGTGGGCCAGCCGATTTTTGTGGTCGTGGCCCAGACCACTGACGGCGCGCGCCATGCATCGCGCTTGGCCAAGGTGGCATACGAGGAACTACCCGCGATCTTTACCCCCCAGCGGGCGCGCGAGGCGGATGCCCGGGTGCTGCCCGATCTGCGCCTGCACAATGGCCGGCCCGACGAGGCCTTGGCAGCGGCCCCGCACCGTATCCACGATACCTTCGAATGCAATGGCCAGGAGCAGTTCTACCTGGAAGGGCAGATTTCCTACGCGGTACCCAGGGAAGGTGATGGGATGCTGGTCTGGTGCTCGACGCAGCACCCCAGCGAAATGCAGGCTGTGATTGCCCACTGCCTGGGCCGACACGCCCATCAGATACTGGTCGAATGCCGGCGCATGGGTGGCGGATTCGGCGGCAAGGAATCCCAATCGGCGTTGTTTGCCTGCCTGTCGTCTATCTGCGCGCATTATCTGCGCCGCCCGGTCAAGCTGCGCGTGGATCGCGACGATGATTTCATGATCACGGGCAAGCGCCACGGCTTTTTCTATGAATACGATGTGGGCTTTGATGACGAGGGCCGGATCCTGGGCGTGAAGCTGCACATGACGTTGGATTCCGGGTTTTCGGCGGATTTGTCCGAGGCCGTGGCCAGTCGGGCCATCTGCCACTTCGACAATGCCTACTACGTGCCCGATGTGGACCTGGTGGCGATGTGCGGCAAGACCAACAAGCAGTCCAACACCGCATTTCGCGGTTTCGGCGGACCGCAGGGCGCGCTGATGATGGAAGTCATCATCGATCGCATCAGCCGTCAATTGGGCAAGGATCCGCTGGATGTGCGGCGCCTGAATTTCTACGGTGTCGAGACGCGCAACGTCACACCCTACGGCCAAAAGGTCGAACAAAATCTGCTGGACCCGTTGGTCGATGAGCTCGAGGCCGGCAGTGAATATCGCGCGCGGCGCCGCGCTGTGCGGGCATTCAACGCGGATAGTCCGATCCTGAAAAAGGGCTTGGCGCTGACCCCTGTGAAATTCGGTATATCGTTCAACGTGGCGGCCTTCAACCAGGCCGGTGCACTGGTACATATTTATCGTGATGGCTCGGTGCTGGTGAATCACGGCGGCACGGAAATGGGCCAGGGGCTGAATACCAAGGTCGCCCAGGTGGCGGCCAATGTGCTGGGCCTGGATCTGGACTGCGTGCGGGTGACGGCTACCGACACCAGCAAGGTGGCCAATACCTCGGCCACGGCGGCCTCGACCGGTACGGACTTGAACGGCAAGGCCGCCGAGGACGCGGCGATGCAGTTGCGCACGCGCCTGGCCAAATTTGCTGCGGAAACGTATGGCGGCACGCCGGAATCGGTGGTGTTCGCCTACCGGCAGGTCAGCGTGAACGGCCACACGATTCCGTTTGCGGATCTGGTCGAGCAGGCCTACTGGGCCCGCGTGCAGTTGTGGTCCGACGGTTTTTACGCGACTCCGGGCATCACCTGGGACAAGGCCACGATGCACGGCCATCCGTTCTACTATTTTGCCTATGGTGCGGCGGTCTCCGAGGTCGTCGTTGATACGCTGACGGGCGAATGGAAGCTGCTGCGCGCCGACCTGCTGCACGATGTGGGTGCCTCGATCAATCCGGCCATCGATATCGGCCAGGTCGAGGGCGGTTTCATCCAGGGCATGGGCTGGCTGACCACCGAGGAGCTTTGGTGGAACCAGGACGGGCGGCTGATGACGCATGCGCCGTCCACCTACAAGATTCCGGCGATCAGCGATTGTCCGAACGATTTCCGCGTGAAATTGTTCAAGAATCGCAACCCCAAGGACACCATCCTGCATTCCAAGGCGGTGGGCGAACCCCCACTGTTGCTGGGCTTCAGCGTGTACAACGCGATACGCGAGGCGGTGGCCAGCGTCGGTGATGGCCGCAGTGAACCCAAACTCAACGCGCCCGCGACCTCCGAGGCGATCCTGACCGCGATCGAGGAACTGCGCGGGCGCAGTGTGCAGTGATGCACGAGTGGATCGATCACGCGCTCTGGGGTCTGGACCGGGGCCAGCCTCTAGTGCTGGTCAGTGTGGGATGGGTCCAGGGATCGACGCCACGCGAGGCCGGGGCAAAGCTTTTGGTATCCGATGTGCGGCAGTGGTGCACGATCGGTGGCGGCCATCTGGAATGGATGGCTGTGGATATCGCGCGCAAGCGCCTCGGTACCGCGCCTGGGCAGACGCCGGACCGCTGGGTCGAGCGCCTGCCGCTGGGGCCGTCGCTTGGGCAATGCTGCGGCGGCATGGTGCATCTGCTGTTCGAGCGTCTGCATATCGAGGATCGTGTGTGGATTGAGGCCCTGCGTCAGC
>JAKDMO010000100.1 GCA_030452305.1 Alcaligenaceae bacterium | reverse complement strand
CGATCATACTGCGTAGCGGCGCAGTCTGAAGGCGAATTGCTCGAGTCCGTCGATGCCGCTTTGCTGGGCTCGCTGGCACCAAGCCCGCAAATCCGCCAGCAATTGCTCGCTGCTTGCGCTGGAGGATTCCCACAGGGCGGTCAGTTCACGACGCATCTGCACCAGTGTGGACAAGGCGGGGGCGTCGGCCAGCACACGATCGACCTCGGCACGCTGGGCAGGCGCCAGCGACTCGGTGTCATGCACCAGCCATTTGCGGCAATGCCGCAATAGTTTCCAGCGGCAATCCGGCCCCCGGCTACGTTCGGCCTTCAGGCCGGTAAGTTCGACGGATACCGCCTTTTTCAACACACGTGAATAGCGGGCCAGGATTTCATAGCGATGATTGATGACGCCCTGCAGCGTATCCAGACTGAGGGAATCGATCGAGGCCGCCGGCTGCGCGGGTTCCAGGCGCAATTTCGGCGCGAGCTTTTTGACCCGGGCCAGCCCCAGGGCCTGCAGCATCCGGATATAACACCACCCCAGATCGAACTCGTACCATTTGGTCGAAAATTTGGCCGAGGTGCCATAGGCATGGTGATTATTATGCAGTTCCTCGCCGCCGATCAGGATGCCCCAGGGCACGACATTCGTGCTGGCATCGGGACAGTCATAGTTGCGATAGCCCCAGGCATGGCCCAGGCCATTGACCACGCCGGCCGCCCACAGCGGAATCCAGGCCATCTGCACCGCCCATACCGTCAGGCCCAACACGCCGAACAGGCCCAGGTCAATCGCCAGCATGATCAATATGCCCAGCAAATTGTGGCGCGAGTACAGAGTGCGCTCGATCCAGTCGTCGGGCGTGCCATGGCCAAAGCGCTGCAGCGTCTCTGGATTGGTCGCCTCAAGGCGATAGAGTTCGGCACCCCTGAAAAAGACCTTTGAGAGCCCGAAAATCATGGGTGAATGCGGGTCGCCCTCGCGCTCGCAACGGGCATGGTGCTTGCGATGGATGGCCACCCATTCCTTGGTGATCATGCCCGTCGTCAGCCAGAGCCAGAAACGAAAGAAATGCATCACCGCGGGGTGGAGTTCCAGCCCCCTGTGCGCCTGGCTGCGATGCAGGAATACCGTCACGGAAACAATCGTGATATGTGTCAGGACCAAGGTCACCAGGACCAGTTCCCACACGCCCAGATTCAGGGCGCCGTGATACAGAAAAGATAGAAATTCGTTCATTGCCTAAAGCCGTACCGCCTATGGTCAGATACTGAAAAGTGTAGCCCAGTTCCCCCGCCGAAGACAGGCTTGGCCCGGTTGCGACAGGGTAATCCCTCGGGGCGGGCCGAGCCGGATACTACGCAGCCTGATCAGCGGATTGCCGAGGCACAGCTGCCTTGGGTGCGCGCTGCATGACCGCAGCAAAAAAACCGTCTGTTCCGTGCAGATCGGGCCTGAGGTGCAGATATGATCCGTCCATATCGGGGATTGCGCAGCGCTCGCCCAGAATATCGTGCACATCCAGCAGCGTGAAGTCGGGGTTTTCATCCAGGAAGGCCTGGACCTGCTGTTCATTTTCCTCGGGCAGCAGGCTGCAGCTCGCGTAAACCAGGCGCCCGCCCGGGGCCACGCAGGCGGCGGCCTGACGCAGGATACGGGCCTGTACCTCGATCATTTCGCCCAGCGCGTCCGGATGCTGGCGCCACTTCAGATCGGGATTGCGGCGCAAAGTGCCCAGGCCGCTGCAGGGCGCATCGACCAGTACCCGATGCGCCTTTCCATGCAGGCGCCGCACGCGCTGGTCATTGCCCGCGCTGATGACCACGGGAATGATGTTCGACAGGCCGCTGCGGGCAAAGCGCGGCTTGGCCCGGGCCAGGCGCGCCGCCGAGACATCAAAGGCGTACAGGCGGCCCGTCGAGCGCATCATGGCGCCCAGTTGCAGCGTCTTTCCGCCCGCACCGGCACAATAGTCGATAACCATTTCCCCACGCTTGGGGGCAACCAGGGCGGCCAGCAATTGGCTGCCCTCGTCCTGGACCTCGAACTCGCCACGCTCGAAGGCGTGCCAGCGATTCACCGGCGGGCGGCCGTGGATGCGTATTCCCCACGGCGAGTACGGTGTGGGCTGCGGCGACCACCGGGATTCCGGACCATCACGCCACTGGCCTAGCAAGGCCTCGCGATCGGTCTTGAACGCGTTGACACGCAAATCCAGCGGCGCCGGGCGGTTCAGGGCCTGCATCAAGGCTTCAGGGTCGTCGAGCCGGCCCAGGCGCTCGTCCAGCCAATCGGGCATGCTGCAGCGCACCGCGCGCGACAAGGCCCCAACATCAAGGCGCTGGACATGGTCCAGCCAGTGCCGCTCGGGCTCATCCAGTGCCGTATCGATGGTTTCGCGTGGCCAGATGGCCGCCAGCCCTAGCACCGCCAGACGCCGGGTGGCCGCCCCCTGCCCGATTTCGGCCAACTGACGATAGCGGCGCAGATTGCGCAGCACGTCATAAACCGCCTCGGCAATTTCGTTGCGATCCCGGCCGCCCACGTTCTTGTGAGCCCGGAACCAGTGGGACAGCACCGCATCGGCGGGATAGGTCCACTGCAGCAACTCGCCCAGTACCTGCCTGACCTGCTCGATGCGCGCAGCAGCCGGGATATAGGGGCGTGCGGGTGAGCGGCCGGATGCAGCGGCCTGCGCCGGCTTGCCGGCATTGGAGCGCTTGCGGTCAACGCGCGGGCGCGATGCGTGG
Organism: Alcaligenaceae bacterium; assembly: GCA_030452305.1. GTDB lineage: Bacteria > Pseudomonadota > Gammaproteobacteria > Burkholderiales > Burkholderiaceae_B > Castellaniella. Next base: position 6,615 of record JAKDMO010000100.1, on the reverse strand, counting down.
GGATCTGTTTTCATGAAATTATTCCGATGGAATGGCCTGCTCGGCAAAGGCGCGCCGATCCAGGCCCTGTACCTGCACCCGCCCCTGGCCATCCAGGGTGACGCGGCGTTCGGCCAGCCAAGCTGTAACCTCGGCATAGGCGCGGTGCTCGATGGGCAGCAGGCGCGCGGCCAACGTATCGGGCGTATCGTGCGCCAGCACGGGCAAGACCCCCTGGGCGATGATCGGCCCGTGATCCAGCACCGGCGTGACGAAGTGTACCGTACATCCGTGCCACTGCACGCCTGCGGCCAGCGCCTGGGCGTGGGTGTGCAGGCCCGGGAAAGCCGGCAGCAACGAGGGGTGGATATTGATGATGCGGCCATCGAAATGCTCGACAAAGGCCGGGCCCAACACCCGCATGAACCCGGCCAGCAGGATGTAGTCCGGGTTCAGCGCATCGATCCGCTGCATCAGGGCCGCATCGAAGGCTTCGCGGCTCTGGAACTCGCGATGAGGCACCACCTGCACAGGCAGGCCCTGCTCACGCGCCCAGTCCAGGCCGGACGCATCGGGGCGGTTGGATACCACAGCACAGATTTCCGCCGGTAGCGAGCGACTGCGGATCACCCGGGCAATGGCCTGCATATTGGAGCCGCGCCCCGAAATCAGGATAAGAAAACGAACGGGCGGCGGGGTCTGGGCGGGCAAGATCACGATCTCCAGCATAAGGGGGACACAAAATTGTAAACTCTTGTCTGTGAACCCCCCAGTGAAACTCTATCGAACGTTGCCGCGACGTGGCACGACCACCCCCAGTGCCGTCACCATCGGTAATTTCGATGGCGTACATCTGGGGCACCAGGCCATCCTGGCGCAGGTTCGCGAGCAGGCCGACCGCCATGCCCTGGCCCCGACGGTGATGACCTTTGCACCGCACCCGCGTGCCTTTTTTGCGCAGCGCGGCAAACGCCCGGAACTGGTTCCCACACAGGTCAGCAGTCTGCGCGACAAAGTCGATGCGCTGATCCAGCACCAGATGCGTCAGATCGTGATCGAGCACTTCACCCAGCGGCTGGCCGACATGAGTGCCGAGGATTTCATCCGCAGATTGCTGGTCGATGGCCTGAATACCCGTTGGCTGATGGTGGGCGAGGATTTCCGCTATGGCCACAAACGCAGCGGCGACATCGATCTGTTGCGCAGCATGGGACGGCAATGCGGCTTCGAGGTGCAGACCCTGCCTGACGTGGTGGACGCCCACGGCCGCCGGATATCCAGTTCAGAACTGCGTACTGCGCTGGCAGTGGGCAATCTCGAGCGCAGCGAAGCCCTGCTGGGCCGGCCCTACCGCCTCAGCGGCCATGTCATCCACGGCCGCAAGCTCGGGCGCAACCTGGGCTTTCCAACCCTGAACATGAGGGTGCCCGAGCCCTGTGCGGCCCGTTCGGGCATTTATGTCGTGCGCGTGCACGGCCTCGGGCCGGCACCCCTGCCTGCCGTCGCCAGCCTTGGGGTGCGCCCCACCGTCACCGATGGCGGCCGACTGTTGCTCGAGACCCACGTCCTCGATCAATCGATACACGCCTACGGTAAACTTGTCTGCGTCGAGTTCCTCGAGTTCTTGCGCGACGAGGAAGCCTTTCCCGATTTACCCACACTGATCGCCGCCATCGAAAAGGATGTGCAAGGCGCTCGAGACCATTTTGCCTCCCATGGACTATAGACATACCCTGAATCTGCCGGAATCCTCTTTTCCCATGCGGGGCAACCTCGCCAAACGCGAACCCGACTGGATCGCGGCCTGGGAGGAAAAAAATGTGTATGGGGCGATCCGCGAGGCGGCCAAGGGCCGCCCGAAGTTCGTGCTGCACGACGGCCCGCCGTATGCCAACGGCGACATCCACATCGGCCACGCCGTCAACAAGATCCTGAAAGACATCATCGTCAAGAGCCGCGACATGGCCGGCTTCGACGCGCATTATGTGCCGGGCTGGGACTGTCACGGCATGCCGATCGAGATTCAGATCGAAAAGAAATACGGCAAGAACCTGCCCGTGGCCGAAGTGCAGTCCAAAGCCCGCGCCTATGCCACCGAGCAGATCGATCGCCAGCGCAAGGATTTCAAGCGCCTGGGCGTGCTGGCCGATTGGGGCCATCCCTACCTGACGATGAACTTCAGCAACGAGGCCGACGAGTTGCGCGTACTCGCACGTATCCTCGACAAGGGTTTCGTGTTTCGCGGCCTCAAGCCCGTGAACTGGTGCTTTGACTGCGGCTCGGCGCTGGCCGAGGCCGAGGTCGAATATGCTGACCGCAAGGATCAGAGCGTTGACGTCGCCTTTGCCTTCCACGACACGAATGCGCTCGCCAAGGCCTTTGGCGTCGATCAGGTCGAGGCAGGCGCCATGGTCATCTGGACGACCACGCCCTGGACGCTGCCGGCCAACCAGGCCCTGAACCTGCACCCCGATATTGAATACGCATTGGTGCGCCTGGACACGCCCCGCGCAACGGGCGCCATGCTAATCCTCGCGCACGAGCTCGTAACGGCCTGCCTCGAAAGATGGAAGCTGTCCGGGCAGGTCGTCGCCACCACCCAGGGCAGCCAACTGGCCGGCATCCCCTTTCGCCATCCGCTGTACGAGGCGCACGAAGGCTACCGACGCCTGGCGCCCGTCTACCTGGGTGACTATGTCGCCCTGGATACCGGCACGGGCGTGGTGCATTCCTCGCCCGCCTACGGGATCGAGGACTTCATTTCATGCAAAGCGCATGGGCTGAAGGACGAGGACATCCTCAACCCTGTGGTCGGCAACGGACACTACGCCGAAAGCCTGCCCCTGTTTGGCGGCGACATGATCTGGAAGGCCAATCCCAGAATCATCGAGGCCCTGGATCAGGCAGGCACACTGCTGGATTCCGCACCGCTCGTACACAGCTACATGCACTGCTGGCGCCACAAAACCCCGATCATCTATCGCGCCACCAGCCAATGGTTTGCAGGCATGGACATCCACGCCGAAGGCGGCCGCAGTCTGCGCGAGATGGCCCTGCAAGGCGTGGACAACACCCAGTTCTACCCCGCATGGGGCCGTGCGCGCCTGCACGCCATGATCGCCAACCGCCCCGACTGGACCTTGTCGCGCCAGCGCCAATGGGGTGTGCCGATGGCGTTTTTCGTCCACAAGGAAACCGGTGCCCTGCACCCACGCACCGTCGAGCTGCTGGAACAGGTCGCCCAGCGGATCGAGCGCGAAGGCATCGAGGCCTGGCAATCCCTGGATCCGCGCGAACTCCTGGGCAACGAGGCTGATCTATACGAAAAGAACCGCGACACGCTGGACGTCTGGTTTGACTCGGGCACCACGCACGCAACCGTCCTGGGCGGGCGCGATCACGACCTGCAAGGCTCGCACGCCGGCGAACTCACCTGGCCTGCAGATCTGTATCTGGAAGGCTCTGACCAGCATCGTGGCTGGTTCCATTCCTCATTGCTGACCGGCTGCATGCTCTACGGCCGCCCGCCCTACAAAGCCTTGTTGACGCACGGTTTCGTGGTCGATGGCAAGGGCAAGAAAATGAGCAAGTCCGTCGGCAATGTGGTGTACCCGCAGGAAGTCTCGGACAGCCTGGGTGCGGAAATCCTGCGCCTGTGGACGGCATCCACCGACTATTCGGGCGAACTGTCGATCTCAAAGGAAATTCTCAAGCGCGTGGTCGAAAGTTATCGACGCATCCGCAACACGCTGAAATTCCTGTTGGGCAATCTGGCGGACTTCGACGCTGCGACTCAGGCTGTGGCCATAGACGATCTGCTGGAAATCGACCGCTACGCCCTGGTCATGACCCGCACGGTACAGACCGAGGTATTGGCCAGTTTCGAGCGCTACGAGTTCCATACCGCCGTCTCGCGGCTGCAGATTTTCTGTTCCGAGGACCTAGGCGCCTTTTACCTGGACGTCCTGAAAGACCGTCTGTACACCACGGGTCAGGACAGCCGCGCGCGCCGCTCGGCCCAGACGGCCTTGCATCACATCACGCATAGCCTGCTGAAAATGCTGGCACCAATCCTCTCGTTCACGGTCGAGGAAGCCTGGGCGGATCTGCTCGGCAACCCCGAGACACCCAGCGTCTTTACGGAACTGTTCCACGAGATCCCGGAACCGGCAGACGCCAGTGCGTTGGCGATGCGCTGGGCACGGCTGCGCACGATCCGTGCCGAGGTCACCCACGAAATCGAAACGGTACGCACGCGCGGCGAGATCGGATCCTCACTGGATGCCGAGGTCGATCTGTATGCCGAAGGCGATGATTTTGCGCTGCTCGACAGCCTGACCGATGACCTGCGTTTCGTACTGATTGTCTCGCGCGCCCAAGTCCACCCCGGCCAAGGACCGTTGCGCGTCGAGGTCCAGGGTACGAAACATGAAAAATGCAGCCGCTGCTGGCACCATCGCGCCGATGTCGGACATCAGCCCGAACATCCGGGCCTGTGCGGACGCTGCGTCGAAAATCTATTCGGCGACGGCGAGCCGCGCAGCCATGCCTGAGGGCCTGACACGCTCGCAGCGGCTGCGTAGCCTCGCCCAATGGCTGGTATTCGCAGTATTCGTGATTGGCCTGGACCAGTGGAGCAAGGTGGAGTTCACGCAATTGCTGGACTACGGCCAGCGCATGCGGGTGCTGCCGTTCCTGGACTTCACGCTATTGCACAACACCGGCGCCGCCTTCAGTTTCATGGCGGGCGGCGGGGGTAGCCAGCGCTGGCTGTTCACCGGCCTGGCCCTGATTGCCGCCGTAGTGATCCTGCGCTTGTTATATACCCACGCGGCACAAACGCTGTTTTGCGGCGCCCTGGCCTGCATTCTGGGTGGCGCGCTGGGCAATGCAATCGATAGAATGATGCATGGATATGTCGTCGATTTTGTGCTGTTTTACTGGAACGACTGGTATTTCCCGGCGTTCAATGTGGCGGATATTGCCATCACCTGTGGTGCAGCCCTGCTGATCCTCGATGAAATACGGCAGGCCCGGCGCCGCAGGGCGCACTGACACCCGGAGGCTTTCTATCATGCTCGAACTCGCCCAAACCCGCATCGTGCTCGGCCTGACGGGCGGCATCGCCTGCTACAAATCAGCCGAGTTGCTGCGCAGACTGCAGGACCATGGCGCCCAGGTGGATGTGGTCATGACCGAGGCTGCCACCCATTTCATCACCCCGACGACGATGCAGGCGCTATCCGGGCGGCCGGTATGGGTGGACGCCTGGGATGCCCGGGCCCCGAACAGCATGGCGCACATCACCTTGACGCGCGGCGCCACCGCCGTGCTGATTGTGCCCGCCAGCACCGACTTCATGGCCAAGCTCGCCCATGGTATGGCCGATGACCTGCTCTCTACACTGTGCGTGGCCCGTGGCAGCGTGCCGCTGTTGATCGCACCCGCCATGAACCACGAGATGTGGACGCATCCGGCCACCCAGCGCAACGCAAGCCAGTTGCGCGCCGACGGGGTGGTCCTGCTGGGGCCTGGCGAGGGCGAACAGGCCTGCGGAGAAACCGGCAGCGGCCGCATGCTGGAGCCCGAGCAGATCCTGCGCGCACTGATCGCCCATTTCCAGCCCAAGCTTCTGGCCGGCCGGCGGGTGCTGATCACCGCCGGCCCCACATCTGAACCCATCGACCCGGTACGCGTCCTGACCAACCGGTCCTCGGGGAAAATGGGCTATGCCGTCGCACGTGCCGCCGCCGAAGCCGGCGCTCGGGTCGAGCTGGTCTCGGGCCCAACCTGCCTGGACACGCCTGATGGCGTGCAGCGCATCGATGTGCACACTGCGGCCCAGATGCACCACGCGGTGATGGAGCGCGCCGATCAGGCGGACATATTCATCGCTATCGCGGCCGTAGCCGACTGGGCGATTGCCCAGCCCAGCGACCAGAAAATGAAAAAGCACGCGGATGGTCAGGCACCGAAACTCGATTTCGTCCTGAACCCGGACATCCTTGCCGAGGTGGCCCGCCTGCCCCAGGGGCCGTGGTGCGTGGGCTTTGCCGCCGAAACCGAAAAGCTGCACGAACACGCGCAGGCCAAACGCCGGCGCAAAGACATTCCCCTGCTGGTGGGAAACCTGGTGCAAAACACCATGAACGCCGACCAGACCGAACTCGTTCTGTTTGACGACGCGGGCATTCACCCCATGTCCCGCCAGCCCAAGCTTGCAGCGGCACGCGCCCTGATGCGCGCGATTGCCGAACGCCTGCCCGATTCCTCACAACCTGTCTGAACCCATGCGATCCATTGCCCTGAAGATTCTCGACCCCAGAATGAATGACTACCTGCCCAGCTACGCCACCGGGGGCTCTGCGGGACTGGATCTGCGCGCCTGCGTGGATGATCCCGTGACCGTCGAGGCCGGCGCCACAACACTGGTCCCCACCGGCCTGGCGATTCATATTGCCGACCCAGCCTATGCCGGGATGATCCTGCCGCGATCAGGCCTGGGGCACAAGCACGGCATCGTGCTGGGCAACCTGGTTGGTTTGATCGACTCGGACTATCAAGGCCCGCTGATGGTGTCCGTCTGGAACCGGGGCACGGAATCATTCACGCTGCAGCCCATGGACCGCCTGGCCC
>JAKDMO010000016.1 GCA_030452305.1 Alcaligenaceae bacterium | reverse complement strand
GGGCCTGACCGCGCCCCAATACCATGCCCGACAAGGCATCACCGCACGCCTGGCGCCGCGCCCCACTGATACCGTGCTGACCAAATGGCGCTACAGCGCCTTCCAGCGCTCCGATTTGCGCGAGCGCCTGCGTGCTCTTGGTCGGGACCAATTGATCATCACCGGTGTCTACGCGCACATCGGCTGCATGGCGACCGCGCTGGAGGCCTTCATGCAGGACATCCAGGCATTCATGGCCATCGATGCCTGCGCCGACTTCAGCGCAGACGAACACCTGATGGCCATGCGCCATGTCGCCGGCCGCTGCGGCGTCTGCCTTCAAACCGACGCGCTGTGTGCAGCCCTGCGCGCATCGACCGCTGTCGCCTGAGCCAACCCTACGGAGAACACCGCCATGCCAGATTCCACACCATCCGCTGAATTCTCAGGCCAGTGCATTGCCGTCACCGGCGCGGCCAGCGGCATCGGCGCCGCACTCGCGCGCGAACTCCTGGAACAGGGCGCTCGTGTCGCCGCCCTGGATATCCAGGGTGAGGGGCTTGAGGTCCTGCGCGCAAGCTGCGGCACCCATGCCGGAAACCTGCGCACCATCGCGGTCGATGTCAGCCAGGCCGACGCCGTGGAGCAGGCCCTGTCAGCAGCCGAAACCGCGCTTGGCCCCTTCGACAAGCTGGCCTGCGTGGCCGGCGTGCTGGAAATGGGGAATGCCGTCGATCTGCAGGATGCCCAATGGGCGCACTGCTTTGCCGTCAACACCACCGGCGTCTTCAACGTCTGCCGATACGTAGCTCGGGGCATGATCGCGCGAGGTGCCGGCGCCATCGTCAATGTCAGCTCGAATGCGGCCACCACGCCTCGCGCCGGCATGAGCGCCTACGCCGCCTCAAAGGCTGCCGTTAGCCAGTTCACCCGCTGCCTGGCGCTGGAGCTGGCCGGCCACGGCATCCGCGTGAACCTGGTCTCGCCCGGGTCCACCGACACAGCCATGCAGCGCGCCATGTGGGCCCTGGGCAGTTCACGCGAGGCCGTCATCGCCGGCGCCCCCGCCCAATACCGACTGGGCATCCCCCTGAATAAAATCGCCACCCCAGAGGAAATCGTCCAGTCCATCCTGTTCCTGCTTTCGGATCGCGCCAGCCACATCACCCTGCACGACCTACGCGTGGATGGCGGCGCGACACTCGATCAGTGATACGCCCGGCCAGCGCTTGGCGGCGTCCTGGTCGGCATCGCAGTGAAACAAAAAATTCCCATGCCCGACAGGGCGTCATCATCCGCCCCGGACGAATAGCCACATTGGTACTGAGCCTATTTTTCATTATTTTTGATACGTCCCTATTTATAATGGCCAAATAACAAGTTATGAATAAATAGGGACGTATCATGGAATTTCTTCTTGTGCGGCGCCGCAATGCGGCGTAATGTTTCTGACTCTGTCCCAAGAATTCAGCGAGCCTCGCCATGCCCGACCGCACCCCCGGCCCACAGGGCCTCTATCACCCCATGCACGAACACGATGCCTGTGGCGTCGGCTTTGTGGCGCACATCAAAGGCCGCAAAAACCACAGCATCATCCAGCAGGCCCTGAAGATCCTGGAAAACCTGAATCACCGCGGCGCGGTCGGCGCCGACGAGCTGATGGGCGATGGTGCGGGAATCCTGATCCAGATCCCCGACGAACTCTACCGGACGGACATGGCCGCGCAGGGCGTGACCCTGCCGCCACCCGACGAATATGGCGTGGCCATGGTGTTCCTGCCCAAGGAAACCGCCTCGCGTCTGGCCTGTGAACGCGAACTGGAACGCGCCGTGCGCGAGGAAGGCCAGGTCGTCTTGGGCTGGCGCGACGTGCCCATCGACCACGACATGGAGATGTCGCCCACCGTGCGCGCCTGTGAACCCGTGATCCGGCAACTGTTCATCGGGCGCGGGCAGGACATCATGGTGCCCGACGCGCTGGAACGCAAACTATACGTGATCCGCAAAACCGCCAGCCACGCCATCCAGCGCATGCAGTTGGCCCACGGACAGGAATATTTTGTGCCCTCGATCTCGGTACGCACCGTGGTCTACAAGGGCCTGCTGCTGGCCGGCCAGGTGGGCGTGTACTACCGCGACCTGGCCAACACGCGGACGGTCTCGGCACTGGCCATGGTGCACCAGCGCTTTTCCACCAACACCTTCCCCGCCTGGCCGCTGGCCCACCCCTACCGGATGATTGCCCACAACGGCGAGATCAACACGGTCAAGGGCAACTTCAACTGGCTGCGTGCACGCGAAGGCGTGATGAGCTCGGCCGTGCTGGGTGATGACCTGCCCAAGCTCTACCCCATCGTGTACGAAGGCCAGTCCGATACAGCCACCTTCGACAACTGCCTGGAACTGCTGGTGATGTCGGGCTATTCGCTGGCCCACGCCATGATGATCATGATCCCCGAGGCCTGGGAACAACATGCCGACATGGATGAAAACCGCCGTGCCTTCTATGAGTACCACGCAGCGATGATGGAACCCTGGGACGGCCCGGCCGCCGTCGCCTTCACAGACGGACGCCAGATCGGCGCCACCCTGGACCGAAACGGCCTGCGCCCGGCCCGCTACCTGATTACCGATGATGACCTGGTCGTGCTGGCCTCCGAGGCCGGTACCCTGTCGATCCCCGAGCACCGCATCACCAAAAAATGGCGCCTGCAGCCCGGCAAAATGCTGCTGATCGACCTGCAGCAGGGACGCATCATCGAAGACGCGGAAATCAAATCGCAACTGGCCAATTCCCACCCTTATCAGCAGTGGATCGAGCGCCTGCGCATGAAACTCGACACCCTGCCTGCACTGAAGGCCGACGACACGCCCGAACCCAAGGCCGGCCTGCTGGATCGCCAACAAGCCTTCGGCTGGACCCAGGAGGACTACAAATTCATCCTGGACCCCATGGCCCGGGATGGCCAGGAAGCCACGGGATCCATGGGCAACGACGCCGCCCTCACGGTGCTGTCCGACCGGCCCAAATCCTTCTACAACTATTTCCGCCAGATGTTTGCGCAGGTCACCAACCCGCCCATTGACCCGATCCGCGAACAGATGGTGATGTCGCTGGTGTCCTTCGTCGGGCCCAAGCCCAATCTGCTGGACATCAATAACGTCAATCCGCCGATGCGCCTGGAAATCGCCCAGCCCGTGCTGGATCGCGCCGCCATGGCCCAGTTGCGCCACATCGCCGCACTGACCGGCGACAAGTTCCGCTGCGCCGAACTGGACATCACCTACCCCGTGGCCTGGGGCCCGGAAGGCATCGAAGCCTGTCTGGCCTCGCTGTGCGCCAGCGCGGCGGACGCCGTGCGCAGCGGCGACAACGTGCTGCTGATCAGCGATCGCCGGGTCGATGCCGAGCGTGTCGCCATCCCGGCACTGCTGGCGACATCGGCCATCCACCTGCACCTGATCCGCACCGGGCTGCGCACCAAGACCGGACTGATCGTGGAAACCGGATCGGCACGTGAAGTTCACCACTTCGCCCTGCTGGGCGGCTACGGTGCCGAGGCCGTGCACCCCTACCTTGCACTCGAATCCCTGGCCCTGATGCCCGATCCCGAGGCCGCGACCCACAACTACATCAAGGCCATCGGCAAAGGCTTGAAAAAGGTCATGTCCAAAATGGGCATCTCGACCTATATGTCGTACACCGGCGCACAGATCTTCGAGGCGGTGGGCCTGCACAGCAGCCTGATCGGGAAATACTTTACCGGCACACCCAGCAATATCGAAGGCATCGATATCTTTCAGGTGGCCGAGGAAGCCCGGCGCACGCACCAGGCAGCCTTCAGCACCGACCCGGTCCTGGCCGGCCGGCTGGCCGACGGCGGCGACTACGCCTACCGCATTCGCGGCGAACAACACATGTGGACGCCGGACTCCATCGCCAAGCTGCAGCACGCCACACGCGCCAACAACTACAGCACCTTCAAGGAATACGCCCAGCTCATCAACGACCAATCACGCCGCCACATGACCCTGCGCGGGCTGTTTGAGTTTCGAGTGGATCCGTCGAAAGCGATCCCGCTGTCCGAAGTCGAACCGGCCAAGGAAATCGTCAAGCGTTTCGCCACCGGTGCCATGTCGCTGGGCTCGATCTCGACCGAAGCACACAGCACGCTGGCCGTCGCCATGAACCGCATCGGCGGCAAATCGAATACCGGCGAAGGCGGCGAGGACGCCCTGCGCTACCGGGCGGAACTGCGGGCAGGCAAGCCCACCGTACGCAAGGGCGACAGCCTGGCCTCAGTGCTGGGCGCCGAGCGTATCGCCGCCGATGTGCCCCTGGCCGCAGGCGATTCGCTGCGCTCGCGCATCAAGCAAGTCGCCTCGGGGCGCTTTGGCGTCACGGCCGAATACCTGTCCAGCGCCGACCAGCTCCAGATCAAAATGGCCCAGGGCGCCAAACCCGGCGAGGGCGGTCAACTGCCCGGCCACAAGGTCACCGACTACATCGCCCAACTGCGCTATTCGGTTCCCGGCGTCGGCCTGATTTCCCCGCCCCCACACCACGATATCTACTCCATCGAGGATCTGGCGCAACTGATTCATGACCTGAAGAACGTCAACTCCAGGGCATCGATTTCGGTCAAACTCGTGGCCGAAGTCGGCGTGGGCACCGTCGCCACAGGCGTGGCCAAGGCCAAGGCCGACCATGTCGTGATCGCCGGGCACGACGGCGGCACGGGCGCATCGCCCGTCTCGTCGATCAAGCACGCCGGGATCCCCTGGGAACTGGGCCTGGCCGAAACCCAGCAGACCCTGGTGCTCAACCGCCTGCGCACACGCATCCGCGTGCAGGCCGACGGCCAGATGAAAACCGGGCGCGACGTAGCCATAGGCGCCATGCTGGGCGCCGATGAGTTCGGTTTTGCCACTGCGCCCCTGGTCGTCGAAGGCTGCATCATGATGCGCAAATGCCATCTGAACACCTGCCCGACAGGCGTCGCCACGCAGGATCCCGCCCTGCGCAAGAAATTCCGGGGCAAGCCGGAATACGTCGTCAACTACTTCTTTTTCGTAGCCGAGGAAGTGCGCGAAATCATGGCGCAACTGGGCATCCGCTGCTTCGACGAGCTGATCGGCCGCGTCGATCTGCTGGATACGCGCAGCGGCATCGAGCACTGGAAGGCGCATGGACTGGATTTCAGCAAGATCTTCCACGCCATCCCCACCGACGAGCCCCTGCACCAGGTCATCGAACAGGACCACGGCCTGGATCACGCCCTGGACCACCAGTTGATCGAACGCAGCAAGGGCGCCATCGAGCGCGGGGAAAAAGTCTCGTTCATCACCCCCGTGCGCAACCGGAATCGCACCATCGGCGCCATGCTCTCGGGCGTGGTCGCCTCGCGCTACGGCCACGAAGGCCTGCCCGAGGACACCATCCACATCCAGTGCAACGGCGCGGCCGGCCAGAGCTTTGGCGCCTTCCTCGCCCATGGCATCACGCTGGATCTGGTCGGCGAGGCCAACGACTACGTGGGCAAGGGCCTGTCGGGCGGACGCATCATCGTGCGATCGCCCAATGACTTCCGGGGCTTCGGGCCGGACCACATCATCGTGGGCAACACCGTGCTGTACGGGGCCACCGACGGGCAGGCCTATTTCAACGGCGTAGCCGGCGAACGCTTTGCCGTGCGCAACTCGGGCGCCATCGCAGTGGTGGAAGGCACGGGCGACCACGGCTGCGAATACATGACCGGCGGCACCGTCATCGTGCTGGGCCAGACCGGGCGCAACTTCGCCGCCGGCATGTCGGGCGGCATCGCCTACGTATGGGATCCGCAACGCCTGCTGCCCCGGCGCTGCAACCAGGAGGCCGTCGAAATCACGCCCTTGGCCTCGCACGAGGCCCAAAGCGCCGACAATCAGCCCCAGACCTGGCACAGCATGGCACGGGGCCACGAACGCGAAACCGACGAGACCATTGTGCGCCGCCTGATCGAAAACCACTTCCGCCTGACGGGCAGTTTCCGTGCGCGCGAAATCCTCGACGACTGGCCGCAGGCACGCAACGCCTTCGTCAAGATCACCCCCGTTGAATACCGCCGCGCACTGGAGGAAATGTGGCAGGCCGCCCAAACCCAGTCCGTCGCCGCCTGAGGAATATTAGAGATGGGAAAAATCACCGGCTTCATGGAATTCGCCCGGATCAACCCGGCCTACGAATCACCCGCCTCGCGCATGCGTCACTGGAAGGAATTCATCCCCCCGCTGACCGACGAGCAGGCGCAAATCCAGGGCGCGCGCTGCATGGATTGCGGCATACCGTTCTGCACCCACGCATGCCCTGTCAACAACATCATTCCCGACTGGAACGACCTGGTCTACAAACAGGACTGGCAAAACGCGCTGTCCGTATTGCTCTCGACCAATAACTTCCCCGAATTCACAGGGCGCATCTGCCCCGCCCCGTGCGAGGCCGCCTGTACCCTGAACCTGAATTTCACGCCAGTCGGCATCAAGTCCATCGAGCACGCCATCATCGACAAGGGCTGGGCCGAGGGCTGGGTGGTCCCCCAGCCGCCCACCCGCAAGACCGGCAAGCATGTGGCCGTGGTCGGTTCGGGCCCCTCGGGCCTGGCCTGCGCCCAGCAGCTCGCGCGCGTCGGCCACAGCGTCTCGGTCTTTGAAAAGAGCAACCGCATCGGCGGGCTGCTGCGCTACGGCATCCCCGACTTCAAACTGGACAAGTCCCATATCGACCGGCGCATTGCGCAAATGGAGGCCGAGGGGGTGGAATTCTTTCCCTCGACCTACATCGGGCTGCCCGAACACGCGGAAGACGGCCTGACCGTAATCGCCCCGGACGATCTGCCTGCGGAATTCGACGCCATCGTGCTGACCGGCGGATCCGAAACCCCGCGCGATCTGCCCGTGCCCGGGCGCGAACTGCGCGGCGTGCACTTTGCCATGGACTTCCTGCGCCAGCAAAACAAAATCAACCACGGCGACCGGATCAGCAGGCCCATCAATGCCAAGGACAAGCACGTCATCGTGATCGGCGGGGGCGACACCGGCTCGGACTGCGTCGGCACCAGCAACCGTCAGGGCGCCGCCTCGGTCACCCAGTTCGAACTGATGTTCAAGCCGCCCGAGGAGGAAGACAAGCTGATGGTCTGGCCGTACTGGCCACTCAAACTGCGCACATCGTCCTCACACGAAGAAGGCTGCGAACGGGACTGGGCCGTGGGCACCCAGGCCTTCGAGGGCAAAGGCGGAAAGGTCGAAAAATTGCGGGCCACCCGGCTGGAATGGCTGCGCGACAAGGCCACCGGCCAAATGAAAATGCGTGAAGTCAAGAATTCCCAGTTTGAAATGCCCGCCGACCTCGTCCTGCTGGCCATGGGCTTTGTCTCGCCCGTACAGGCCGTGCTCGACGCCTTCGGAGTCGAAACCGATGCACGCGGCAACGCCCTGGCAAATACCGAGGACTACCGCAGCAGCGCGCCCAAGGTCTTTGCCGCAGGCGACATGCGCCGGGGCCAGTCGCTGGTCGTCTGGGCAATACGCGAAGGGCGCCAGTGCGCGCGCGCCGTCGATGAATTCCTGATGGGCGCCTCGAACCTGCCACGCTGAATTCCTGCTCACTCAACAAGCCGGTGCGCGACGGGTACAATGCCTTGCTGATAATTGGCAATGCACACAATGACCCATGTCGCTTCCGACCCAATCGTGAGTTTCGCAGGTGTTTCGCTGGGATACGGCGAATTCACCGTCCTGGAGGACGTCAACATCGACGTGCATCCGGGTCAGGTTGTGGCCATGATGGGCGGTTCGGGCTCGGGCAAGACCACGCTGCTGCGCGCCACCACCGGGCAATTGCCCGCGCGCGCCGGCGCCGTCCGGGTCTTTGGCCAGGACATCGCCGGGCTGGATGAAAAGGGGCTGCGCGCCGCCCGCCAGCGCATGGGTGTGCTGTTTCAGCAGGGCGCCCTGTTCACCGACCTCAGCGTTTTCGAAAACGTCGCCTTTCCGCTGCGCGAGCACACCTGCATCTCGGAACACCAAATCCTCGAACGTGTGCTGGAAACGCTGGACCGCGTCGGCCTGCGCCACGCTGCACACCTGGGCATTTCGGAAATATCCGGCGGCATGGCGCGACGCGTCGCGCTGGCGCGCGCAGTCGTGCTGGAACCCGAACTCATTCTGTACGACGAGCCCTTCGCCGGGCTCGATCCGATTTCGCTGGGCATCATTGCCCAATTGATCCGCCGCATGACCGACGCACTGGGTTGCGCCTCGATCCTCATTACCCACGACGTACCCGAATCCTTTGCCATCGTCGACCAGGTATTCCTGATCGGGCAGGGGCAACTGATTGCCCAGGGCACGCCCGACCAGCTCTCGGCCTCGACCGACGCCTACGTCCATCAGTTTTTGGAAGGCGAACCCGACGGCCCGATCGCCTTCCACTACCCCGACACGCCCGCCTTCGAACAATGGCTGGCCGGAAAGACGCGCTCATGACGGCCTGGATGCACCGCATCGCCTCAATCGGGGCGTACGCCCGCAATACCATCAGCGGCCTGGGCGCCTTCGCCCGCCTGCTTTGCGCGATCCTGCGGCGCAGCAGCGTGCTGATACGCCGCCCACGCCTGGTGTCCCAGCAGATCCATTTTATCGGCAACCATTCCCTGCTGATCATCAGTGTTTCGGGCCTGTTTGTAGGCTTTGTGCTGGGCCTGCAGGGCTACTACACCCTGAACCGCTACGGCTCCGAAGAAGCCCTGGGCCTGCTCGTCGCGCTGTCGCTGACCCGCGAACTCGGTCCTGTGATCACCGCGCTGCTGTTTGCCGGGCGTGCCGGCACCTCGCTGACGGCGGAAATCGGCCTGATGAAGGCGGGCGAACAAATCGCCGCCATGGAGGTCATGGCCGTCGATCCGATCCGTCGCGTCCTGGCGCCGCGATTCTGGGGCGGTGCCATTGCCATGCCCATTCTGGCCGCTGTGTTCTCCATGGTCGGTATCCTGGGCGGCTGGTTCGTGGGCGTGGTGCTGATCGGCATCGATCCGGGTACGTTCTGGTCGCAAATGCAAGGCGGCGTGGACATATTCAAGGACATTCTCAACGGCGTGATCAAAAGCATCGTATTCGGCGTGGTTGTCACCCTGATCGCGCTCTACCAGGGCTGGACGGCCAAACCCACCCCCGAAGGCGTCTCGCGCGCCACCACACGCACCGTGGTGGACGGCGCACTGGCGGTGCTGGGCCTGGACTTTATCCTCACCGCCCTGATGTTCGCCAACTAATGTGATGGAATCAAAATGACGCGTGAAAAAACTGATTTTTGGGTCGGCCTGTTCATCCTTTTGGGGGTGATTGCGCTGGTGTTCCTGGCCCTGCGTGCAGGCAATATGAGCTCGTTCTCGTTTGCGCCCACCTACCAGGCCAGCGGCTACTTCGACAACATCGGCGGCCTGAAGGTGCGCGCCCCGATCAAGAGCAGCGGCGTCGTGGTGGGCCGGGTATCGAATATCGCCTTCGACAACCAACGCTTCCAGGCCGTCGTCACCATGGATCTGCAGGCGCAGTACGAATTCCCGGACGACTCCTCGGCCTCGATCCTGACCTCAGGCCTGCTCGGCGAGCAGTACATCGGCCTGACCCCGGGCGGCGACGACAAAATGCTGGCCGACGGCGGCCAGATCAAATTCACTCAAAGCGCAGTCGTGCTCGAGGAGCTGATCAGCAAATTCCTGTACAACTCGGCAGCCGAGGAAGGCCGGACGGACGCCTCACAACCCTGAAGTCCGCACGGCTCAATGGCTTACAATACGCAACACTTACACTTGAAGGCTGGTTTAACCTGATTGCCCATGACGACAGTTCACGCTCTGCCGGTATCTGACCCCCCCCGCGACCTCGCACGGCGCAGTCGCTTTGCGCGCGCCGGCCTGGCGCTGGCCGCCGGCGCGTTGCTGGCCGGCTGCGCCAATGTGCCCAATCCCTCGCCGAACGATCCCTGGGAATCGTATAACCGCAGCATGTACGCCTTCAACGACACGGTCGATCGTGCCGTGCTCAAGCCCATCGCGGTCGGCTACGACACGATCACCCCCCAGCCGGTGCAGTCCTGTATCCATAACGTATTCAATAACCTGGCCGATGTCTGGTCGGCGATCAACAGCTTCTTCCAGGCGCGCGGCCACGACTTCGCCAACACCCTCGGGCGCGTACTGTTCAATTCCACCATGGGCCTGGGTGGATGCATCGACGTCGCCTCGATGAACGGCGCCCGACGCATCCCCAATGATTTCGGTGTCACACTGGGCGTGTGGGGCGTGGGCGCAGGGCCCTACGTCGTGCTGCCCTTCCTGGGATCCAGCACCGCGCGCGACGGCGTGGCTACGGCCATTTCCTTGGCCTCGCCGGTCTCGCCCACTGCGTTCCTGTTCTCGATCGACGACATACCGCTGCGTAATTCGCTGCTGGGCCTGTATATCGTGGATACCCGTGCCAACCTGCTCGATGCCGACAAGCTCGTCGATCAAATCGCGCTCGACAAATACAGCTTCATTCGCGATGCCTATCTGCAGCGGCGCAATACCTTGGTCCAAAGCCGACGAGGCGGCGGCGCCGCCCCCGGCGAGCGCGAGCAACCAGGCAGCAACGACACGCTGCCTGATTATTCGCTGCCTGACTATTCCGACGAATAAGAGGTCCTCATGTTCCCCACATCCGCTTCAGTTTTCCTGGCCCGCACCAGTGCCCGCGTACTGGCTGTGCTGGCCGTCAGCCTGGCCGCCCTGACCCCCGCGCATGCCGAACAGCCGGTCGATCCGAATGCCGCGCCCAACGATTTCATGCAGGTCGTGGCCAACAACATGCTCGATGCCATCAAGGCCGACGATGCGGCGCGCGACGGCGATGTCGCGCACGTCGAGGCGCTGATACACAAATACGCCCTGCCCTACATCGACATGCGGAAAACCACCCAACTGAGCGCCGGGCGTTATTGGCGCCAGGCCACGCCCGACCAGAAAAACCGCCTGGTCGATGCCTTTACCGACACCCTGATTCGCACGTATAGCGGCGCGTTCTCGCGCGTGGGCAGTGATTCACAGATCAACATCCTGCCGTTTCGCGGCGACCCCAAGGCCGACGACGCCGTGGTGCGCTCGACCGTGTCCCAGAACAACGGCCCATCGGTGGGCGTCGATTATCGCCTCGAACGAACCGATGCGGGCTGGAAGATCTATGACCTGAATGTCGAAGGCATCTGGCTGATCCAGAACTACCGCAATCAGTTCAGCTCTGAAATCAATCGCAACGGGATCGACGGGCTGATCAAGGCGCTGGAAGCCAAAAACAAGTAAGACACTATAATAGAAGGCTGGGCCGATTTTGCGGCCCTAATTGACTATGTCCGCAATCAGCCTTCAAAACATCTCCAAGGTATACGCCCCAGCGCCCCGAGGCCTGCTGGCTCGCATCGGCGGCCGGCCCGCCGGTACGGGCTTTCGGGCGCTCGACCACATCAACCTCAGCGTCGAGCACGGCGAATTTTTTGGCTTGCTCGGCCCCAACGGCGCAGGCAAGACCACCCTGATCTCGGTACTGGCGGGCCTGGCAATGGCCTCGCGGGGCACGGCCAAGGTCTGCGGCTACGACGTGGTCAGCGAATTCAAGCAGGCCCGGCAGTCGCTGGGCGTGGTCCCCCAGGAAATTGTCTACGACCCGTTTTTCACGGTGCGCGAAACCCTGCGCATCCAGTCAGGCTATTTCGGCCTGCGCAATAACGACGACTGGATCGACGAGGTACTGGACAACCTGGGCCTGCTCGACAAAGCCGAAACCAATATGCGTGCGCTGTCGGGCGGCATGAAACGCCGCGTGCTGGTCGCCCAGGCGCTCGTGCACCGCCCACCGGTCATCATCCTGGACGAGCCCACCGCCGGGGTGGACGTCGATCTGCGGCGCACCCTGTGGGAATTCATCACCCGCCTGAACCAGGCCGGCCACACCATCATGCTGACCACCCACTACCTTGAGGAAGCCGAGGCGCTGTGCGGGCGGGTCGCCATGCTGAAGGCCGGGCACATCGTCGCGCTGGACACCACCCCGGCACTGCTCGCGCGCGTGGGCGGCACCGACCTCGAGGAAGCCTTCGTGCGCATCATGCACGACGATGGGGTGATGGAGGCCGTTCTGTGATCCGCCCCGTCCTGAATGACCGCCCCACCCTCGGGTCCGGCTTCCCGACCCTGCTTCACAAGGAACTGATGCGCTTCTGGAAGGTCGGCCTGCAAACCGTTGCGGCGCCGGTCGTGACCGCACTGCTCTACCTGCTGATCTTCTCGCACGTACTTGAGGAACGCGTCCAGGTCTACGGCTCGCTGTCCTACACCGCGTTTCTGGTGCCCGGCCTGATGATGATGAGCATGCTGCAGAACTCCTTTGCCAACCCATCGTCTTCGCTGATCCAGAGCCGCATCACCGGCAACCTGATCTTTGTGCTGCTGCCGCCGTTTTCGCACCGCCAGATCTTCGGCGCCTACATGCTGGCCGCCGTAGCGCGCGGCCTGCTGGTGGGCACCGGCGTATGGCTGGTGGCCCTGCTCTTTGTCCGCCTGCCGATCGCCCAGCCCCTGTGGCTGCTGGCCTTTGCCGTGCTGTCGTGCTGGATCATGGGCACCCTGGGGATCGTGGCGGGCCTCTGGTCGGAAAAATTCGATCAGCTCGCCGCCTTCCAGAATTTCCTCATCGTGCCGGCCACATTCCTGTCCGGCGTGTTCTACTCGATCCACAGCCTGCCGCCATTCTGGCAGGCGGTCTCGTCATGGAACCCGATCTTCTACACGATCGATGGATTCCGCTACGGTTTCTTTGCCACGTCCGACGTATCGCCCTGGCGCAGCTTGGCCGTCGTGCTGGCCGTGGCCATCGTACTCAGTCTGTTCGCGCTGCGCCTGCTCGCGCGCGGCTACAAATTACGGAGCTGATCCATGCAGCCTACTCCCGATCACGTCCGCCAATACATTGCCGATCACCTCGACTGCCAGCACCTTGAAGTCCGCGGCGACGGGGCCCATTTCGAAGCCCTGATCGTCAGCAACGTCTTCGAAGGGCAGCGCACCCTGGCACGCCACCAGACCGTCTATCGCGCGCTGGGCGAACGCATGAAGGCGGAAATCCACGCCCTGTCGATGCGCACCCTGACACCGGCTGAATACGAGGCCGGCAGCAATGGATAAGCTGCGCATTGTGGGCGGGCGGCCGCTACAAGGCGAGGTCCGGGTGTCCGGCGCAAAGAACGCGGCTCTGCCCATCCTGTGTGCCAGCCTGCTGACCGGCGACCCCATCACCCTGGAAAATGTGCCCGACCTGCGCGACATCGGCACCACGCTGGCGCTGCTGGGCCGCATGGGTGTGCAGATCGATCGCCAGGCCGGCGGTCGCGTCACCCTGTGCGCGGCAGACATCAACCGCCAGGAAGCCCCCTACGAACTGGTCAAGACCATGCGTGCCTCGATCCTGGTGCTCGGACCGCTATTGGCGCGCTTCGGCCAGGCACGCGTCAGCCTGCCCGGGGGCTGCGCCATCGGCCAACGACCGGTCGATCAGCACATCAAGGGCCTGGCGGCGATGGACGCCGAGATCCGCATCGAGCACGGCTTTGTCGTCGCCGGCGCCGAGCGCCTGCGCGGCGCCTCGATTCTGACCGACATGGTCACCGTCACCGGCACCGAAAACCTGCTGATGGCGGCCACGCTGGCGCACGGCACCACCGTGCTCGAGAACGCCGCATGCGAGCCCGAAGTCGTCGATCTGGCAAACCTGCTGATCGCCATGGGCGCCGACATCGAGGGGCACGGCACCGACCGCATCGTCATCCAGGGCGTCGAGCGCCTACATGGGGCCACCCACCGCATCATTCCCGACCGCATCGAGGCCGGCACTTTCCTGTGTGCCGTGGCTGCCACTGGCGGGGAAATCACCCTGCAGGGCGCAGCGCCCGGCACCATGGGCGCCACCCTCGATAAACTCAGGGAAGCCGGCATGAAAATCGCCTGCGGCCCGAACTGGATCCGCGCCTCCATGCACGGCCGCCCTCACGCCACAGGGTGCCGCACCAGCGAATACCCGGGCTTCCCGACCGATATGCAGGCCCAGATCATGGCATTGAACACCCTGGCCTCGGGCACGGCCGTCATCACCGAAAACATCTTTGAAAACCGCTACATGCACGTGCAGGAACTGCAGCGCATGGGTGCCGACATCGAAATCGACGGCCACACCGCCGTGGTCACCGGCGTCGAATCCCTGTCGGGCGCCACAGTCATGGCCACCGACCTGCGCGCCTCGGCCAGCCTGGTGATTGCCGGCCTGGCCGCCCAGGGCGAAACCACGGTCGAGCGCATCTACCACCTGGATCGCGGCTACGAACGCATGGAAGCCAAGCTGCAGGCGCTGGGTGCCCGCATACACCGTATTCAATAGGGATCGCGCATGAGTCCGGCACGTATCGACAAACCTCTGACACTTGCCCTGTCCAAGGGCCGCATTTTCGACGAAACCCTGCCGCTGCTCGAGGCCGCAGGCATCCGTGTAACCGAAAACCCAGAAACCTCACGCAAGCTGATCCTGCCCACCGACTCACCGGACCTGCAGATCATCATCGTACGGGCATCCGACGTACCCACCTACGTGCAGTACGGCGCGGCGGACTTCGGCATTGCCGGCAAGGACGTGCTCTACGAACATATCGCCCAGCACCCGGGCGGCCTGTACCAGCCCATCGACCTGAACATCGCACGCTGCAGGCTGTGCGTGGCCGTCCCCGAAGGCTTCGACTATCAGGCTGCGGTGCACCAGGGCTCGCGCCTGCGCATCGCCACCAAATACGTGCGCGCCGCACGCGAACACTTCGCCGCCAAGGGCGTGCACGTCGATCTGATCAAGCTCTATGGCTCGATGGAGCTCGCCCCGCTGGTCGGGCTGGCCGACGCCATCGTTGACCTGGTGTCCTCGGGCGGCACGCTGCGCGCCAATCACCTGGTCGAAGTCGAGAAAATCCGCGAAATCTCGTCACGCCTGATCATCAACCAGGCTGCGCTGAAAATGCGCAGCGCCCGCCTGCAGCCCATTATCGATGCCTTTGCCCGCGCATCAGACCGCATTGATGGCTGAAGCAGGCTAAGATATCTGATCCACCCACCCGCTATTCCCGGCCAAACGGCCCGCTGCCATGCCACTGATTCACCGCCTCGATTCCCGCCACACCGGCTTTGACCAGGCCCTGGGCCAACTGTTGGCCTTTGACGCCACACAGGACGAGGCTATCGAGCATGCCGTACGCGACATCCTGCGCGACGTACAGGCCCGGGGCGACGCAGCGGTGCTGGACTATACCCAGCGCTTTGACCACGTCCAGGCCGAAACCCTGAGCGATCTGGAAATTCCGCGCAGCGAATGGCGGGCCGCACTCGACACCCTGCCCGACGATCAGCGCCAGGCCCTGATGGCGGCGGCCGAGCGCGTGCGCAGCTACCACGAACGCCAGCGTGCCCAGACCTGGACCTACACCGAGGCCGACGGCACGATGCTGGGCCAGCAGATCACGCCACTGGACCGCGTCGGCCTGTATGTGCCCGGCGGCAAGGCGGCCTACCCATCCTCGGTGCTCATGAACGCCATTCCCGCCAAGGTCGCGGGCGTGCCCGAAGTCATCATGACCACACCCACACCGGGCGGGGTGCGCAACCCCATGGTCCTGGCCGCAGCCGAACTGGGCGGCGTTGACCGGATCTTTGCCATCGGCGGGGCACAGGCCGTGGGCGGCCTGGCCTACGGCACCCAGACATTGCGCGCCGTCGACAAGATCGTCGGCCCCGGCAATGCCTACGTGGCTGCGGCAAAACGGCGCGTATTCGGCACCGTCGGCATCGACATGATCGCCGGGCCCAGCGAAATCCTGATCATCGCCGACGGCTCGACCCCGGCCGACTGGATCGCCATGGATCTCTTTTCGCAGGCCGAACACGACGAGCTCGCCCAGGCGATTCTGCTCAGTCCCGATGCGGCCTACCTGGACGCGGTCGAGGCCTCGATCGCCCGCCTGTTGCCCACGCAGCCACGCGTGGATATTCTGCGCACCAGCCTCGCCGGGCGCGGCGCGCTGATCCAGGTGCGCGACATGGCCGAGGCCTGCGACATCGCCAACCGCATCGCCCCCGAACACCTGGAAATCTCCACCCAGGACCCCCAGCAATGGCTGGCGCACATCCGCCATGCCGGCGCGATTTTCCTGGGCGCCTACAGCTCCGAGGCGCTGGGCGATTACTGCGCCGGCCCGAACCACGTGCTGCCCACCGCACGCACGGCTCGCTTCTCTTCGCCCCTGGGCGTGTATGATTTCCAGAAACGCCGCAGCCTGATCCAGGTGTCGCAGGCCGGCGCACAAACGCTCGGGCGCATCGCAGACACCCTGGCAACGGGCGAAGGGCTGCCCGCCCACGCCTCCAGCGCACGCTTTCGCCTCGGCTCCGCCGATTGACCCCTGCCTTACGGAAACCCACCATGCGTACCGCAGATATCCGCCGCAACACCAACGAAACCCGCATCCACGTCGTCATCAATCTGGATGGCACGGGCGAACGCCGCCTGGATACAGGTGTGCCCTTCCTCGATCACATGCTCGATCAGATCGCCCGCCACGGCCTGATTGATCTGGATGTGCACTGCGAGGGCGACCTGGAAATTGACGATCACCACACCGTCGAGGACGTCGGCATCACACTGGGCCAGGCCTTTGCCGAGGCCGCAGGCGACAAAGCCGGCCTGCGCCGCTATGGCCACGCCTACGTGCCCCTGGACGAGGCCCTATCCCGGGTGGTGATCGATTTTTCCGGACGGCCGGGCCTGCACTATTTCCTGCCGTTCACCCGAGCGCGCATCGGCACCTTTGATGTGGACCTGACACGCGAATTCTTCCAGGGCTTTGTCAACCACGCGCTGGTCACCCTGCACATCGACAATCTGCGCGGTGAAAACGCCCACCACCAATGTGAAACGGTATTCAAGGCCTTTGGCCGCGCCTTGCGCATGGCACTGGAAGTCGATCCACGCAGCGGCGGCGCCATCCCCTCCACCAAGGGCACGCTCTGAGGCTGACGTGAACACCATTGCGATCGTCGACTACGGAATGGGAAATTTTCATTCCGTCGAACGGGCACTGCGCACCGCTGCACCAGACCAGGACGTGCGCATTGCACGCCGGGCTGCAGACATCGCCTCGGCCGATCGCGTCGTCTTTCCCGGCCAGGGCGCCATGCCCGACTGCATGCGCACCCTGGACGAATCGGGCCTGCGCGAGGCGGTCATCGATGCGGCCCGAAACAAACCCCTTCTGGGCGTGTGCGTGGGCGAACAAATGCTGTTCCAGCACAGCGACGAGGGCGACACCCCCAGCCTGGGCCTGCTGCCCGGGCACGTGCGCCGTTTTGCAGGACCGTCCTTCGAGCATGCCGCAGGCGAGGCCATGCGCCTGAAAATCCCGCACATGGGCTGGAACGCCGTCCACCAGACGCGCACCCACGCCCTGTGGCACGGCATCCCCCAGGACGCCCATTTTTATTTTGTGCACAGCTACTACGCCGTACCCGCACACCCCGAACTGATTGCCGGCACCAGCCACTATGGCGCTCAATTTTGCTGTGCGATTGCGGCCGATAATATCTTCGCAGTACAGTTTCACCCGGAAAAAAGCTCCGGCCACGGTTTGCAGTTGTATCGCAACTTCACCCACTGGTGCCCCTGAAGGCCCAGCCAGGATTTTCCCCACTCTGATAATTGACTGACGACTATGCTTCTCATTCCCGCCATTGACCTCAAAGATGGGCACTGTGTGCGCCTGCGCCAGGGCGATCTTGACGACGCCACGGTATTTTCAGAAGACCCGGCCGCCATGGCCACGCAATGGATCGACCAGGGCGCGCGCCGCCTGCATCTGGTGGACCTGAACGGTGCCGTGGCCGGAATACCAAAGAACCGCGACGCGATCGCCGACATCGTTGCGGCCACCGACGAAGACATTCCCATCCAGATCGGCGGGGGCATCCGCGACCTGGATACGATTGAATACTATCTGGACCACGGCATCTCGTACGTCATCATCGGCACCGCCGCGGTCAAGGATCCAGGCTTTCTCAGCGATGCCTGCTCGGCCTTCCCCGGCCACATCATCGTGGGGCTGGATGCGCGCGACGGCAAAGTCGCCACCGACGGCTGGTCGAAACTCACGCGCCACGACGTGCTGGACCTGGCGCGCAAGTTCGAGGACTACGGCTGCGAGGGCATCATCTACACCGACATCGGGCGCGATGGCATGCTCAGCGGCGTCAACATCGAAGCCACCGTGCGCCTGGCACATCATGTGCGCATTCCCGTCATCGCCTCGGGCGGTGTGGCCTCGCTGGACGACATCCGCGCCCTGTGCCAGGTGGAAGCCGACGGCGTCGAAGGCGCCATCCTCGGGCGCAGCCTCTACGAAGGCACGCTGGACTTCGCCGAGGCCCAGGCATTCGCCGACAACCAGGACGCGACCCAGGCATGAACACACGGCAAACCCCAGTCGGCGCCACGCCGACCGCCCCCGCGCAAACCGATGCAGGCCTGTGCTGCCGCCTGATCCCCTGCCTGGACGTCAACGCGGGGCGCGTGGTCAAAGGCGTGAACTTCGTCAATTTGGCCGATGCCGGTGATCCGGTCGAAATCGCCCGGCGATACGACGAACAGGGCGCCGACGAACTGACCTTCCTGGACATCACCGCCAGCAGCGACGGGCGCGGGCTGATCCTGCCCATCATCGAGGCGGTCGCCCGCCAGGTCTTCATCCCGCTGACCGTAGGCGGCGGCGTGCGCGAAGTCACCGACATCCAGCGCCTGCTCGATGCCGGCGCCGACAAGGTCTCGATCAACAGCGCGGCCGTGGCCCGGCCCGAACTCGTGCGCGAGGCCGCCGACCATCACGGCTCGCAGTGCATCGTGGTGGCGCTGGACGCCCGGCGCGTCTCGGCCGAGGGCGAGGCCCCCCGCTGGGAAATCTTCACTCACGGCGGGCGCAAGGCCACAGGGCTGGATGCGGTCCAATGGGCGCAGCGCATGGCCGACTACGGCGCGGGCGAACTGCTGTTGACCAGCATGGATCGCGACGGCACAAAATCCGGTTTCGACCTGGAACTCACACGCGCCGTCTCGGACGCAGTGCCCGTGCCCATCATTGCATCGGGCGGCGTGGGGAACTTGCAGCATCTGGTCGACGGCGTGAAAATTGGGCATGCCAGCGCCGTGCTGGCCGCCAGCATTTTCCATTTTGGCCAGTACACCCTCGCACAGGCCAAGGCCTATATGGCCGAACAAGGAATCCCCATACGTCATGACTGCTGAATCCTCCTGGCTCGACGCCCTGGCCTTCGACCAGGACGGCCTGATTCCGGCCATCGCCCAGGACGCACAATCCGGCACGGTGCTGATGATGGCGTGGATGAACGCCGAAGCCGTGGCCGAAACCGTCCGCACCGGCCAGGCCGTGTACTACTCCCGCTCGCGCAAGCGCCTGTGGCGCAAGGGCGAGGAATCCGGCCATACCCAGACCATCCACGAGATCCGCCTGGACTGCGACGGCGATGTACTGCTGCTGTCCGTCACCCAACACGGCGGCATCGCCTGTCACACCGGGCGCGAACACTGCTTTTTCAGGCGCCTGGACGCCACACCCGATGGCAAAACCTGGCAGGTCACGGACCCGGTCCTGAAGGACCCGGCCGACATCTACACAGGAAAGAAATCATGAATCCCCCAGACGACTCGGTCCTGGCACGCCTGGCCGATACCCTGGCCTCGCGCCGCCCCGACCAGGGCGGTGACCCCGCCCGCTCGTACACCGCAAAGCTGCTGGCGCGCGGCCCGGATGCCTTCCTGAAGAAAATCGGCGAGGAAGCCACCGAACTGGTCATGGCGGCCAAGGACGGCACCCCCGATCGCATCGTGGCCGAAACCGCTGATCTGTGGTTCCACTGCCTGGTGGCGCTGACCCACTATGGGCTACGCCCCGAGGACGTTCTGGCCGAGCTCGCAAGGCGTGAAGGGGTCTCCGGACTAGAGGAAAAGGCCTCGCGCAAGGCCCCTTAGGGCACTCACACATCGGGGCATACCCTTGAACCGCGCCTCAGACCGCCTTGCGGCCACAGCAAGGGCGCGAATTGTGGCAAGATACTATGTTGACGGGCCCGAATCCGGGCCCCTGTTTTTCAATGCACACCATGACCCTAGACTGCCTGTTCTGTAAAATCGCCCGGCACGACATCCCCTCGACCCTGGTCTACGAGGACGACGAGTTCCTGGCGTTCCACGACATCAACCCGGCCGCACCCGTGCATATCCTGCTGATCCCCAAACACCATGTCGAGTCCCTGGCCGGCATCAGCCCGCAGGATCTGGACTGGCTGGGTAGAATGATGCTCCTGGTGCCAAAGATCGCATACGACAACGGCTGCAACCCGGGTCCCGAAGGCGGTTTCAGGCTGGTGGCAAACACCGGTATCGAAGGCGGGCAGGAAATCGCCCACCTTCATTTTCACATCATCGGGGGCGCGCGCCCCTGGAGCAAACGCGCGGCACCCGCCGCATAACGGAGACACATCATGGGTGGTTTCAGCATTTGGCACTGGTTGATCGTTCTGGTCATCGTGGCCCTGATTTTCGGCACCAAAAAGCTGCGCAACATGGGCGAAGACCTGGGCGGCGCGGTCAAAGGCTTCAAAAAAGGCATGACAGACGCCAAGGACGAGGACAAACCCTCTGTCACCCAGCAGGTCGAGGACAACAACACAATCGACGTGCAGGCCAAGGAAAAATCGGACAACACCTGATGGCATCGTCTTTTTCTGAACGCGTAGGTCCGCAACATGTTTGATGTCAGCTTCAGCGAACTGATGCTGATCGGCGTAATTGCGCTGATCGTCATCGGCCCCGAACGCCTGCCCAAGGTCGCCCGCACCATCGGCCACCTGATCGGGCGTGCGCAGCGCTACGTCAGCGACGTCAAATCCGACATCCAGCAGGAAATGGACCTGAAGGACATCGGCGACCTCAAGGGCCAGATCCAGGATGCCGCACGTTCGGTAAAGGACTCCATGTCCGAGGTCCAGTCCACCGTCGAATCCTCGGTCAGCGCACCCATCGACGAGGCAAAAAAAGCCCTCCAGGACGCACAGGACCTGGTCAAGCCGACGACCGACGATCCACCCGCAACCGACTCCGACGTCTCCACAAGGCCGGACCTTCCTGCTGCGCCTGACGTACCCGCCCCTCCACCGGCCGATGCAAATCCGCCTGATCCCGTGCAGGCTGCATCCCCGGCACCGGCACCCGCTCGGGCCCCGGCTGAACCCGTGCCTGCCACACCTTCCACTGACAAGCCAGCATGACCGACGCCAGCGACGACTCCCCCCAGGACACCTTCATCTCGCACCTGGTCGAACTGCGTACGCGTCTGCTGCGTGCGGTCATGGTCGTGCTCGGCATATTCGTCGTGCTGTTCCTGTACCCCGGCCCATCGGCCATCTACGACGTACTGGCCCAACCTATGCTGGCCTCGCTGCCCGCCGGCACCCGCATGATCGCCACGGGGGTGATCACCCCCTTTATGGTGCCGATCAAGGTCACGATGCTGGCCGCGTTCGTCCTGTCGCTGCCCGTTGTGCTCTATCAGGCCTGGGCCTTCATCGCCCCGGGCCTGTATCGCCACGAGCAGCGCCTGGCGCTGCCGCTGATCCTGTCCAGCACACTGCTGTTCCTGCTGGGTATGGCATTTTGCTATTTTGTGGTCTTCCACACGGTTTTCAGCTTTATCGCGAACTTCGCACCCGCCTCCATCACGCCGGCCCCGGATATCGAGGCCTATGTGAATTTCGTGCTCACGATGTTCATTGCGTTCGGCGTCACCTTCGAGGTACCCATCGCAGTGATCCTGCTGGTCAAGACCGGCGTCGTCACGGTCCAGAAACTGCGCGAAATTCGCGGCTATGTCATAGTCGGGGCATTCGTGGTCGCAGCCGTGGTCACGCCCCCCGACGTCCTCAGCCAACTGATGCTGGCCACGCCGCTATGCCTGCTCTACGAGGTCGGCATCCTGGTCGCCGGCACGCTGGAACGCAAAAAGGCCGAGCAGGACGCAGCCACCGATCAGGAAACCAGCCCGACCGATCCGGCCGAGGATTAAGCCGACGCAACCCGCCCGTTGGTCACTTTCGGCGCAAGGGCGGGCGCACCCCTACTTTGACATCCAGTTCCATGGTCCGACCCTCGCGCAGCAGGCCGAGGTGGGCCGTGTCGCCCTTGCCCAAGGGTGCCATCCGATTCAGCAGATCCACCGAATCCAGCACCGGGTGCCCGTTCAGACTGCGCACAATATCGCCCACATGGATTCCGGCACGCGCAGCCGGCCCATTGCGCAGCACCCGCGCAATGATCACCCCCTGGTCGTTTTTCAGACGAAATGCACGCGCCAGTTCCGGCGTGATGTCCTGGGGCTCGATACCCAGCCAGCCACGCGTGACCACACCATGCTCGATGATCTCGTCCATGATCTTGTGCGCCGCCACAGCAGGAATGGCAAATCCGATCCCCAGCGAGCCCCCGCTTTCCGAATAGATAGCGGTATTGATGCCCACCAGATCACCCGCTGTATTCACCAGCGCACCGCCGGAATTCCCCGGATTGATCGCCGCATCGGTCTGAATGAAGTTTTCGTACAGATTGATGCCCAGGCGATTGCGTCCCAGCGCCGACACAATACCCATCGTCGTGGTCTGCCCCACGCCAAAAGGATTGCCGATCGCCAGCACCACATCGCCCACCTGGACCTGGTGCCCGCTGTTGAACGAGATCGCCGGCAGCTTGTCCATATTGACCTTCAGCACCGCCAGATCGCTGTCGGGATCGGCCCCCACAATGCGCGCCACAGACTGGCGCCCATCGCGCAGCGCCACCTCGATCGCATCGGCCGCCTCGATCACATGATAGTTGGTCAGAATATAGCCATCGGCACGCACGATCACGCCCGACCCCAGGCTGGTGCTGGTCTGGCGCCGCGTGAATCCGGGTAGTTGGCGAAACAAGCGGTTCAGCCCAGGATCACTGGGTAGCGGCACCAGCGGTACGTCCACATGCTTTGCCGTGTACACATTGACCACTGCGGGCGCGGCGCGCGCAACGGCCGGCGCATAGGTCTGCACCGCAGCCTGGTGCGCGTCGGCAGATTCTGCAGCCCGCCCGGGCGCCGGCGACGGCCCTTCGGCCTCCAGCCACTGCGGGCGCAGCGTGATCACGATAAACAGGATGCCCAGGCACACCGTGACAGTCTGCGCGAAAATCAGCCACAATCGTTGCATATACGTGGAAACGCCTTTCAGATGAGGAACTTCAATGACATCGATACCCCTACATGAATTGACGGCATGGGTCGACGCGACCCTGCAGCCCAGCCAGTTCA
Organism: Alcaligenaceae bacterium; assembly: GCA_030452305.1. Taxonomy (GTDB): domain Bacteria; phylum Pseudomonadota; class Gammaproteobacteria; order Burkholderiales; family Burkholderiaceae_B; genus Castellaniella. The sequence continues at coordinate 3,087 of JAKDMO010000016.1, read as the reverse complement.
GGGACTACTGCCCCAACGGCTTGCAAGTCGAAGGGCGTGAACATGTCCGTTACATTATCGCCGGAGTCACCGCTTCGCAAGCCCTGATCGACGCAGCCATCGAAAAAGGGGCGGATGCGATCCTGGTGCACCACGGCTGGTTCTGGAAAAACGAGGATCCGTGTATCCGCGGACCCAAGCGCGCACGCCTGGCCGCCCTGCTGCAGCACGACATCAGCCTGTTGGCTTACCACCTGCCACTGGATGCGCACCCGACCCTGGGCAATAACGCCCAGCTTGCGCGCATCCTGGGGTTCCAACCCGATCTGGACGAGCAGGACAGCCCGCGCCGCTGCGGGCCTGAAAACCTGGTGTGGCTGGGCCGACCGGGCACGAACAGTACGCTGTCTGAATTGGGGAAATCGATCGGGCGTGCGCTGGGGCGCATACCGCTGTTGATTGGGACTACAGACCAGCCCGTACGACACATCGCCTGGTGTACAGGCGCCGCACAAGGCATGATGGACGCCGCAATCGCCGCCGGGGCCGATGCCTACCTGACAGGCGAGGTCTCGGAACCCACCGTACACCTGGCACGCGAAACCGGCGTGGCCTTCATCGGCGCAGGCCACCACGCGACCGAACGCTACGGGGTACAGGCGCTGGGCGCAGCCATTGCCGCGCAATTCGGCATACGGTACGAGTTCATCGACATCGACAACCCCGTCTAGGCCCGACGGGGCTGCCGAACCGCGTTTATTTTTTCAACGAGTCGCGGATTTCACGCAGCAACAGCACATCCTCGGGCGTGGCGGGCGGCGCAGCCGGGGCGGCAGGCTTTTCGAACTGCTTGCGCGCGTTGTTCACCATCTTTACCAGCATGAACACCACCAGGGCCAGAAGCAGGAAGTTGATGAACACCGTCAGGAAATGCCCCCAGGCGAACAACACCGCCCCGGCTTCCTTCAGAGCGTCACTGGTCATCTCGCCGGTATAGCCCTCGGGCTGACGCAGCACCAGGAACAAATTATCGAAATTGACATCGCCCCCCAGAATGTAGCTGATGACAGGCATCACCAAATCATTGACGATGGAATCAATGATCTTGCCAAACGCGGCGCCGATAATCACGCCAATGGCCAGATCCATCATGTTGCCCTTGACAGCGAATTCGCGGAATTCCTTGATAAAGCCCTGCGCTTTGCTCATGATGATGATCTCCTGTGGATTTCACCCCTGCTTGGGGTAACGCTATAATACGCGGTTGAAGAACCTGATGCAGCAAGTAAAAATAGTAAATGCCATGCCCACAGGGCAGATTCAAGGGATACTAGAATGAGTCAGAACACGACACAGTCCGACGCAGAGGGCGCAGTCGACCCAACCCTCCCACCTGATCCTTCGCGCCGATTGTGGGTGGCGACCACCTGTACTCTAGGCGGCGTTGTGGGCGTGGCGACGGCGGTGCCCTTCGTCGGCTCATTCGCGCCTTCCGATAAGGCCCGCGCGGCCGGTGCGCCGGTCGAGGCCGATATCTCCGGGCTGGCTCCAGGCCATATGATGACGGTCGAATGGCGCGGCAAGCCGATCTGGATCGTACGCCGCACCCAGGCTGAACTCGACGCCCTGCCCAAGCACGACGACGAACTGGCCGACCCACAATCCAAACGCCCGGGCTTCACGCCCCCCTTCGCCGAAAACGAATGGCGTTCGCGCAAACCCGAATATTTCGTGTGCATCGGCATCTGCACCCACCTGGGCTGCTCGCCGACCCCGCACCTGCAGCCCGGCCCGCAACCTGGGCTGCCGGCAGACTGGCCTGGCGGCTGGCTATGTCCCTGCCACGGCTCCACATTTGACCTGGCCGGCCGCGTGTTCGCAAACAAGCCGGCGCCCGACAACCTTGAAGTCCCGCCCTATGTCTTCTCAGCCGATGGCATGCATATCACTATCGGCGTAGACGAAAACACCAAGGCCTGATGACCCGATGGTCATCCTTCTTTGACAACAAAATTTCAGGAGCCATCCATGGCTGAAAAAATCGTCGAGACGACAGGACTGATGGGCTGGATTGACCGGCGCTTCCCGGCGTCCAGTCTTTTCAAAGAACATATGTCCGAGTACTACGCGCCAAAGAACTTCAATTTTTGGTATTTCTTTGGCTCGCTCGCACTGCTGGTGCTGGTCATCCAGGTCGTCACCGGGATCTTCCTGGTCATGAACTACAAACCCGATGCGCGCTTCGCCTTCGAGTCTGTCGAATACATCATGCGCGAGGTCCCGGGCGGCTGGTTCATCCGCTACATGCACTCTACCGGCGCGTCGATGTTCTTCGTCGTGGTCTACCTGCACATGCTGCGCGGCCTGTTCTACGGCTCGTACCGCAAGCCGCGCGAGCTGGTCTGGATCTTTGGCGTCAGCATCTTTCTGTGCCTGATGGCCGAAGCCTTCTTCGGCTACCTGCTTCCCTGGGGCCAGATGTCCTACTGGGGCGCCCAGGTGATTGTGAACCTGTTCTCGGCCATCCCCTTTATCGGGCCTGAGCTCTCGTTGTGGATTCGCGGCGACTACGTCGTATCCGACGCCACACTGAACCGGTTCTTTGCCTTCCACGTGATTGCCATCCCGCTGGTTCTGATCGGCCTGGTGGTCGCGCACATCATCGCGCTGCACGAGGTGGGCTCAAACAACCCCGACGGCGTCGAAATCAAGCAAGGCCCCAAAGACAAATACGGTCGCCCGGCCGACGGGATTCCCTTCCACCCCTACTACTCCGTGCACGATATGGTTGGCGTGGCGGGCTTCCTGATCGTGTTCGCTGCGATTGTCTTCTTTGGCCCTGAAATGGGCGGCTACTTCCTGGAATACAACAACTTCATTCCGGCCGACCCGCTAAAGACCCCGCCGCACATCGCACCGGTCTGGTACTTCACGCCGTTCTACGCGATGCTGCGCGCCACCACCAGTGATTTCACCTGGATCCTGGCCGCCGCCTCGATCCTGGCCGCCATCGGCATCCTGGCCAAAAGCAAGCTCTCGGGCCTGATGCGCATCGCCGTGCCCGTGCTGCTGGTGGTTCTGGCCATCCTGCTCAGGACCTTCGACGCG
>JAKDMO010000307.1 GCA_030452305.1 Alcaligenaceae bacterium | reverse complement strand
GCCGGCGACTGAGGCCGACACATGGCAAAGCTTTCACATCATGCGCCGCAACGGTGCCGTTGTGGGTTTCGAGCCCAGCAAGATCGTCGTCGCAATGACCAAGGCCTTCCTCGCTGTTCACGGCAGCCAGAGCGCAGGCTCGGCGCGTGTGCGTGAACAGGTCGAGACTCTGACGGCCCACGTCGTCAGCGCGCTGGTGCGCAACCGCCCCGGTGGCGGTACGTTCCACATCGAGGAAGTCCAGGACCAGGTGGAACTCGCCCTGATGCGCTCGGGCGAGCACGACGTGGCGCGCGCCTATGTGCTGTACCGCGAAAAGCGCGCCCAAGCCCGCCGGCAGGAGGCCGACAGCCAGGCACCCGTGGCACAGGTCGAGCAACCGTCGCTGCATGTGCTGGACGGCGAGCTGCGCCGCCCGCTGGACCTGGCCAGGCTGCGCGGCACGATCGTCGAGGCCGCCCACAATCTGCCGATTGAAATCGATGTCGATGGCATCCTGCAGGAAACGGTCAAGAACCTGTACGACGGTGTTCCGGTCGACGAAGTCTACAAGTCCGCGATCCTGGCTGCCCGCGCACGCGTCGAAACCGACCCGGCCTACAGCCAGGTGACGGCGCGCCTGCTGCTGCACACGATCCGCAAGGAAGTGCTAGGCCGCGAATGCTCCCAGGCCGACATGGCCACAGACTATGCGGAATACTTTCCGCAATTCATCAAGACCGGCATCGAGGCCGGGCTGGTCGACGAAAAGCTGGCCTCGTTCGATCTGCCGCGCCTGGCTGACGCCCTGGCCGCAGAGCGCGACGAGCAGTTCAATTATCTGGGCCTGCAAACCCTGTACGACCGCTACTTCCTGCACATCTCGGGGCGCCGCATCGAGCTTCCCCAGGTGTTCTTCATGCGCGTGGCGATGGGCCTGGCATTGAACGAGATCCACCGCGAAGACCGCGCCATAGAGTTCTATAACGTGCTGTCGTCCTTTGACTTCATGAGCTCGACGCCCACGCTGTTTAATTCCGGCACCCTGCATTCGCAGCTCTCGTCGTGCTACCTGACGACCGTATCGGACGATCTTGCCGGTATCTACGAAGCCATCAAGGAAAACGCCCTGCTCGCCAAATACGCCGGCGGCCTGGGCAATGACTGGACGCCTGTACGCGCCCTGCGTAGCCACATCAAGGGCACCAACGGCGAGAGCCAGGGCATCGTACCCTTCCTGAAAGTCGTCAATGACACGGCGCTGGCCGTCAACCAGGGCGGCAAGCGCAAGGGCGCCGTATGCGCCTACCTGGAAACCTGGCACCTGGATATCGAGGAATTCCTGGAACTGCGCAAGAACACCGGCGACGAGCGCCGCCGCACGCACGACATGAACACCGCCAACTGGATCCCCGACCTGTTCATGAAACGCGTCATGGACAACGCCGAATGGACGCTGTTCTCGCCATCCGATACGCCCGATCTGCATGACAAGGTGGGGCGCGCCTTCGAGCAGGCCTATGTCGGCTACGAACAAAAGGCCGAGCGCGGTGAAATCACGCTGTTCAAAAAAATCCCCGCTGTTACGCTGTGGCGCAAAATGCTCTCGATGCTGTTCGAAACCGGCCACCCGTGGCTGACGTTCAAGGATCCGTGCAATATCCGCTCGCCCCAGCAGCACGTGGGCGTGGTTCACAGCTCGAATCTGTGCACCGAGATCACGCTGAATACCAGCGACACCGAAATCGCTGTATGCAACCTCGGCTCGGTCAACCTGACCGCACACCTGAAGGAAACCGCCGACGGTACATTTGAAATCGATCACGACAAGCTGCGCAAAACGGTCACGACCGCCATGCGCATGCTGGACAACGTCATCGACATCAACTATTACGCGGTGCCCAAGGCGCGCAACTCGAACCTGCGCCATCGTCCGGTCGGCCTGGGCATGATGGGCTTTCAGGACTGCCTGCTGAAAATGCGGGTGCCGTTCGGGTCCGAAGCCGCCGTCGCCTTCTCTGACGAATCCGCCGAAGCCGTCTGCTATTACGCGTATTCCGCATCCAGCGCGCTGGCCAAGGAACGTGGCCGGTACGAAAGCTATTCAGGATCCCTGTGGGACCGTGGCATCCTGCCACAGGATTCTCTGGATCTGTTGCGCGAGGAGCGCGGCGGCCATGTCGAGATCGACATGAGCTCACGCATAGATTGGACCCCCTTGCGCGAACATATCCAGGCCCACGGCATGCGCAACTCAAACTGCGTGGCCATCGCCCCAACGGCAACGATCGCCAACATCATCGGCG
>JAKDMO010000099.1 GCA_030452305.1 Alcaligenaceae bacterium | reverse complement strand
TCACGCGCAATGGGCTTGGTCACGATCGGTTCAGCCACACGCGGTGCAGCCAGAACAGGCGCAAACGCTACCGGCGCGGGTGGTGTCGGTTCAGCAGGGACCGGATCATTCGAATGCCGCGCGGCCGTTTCCGGGGCGGGAGGCATGGGTGGAACAATGCGATCGGCCGGCAGCAAGGCCAGCATGCGCAAGCAGGTCATGACGAAACCGGCGTACTCATCCGGTGCCAGGGACAGTTCGTGGCGGCTGTTGACCGCTACGGAATAAAACAGCTGGACCTCATCGGGCTGCAAAATCTGAGCCAGCGATTCGATATCCTCTGCCATGGGATCATCGGCCTGGGCGGCGCCCAGACGCTGCGCGATTGCGATGCGCGACAGCAACACAGCCAAATCAGCCAGCGCTGCCTGACAGGACAGACCCCGCAAGGTCAGGTCATCAGCGACCGCCAGCATGCCGCGCGCATCCCCGGCAGCCAATGCACGCAGCAGCGCCACCAGATGATGCTGGTCGAGCGTGCCCAGCATTTCCCGCAGCGCCTCGGCACTGAGCTGCCCTGCACTGAACGAGATCGCCTGGTCGGTCAGGGACAAGGCATCGCGCATGGAACCTGACGCCGCCTGGGCAATCAGCCGCAGTGCCTGCGGCTCGAAGGAAAAGGATTCCTCAGTCAGGACGTGTGACAGGTGCTCGATGATCGCCGGCACCGTCATCTGCTTCAGATTGAACTGCAGGCAGCGCGACAGAACCGTGACCGGGATCTTTTGCGGGTCGGTTGTGGCGAGTATGAACTTGACATGCGCAGGCGGCTCTTCGAGGGTTTTCAGCATCGCGTTGAAGGCATGCCCGGACAGCATATGCACTTCGTCGATCATGTAGACCTTGTAGCGGCCCGAGGACGGCGCGTAGACGGCTTGCTCGAGGATCTGGGTCATTTCGTCCACGCCACGATTCGAGGCGGCGTCGAGCTCGATATAGTCGACAAAGCGCCCGGCGTCTATTTCGGTGCAGGCCGCACAATGTCCGCAGGGCGTGGGGCTGATGCCTTGTTCGCAATTCAGTGACTTGGCCAGGATGCGCGACAGCGTGGTCTTTCCTACGCCACGTGTACCTGTAAACAACCAGGCGTGGTGCAGTCGGCCCGTCGACAAGGAATGTGTAAGCGCCCTGACCACGTGGTCCTGCCCAATCAGCGTGTCGAAGGAACGTGGCCGCCATTTGCGCGCCAGGACGAGATAGCTCATGAATACGCCGCAAGGGGTGAAAGAAGAGGCGAGCCTGACTTCGGCACTGGCTCTGCACGGCTGTGGCTGCTTCGTTCCCGACCTGACCAGATTCACCGCCGAACCATGCGAAGGGGCCCGCCAAAGGAAATTCTAACAGGACTTGGGTCAGGGCGCCTTCAGTATCGACGCTGGGCCCTGATTCAGGATGCGCCCGTGGGCGATTTCGAATACTTCATCGGCCAGTACCCCGACATCGGCCGGATCATGAGTGATCAGCACGGTGGGAATATCGATCTGCGCCTGCATGGCGGCCAGTTCCAGGCGCATGTCATGCCGCAGACCTGCGTCCAGCGCCGATAAGGGCTCATCGAGTAGCAGTACGCCCGGATCGGTGGACAGGGCGCGAGCCAGGGCAACCCGCTGACGCTGGCCGCCGGAAATCTGCGCCGGATAGCGATTCAGCAGCCCGCCCAAGTGAAAGGCATCGATCCAGCGACGTGTGGCGGCGGGTACATCACGACCATAGTGGTTCAAAAGGCCTTTCCGCAGCCCGAAGCAGATGTTCTGGCGTACGTTCAGATGCGGAAAGAGCGCATAGTCCTGAAACAGGTAAGCCAGACGCCGTTTCCGGGGTGCCAGGTCGATCCCCTTCCCCGAATCGAACAAGACAGATCCGTTGATCACTATGCGCCCACGCGTGGGGCGCAGCAGCCCGGCAATCGCCTGCATGGTGAGACTTTTTCCCGCACCGGATGGGCCGAACAAGGCCACACGTCGCACATCGGTCTGCATCTCGATATCCAGCACGAATTCGTCCAGGCCCGAAGACATCACGCGATAGACCTGCACGTCAAGACTCATGGCCTCGCCCTCGCGCCCCGACGCGCGACGCCCGGAGTCAACCATGCGACCACACACAGCACAAGGACGCAGGTCACCGAGGTCACCAGAACCAGAAGGTTCGCGTAGCCATCGTCGCCGGCCTGGACGGCCTCGTAGATTGATATGGAAAGGGTCTGGGTGCGTCCCGGTATGCTGCCGGCCACCATCAAGGTTGCACCGAACTCGCCGAGCGCGCGCGCAAAGGCCAGCAAGACACCGGCCAGAATACCGCGCACGGCCAAAGGCAGCGTCACGCGAACAAAAATGCCCAGACGCCCAATGCCCAGCACAGCCGCAGCGTCCTCGAGTCGGTGATCCACATCCAGGAAGGCCGCCCGCGCGGCCTTGAGCACCATGGGAAAGGCGACGATTGTCGCCGCCACCACCGCGCCCTGCCAGGTAAAGACGAGTTCGATGCCCCATTGGGCAAGCCAGGACCCGAGCCAGCCGCGCCGCCCCAGCAGAACCAGCAAATAATATCCGGTCACCGTGGGCGGCAGCACCATGGGCAGGGTCAGGATGGCGTCCACCAGATCGCACCACCGCGACTGCCACAGCGACAGCCCATAAGCGCAGGCAATGCCTAGTACCGCGGCAAAAAAAGTCGCCCAACCGGCCACCTTCAAGGACAACAACAGGGGAACCCAAACGCTATCCAAAGTACGCCTCGTCGATCCGCCGCAATGTCAGTTCAGGGTTTGTAAAAACCATATTGCCTCAGCACGGCCTGTCCTTTTTCAGACATAATGAAATCCTCGAATGCCTGGGCGTAGGCCGAACGGCCGTCACGCTGAACCAGTGCAATCGGGTACACCACGGGTTGCGGAGTCTGGACGGACTGCACGACCTTGACCTTGTCCTTCATGATGGCCGCATCTGTGGCAAACACGAAGCCGGCATCCACCTCGCCGCGCTCGACATAGCTGAGCACCTGGCGCACATTCTGGCCAAGTATTTCGTGTTTCTTTACAGCATCCCAGTCACCGGATTGTTCAAGTGCGGCCTGGGCATAACGCCCCACTGGCACTGAAGCCGGGTTGCCGAACGCCACACGCTTGATCGAATCGCCGTGCAGATCCTTGACCGATTCAATATGTTTGGGGTTATCGGCCGGCACGATCAGCACGACCTCGTTGCGCACGAAATTCCGACGCGTGGACGGGTCCACCGCCAGGGCTCCAACCGCCTTGTCCATGGCCGTCTGATCGGCCGACGCAAAGACGTCCGACGGCGCACCGTGGATGATCTGCTGCAGCACAACATCCGAAGCCCCAAACGTGGTCAGCACCTCCACCCCCGGGTGGTCAGCCTCGAACTGCACAGCCAGGTCCTTGAAGGCATTGCTCAGGCTGGCCGCAGCCGAAACCATCACCTCGGCCGCCATCGCCGGCGACATGGCGCCAAGCAGCACAAAGACCGCCACGACACTTCGCAGCGTCATCATCATCCTCCTGTCAGGATCGGTAACCCTCGTAATATACGTGACTATGTATCGATATTCAGCCAATTGGAACACTAGAATAGCGTGATGAACCCCACCCGCCCCCCTGCCACCGCTCCGGCCTCGATTGATGCATTCCTGGAAACCCTGTGGTTAGAGGACGGCCTGGCGGACAATACGCTGTCAGCGTACCGGCGCGACCTTTGCCGTTTCGCCCTATGGCTGGACGCACGTTGCCACTTGCCACCAGAGCAGGCAACGGCTGCGGATATCCAGGAATGGTTTGCCGCCCAGTACACACACAGCAAGGCATCGACCGCCAACCGGCGACTGGCGGCGCTGCGCCGGTTTTTCCTCTGGGCCATACGTCGTGGACTATGCACACAGGATCCCTGTCTGGGGGTGCATACCGCAAGGCAGGCGGCGCGCTTTCCGAAAACCCTGTCCGAAGCGCAGGTCGAAGCCCTGCTGGACGCACCCGATACCCATAGCACGCTGGGCCTGCGCGACCGGGCCATGATCGAAACACTCTACGCCACGGGTCTGCGTGTCAGTGAACTCATTTCCCTGAAAGTCCAGGACACCAGCATGACCGAAGGGGTACTGCGCGTGGTCATGGGCAAGGGCGGCAAGGATCGGCTGGTTCCCCTGGGCGAGGAAGCCCTGGACTGGATCGCGCGCTACATAAAGCAGGCGCGCCCCACCCTGCTGGGGGGAAAGCCCTGCGATGCGCTGTTCGTCACGGCACGCCAGGCGGCGATGACGCGTCAGTCCTTCTGGCTGATCATCCGGAAATACGCGCTGAAAGCCGATATCCACACGCCGCTGTCACCGCATGTGCTGCGCCATGCCTTCGCCACGCACCTGTTGAACCACGGTGCCGATCTGCGGGTCGTACAGATGCTGCTCGGCCACGCCGACATTTCCACCACCCAGATCTATACTCATGTGGCGCGCGAACGCCTGAAAACCCTGCATGCGCAACATCACCCACGCGCCTGAGCCCCATGAAAACCAAACACACATCGGAAACCCCGGCCACTCACTGGCTGCGCCAGCAGCGCATCGCTTTTGATGAGCACCCATACGAATACGTCGATCACGGCGGCGCCCGCGAGGCTGCCCGCCAACTGGGCATCGATCCTCATCAGGTCGCCAAGACCCTCATCATGGAAGACGAACACGGCCAGCCCCTGATTATCCTGATGCACGGGGACTGCGAGGTATCCACCAAAAATCTGGCACGCCAGACGAGTGCCAAGAAAATCGCCCCCTGCACACCCGAGACCGCGCAACGGCATTCGGGCTACCAGGTCGGGGGCACCTCGCCCTTTGCCACCCGCAAGCGCATGCCCGTCTGGTTCGAGGAAAGCCTGTTGGAGTATCCAGTCATCTATCTGAACGGGGGACGCAGGGGTTACCTGATCAGCCTGGCCTCAAGCGTACTGGCGGAACAATTGGGCGGCCAGGCGGTGCATGCCGCACTGGGGCGGGACGAATCCTGACTCCTGCCGCCTACTGGGCGAGCAGGCCGTTGAACTCGGCAGAAAGGACGGCCTTCCCGACTAAATCCTGTACAGCAGGCACAAAAGCCTGGGCCGTCAGGAAGCAGGCTGTCTGCCCCCAATAGCTGATCTTGTACGGATATTTTTCGTTCATGGTCATGGACTTGCCGTTATTGGACGTAAGCGTCAGGCTCATGGTCCAGTGGCCAATGCCAGAGGAAAAGTCGATGGCATCCAAATTGCCGGAAATGACGGTGGGCGCAGAAGGCGCGTAGACCTCAGCCACCTTCATTTCGTCCACCATGGCGTTGCGGATGTAATCGGCAAACGACTCGCCGTCGGGCGTTCTGACCGGGCCCACCGCACGGCACATGATTTCCGTCTGATCACCACCAGTTTTTTTGTTCTTCACAGACGACGTGAACTCGCCGACCTGGACTTGCCCGCCCTTCAGGGGAGCCAAGAGCATTGCGTTGTGGGTCGAACTGGCATATCGATTGGTTGAATAAGTCGAGCACCCCGCCAGAACCCCAAGAGCAATCACGGCTACTAGCGTCCGCATTTTGTTCTCCACCCACAGTCAAAGTCTTATTTTGACACGACTAATATGTGTTGTCACAAAATTAAGGTGCCTTTGCTCAGGATTGGTGCTGGATAGCCAGCCAGCCTGGCAATCATGGCGTCTCCTGCAGGAATCGAACCTGCAATCTTCCCTTAGGAGGGGAAAGTTATATCCATTTAACTAAGGAGACGCGGCCGGCCATTATAAAGTAAAGGGATGCTTCGGCAGGCTCCGCGTACAATAGCGCGACGTATCGTTGTGCATCCTTCATGTCTGTCATTCCTCTCGTCCTGCCGGATTTCTTGCTCGTCGCACTGGGGTGGGCGCTGCTGCATCTGTTGGGTTTTGACCGCCGATTCTTCGTCAATGCCGAACGTTTGGTCTATTTCGTGCTGTTTCCGGCCCTGCTGTTCCATTCGATTACGCGCTCGCCGCTGAGCCTGGGCAGTGCCTCGACACTGCTGGCTGCGGCGGTGGCAATCATGGCTTGCGGGATCGGCCTGGCCTGGCTCGCACGACCGGTGTTGCGTCCCGATCCTGCCAGCCATGCATCGCTTGCTCAGTGTGGCTTTCGGTTCAACACCTATATCGGCCTGTCGATCGCGGGCGGCATGCATCTGGCGGGCGCCCAAAGTGTGATGGCGGTGATCGTCGGTTTCGCCGTGCCCATCAGCAACATTGCTGCGGTCCATGCCCTGGCAAGCCGCAACGGCGGGCGCGCTCTGGCGGCGATCGCACGCAATCCCTTTATCCTGGCAACCGTCCTGGCACTGATCTGCAATTTCCTGGCCGTGCCCATCCCGGATGCACTGAATGTCGCTTTGGGCCGACTGGGCCAAAGCGGTATCGTGATCGGCCTGCTGTGTGTGGGCGCGACCCTATCGCTGAAGGGCGGCAGGCAGCATGCCCCGCTGATTGGCTGGATGGTTGCGGCCAAGCTGCTCGTGCTGCCTCTATGCGCCTTGCTGATCGGCCCTGCGCTGGGCCTGTCGGTGATGGAACAGCAGGTGTTGCTGTTGTTCAGCGCGCTGCCCACATCATCGTCCGCACATGTGCTGGCGGCCCAGATGGGTGGTAACGGCCCCTTGGTTGCCATGACCATGTCCGTGGGGACCATTCTGTCGGCGCTTACCATCCCTATGTGGCTGGCGCTGGTTTTCTAAGGAGTGCCCATGCCGTCCGCACCGACGCCGCATACACTGCGCCTGCACCTGCAGGATGAAGACGCGACCATCGCACTGGCAAACCGGATCGCCCCCCTGCTGTGCGGCCGGCATCCGGCCACCAAGGCATGTGGTCCAGGCGGTCGAATACACCTGCGCGGAGAGCTCGGCGCGGGTAAAACCAGCTTCGTTCGGGCGCTGCTGCGCGCCTGTGGCGTGACCGGAAGAATAAAAAGTCCTAGCTATGCGCTGCTTGAAAGCTATAATGTTTCTAACTTATACTTCTATCACTTTGATTTCTATAGATTTAGCGACGCAAAGGAGTGGCTGGACGCCGGGTTTCGCGAGCTTATGACCGAAACCGCAGTCGTCCTGATCGAGTGGCCGGAGAAGGCAGGGGATGTCCTTTCGCCACCCGACCTGGATATTTTTCTCGAATATGCCGACACCAGCCGCAACGCATGTCTCAGCGCCCAAAGCGATAAAGGACGACTATGGCTGACGCAATTGATCACGCCCCGCCTCTGACACGCACGGCCAATCCGACCAGGCGCAAGCTGCTCATGGGCGGTTGCACCTTGCTGGTTCTGCCCGTTATTCCACGCCTCGCCCAGGCGGCTACGATCCTGGCGGTACGGACTTGGCCGGCCGACGAATATACGCGCGTCACGCTTGAAATGGACAGCGAGCTCAAAGCCGATCATTTCATGCTCGACAACCCGCATCGGCTGGTCGTGGACATCAATGGCTTGTCCATGAGTCGCGCCATCAACGAGCTGGTATCCAAGGTCAAGCCAAACGACCCCTACATCAGTGCCGTGCGTGTTGCACAGAATCGCCCGCACGTCGTGCGTCTGGTGTTCGACCTGAAGCAACCGATTGCCCCCCAGGTCTTTACCCTGAAGCCCGTAGCTGAGTACAAGTACCGGCTGGTTCTTGATCTATACCCGAGAATTGCACAGGATCCATTGCTGGCCTTGCTCAAGGACGCAGAAAACGATCCCCTCGCGGGGATTCTGGAGCAACTTGCCCAGTCTTCGTCCGAAGCCCCAATCCCGTCCGTGGACGGCCAGAAACTGCCCCCGACGGCCAAAGCGCAGCCAAAAGAACCCGCTCACCCGCCATCCGGGGTGCGCGACCGTCCTATCCTGATTGCGCTGGACCCGGGCCACGGGGGCGAGGATCCCGGTGCCATCGGAAAACGCGGAACATTCGAAAAGGACATCGTCCTGAAGATCGGAAAGCGCCTGAAAAAATTGATCGATGCGCAGCCCAATATGCGCGCATACCTCACCCGCGACCGGGACTATTTCGTTCCCCTGCACGTGCGGGTCCAGAAAGCCCGGCGCGTGAAAGCAGACCTGTTTATATCGATCCATGCCGACGCCTGGATCAAGCCCACGGCGCGGGGCTCATCGGTGTATGCCCTGTCGCAAAACGGCGCGACGAGTACGGCTGCACGCTGGATGGCCAAGCGCGAGAACGACGCCGACCTGATTGGCGGCGTCAATCTGGGTGCGCACAACAAACAAGTTGCCGAGGTGCTGCTGGATCTGTCCACCGCCGCGCAGATCAATGATTCGATCCGGGTGGGCACGAATGTGCTCTCGGAGATCGGCAAGATCAATCGTCTACACAAAAAGCATATCGAGCGTGCGGGCTTTGCGGTCCTGAAGGCGCCGGACATCCCGTCCATCCTGGTCGAAACCGCGTTCATCAGCAATCCGGCCGAGGAAAAGATGCTGCGCTCGCCCAAGCATCAGCAAAGGATCGCCGCAGCTATCCTTAGCGGAATCGAGGACTATTTCGCTGCCAAGCCGGCACTGGCCCGACGCGCCTGACCCGCCCGGATCAGCCCGCGTTCGAAGACCTGCCTAACAGCTTCCACAGCACGCCCAGCAGTGCGGGGACTGCGGCGGCTGCCACACCGATCAGCACGATGGTATTCAGGTGTTCCTTGATGATGGGCACGTTTCCGAAAAAATAGCCCAGGGTAATCAGGCCCCCGACCCAGAGCACCGCCCCCAGGACGTTGAACAGTTCAAAGCGCAGTACGCTCATGCTGCCCACGCCGGCGACAAATGGCGCAAAGGTGCGAAACAGCGGCAGGAATCGCGACAGGACGATGGTCTTGCCCCCGTGCTTCTCGTAGAAAGCGTGGGTCTTGATCAAGGCCTTGCGATCCAGGAATCGATAGTTCGTGGAAAATACCTTGGGGCCGATATAGCGGCCAATCGAATAGTTGACGGTATTGCCCAGTATGGCCGCCACGATCAGGATTCCGCCCAATAGAACGGGATCAAGCAAGCCCGAGGCGCCGAAGGCGCCCGCGATGAACAGCAGTGAATCCCCGGGCAGGAACGGCAGCACCACCAAGCCGGTTTCGCCGAATATGATCAAGGCCAGGATCAGGTAGATCCAGGCACCGTACTGCACGGCCCAAACCCCAAGGGACTGATCAATATTCAGGATCAGGTCGAAAAATTCCGCCATGTGCGCTTTCCATTAATAATGAGCTTTGCCGCAAACACTGCACTATAGTGTTTTTCTGCCTGAAATGCGGTCGGCCAGGCCTGGCGGCCACACGATAAAACGTTAAACTTGGTGCAATGTCCGTCCCGCCACTTTCCCCCATGCCCGATCGCCGCTCCA
>JAKDMO010000015.1 GCA_030452305.1 Alcaligenaceae bacterium | reverse complement strand
CGATTTAGCCCGCGATTCTTCCGAAAAGACTCGCGCGCGCGCGCACTTTTGGCTTTGCCAGCGAGGTCGAGGCGCTGCGGTCCATGGGGCTCGCCCGGGGGGGCAGCCTGGATAATGCAATTGTGATGGACGAATACCGCGTCCTGAACAGTGATGGCTTGCGTTACGAAGACGAATTCGTCAAACACAAGATCCTCGACGCCATCGGGGATCTGTATCTGGTGGGCCGCCCACTGGTCGCCCGCTATGTGGCCTGCAAATCGGGCCATGCGCTGAATAACCAACTGGTCAGGCTGCTGCAGGCGCAGCAGGAAAGCTGGGAATCGGTCACCTACGAATCGCCGGCGGCTGCGCCTGCGGCGTTCACGCGCGAGTGGCAGCTTGCCTGATCAGGCCTGATGGTGTTTCAGCAGCCGGCCGATTGCATCGGCCAGCGGGCCGGGCCGCAGGTTTTTTTCCAATGTCGCAAAGGCCTGCAGGGCCTGCGCGTCCAGCGGCTGGGTTTCCCGAAGTGTCGTTTTGGTCTGGGTATCAGGCATCCCGGCGTTGACCCGAACGATAATTTCACTGAGTGTCCAGCCGTGTTCGCCCAGATGCCGTATCAGGCTTGGGGCGCTCTGGCGCAGCCGTGCGGCGTGTGCTGCGCCGGGAACTGAAAGCGTCATGCGCTGTCCCTCTATACGGGCCACTTTTACCCGGCGCGCCAGCGCAGCGGGCAGGGCATCGGCGATCAGCGCTTCGGCCGCCAGCAGGTACCGGGCAGTTTCCAGCACACCAGCACCGTTTCGGTCGCTGCCCAGCCACTCCAGAACCTGCGCGTTTTGCTCGGATCTGGGTCGGCGCGAAGGACTACTCGGGCGGTTCATCGGAATAACCATTATGAATACAGTACTGTGATTAAACCATTTTCAATATCGTCAGCACTTCATTCCCGTACTCTCAGGTTGTTGGGCCTGCTCGCCGCTTTGGCGCTTGCGGGCTTGTCCGGTGCCTGGATGCAATCCAGACTGGCTCCTGCTCCGGGCATGAACCATCAGCAGGCCCAGGCCCTGGACTCACGGCTGGATCGTGAATCCGCACTGATTCGGGATAGCGTGGCGGGCCTGGCGGCCAAGCTCGGCGAACTTCAAGCGCGTCTGATTGCGGTCGATGGCGTGCGCAGGCGTGTGACCGAGGCCGCCGGCCTCTCGTACACCGATCCTGAAATCGGGCTCAGCGCTGCGTTTCCTACCGAAGGCGTCATGGACGATATCCATGGTGCAGACCCGGCCCAGGGCAGTGCCCAGGCGCTAGGTCGTGAACTCGATGCCCTGCGTCAGCGCGTGGCGGCCCAGGAGGACACCTACTCATTGATGGATCTGGCCATGTCGCGACGGGCGGGTGTCGAGGAAAGCCTGCCTAGCTATTCACCCGTGACCTATCCTTACCTGAGCTCTTCGTTTGGCTGGCGACGCAATCCCGTGACGGGCCGTCACCGCATGCACGAAGGCCTGGACTTTGCCGCGCCTCGGGGCGCCCCGATACATGCCGCCTCGGGTGGCATTGTCGAGCGTGCCGGGTATGTCAACGGTTATGGGCGCATGGTGGTCCTCGACCATGGAAATGGCATTCAGACCCGTTACGCGCATGCGTCCTCGCTTGCGGTCAAGACGGGCGACCTGGTGCGCAAGGGGCAGGTGATCGCAAAGGTTGGCAGTACCGGGCGGTCTACGGGCCCGCATCTGCATTTCGAGGTGCGCATGGCGGGCCACCCACTGGACCCCACTCTGTTTTTGGCACCGCCCGAGCCGGTGGCGCAGCGACTGGCCGATGCCTCGGGGGCGCTCGATGCGGGTGCATCGCAGCTGCGTTAAACTGTCCCGTTACCCTTAACATTGACATCCTATGGTTTCCCTGTTCAAAAAAATTATTGGCAGCCGAAATGACCGTTTGCTGAAGCAGTATCGCAAGCAGGTTGTGCAGATCAATGCGCTTGAGCCCACGATCGCTGCTTTGTCAGACGACGAGCTCCAGGCCAAGACGGTCGAGTTTCGCCAGCGCTACGCCGATGGGAAATCGCTGAATTCGATGTTGGCTGAGGCGTTTGCGGTGGTGCGCGAGGCCAGCAAGCGGGTGTTCGGGATGCGGCACTTCGATGTGCAGATGCTCGGTGCGATCGCCCTGCATAACGGCAAAATCGCTGAAATGCGTACCGGCGAGGGCAAGACCCTGATGGCGACGCTGGCGGTCTACCTGAATGCGTTGTCCGGCGAGGGGGTGCACGTCGTTACTGTCAACGATTACCTGGCCCGCCGTGATGCCGAGTGGATGGGGCGTCTGTATAACTTCCTGGGCATGAGTGTCGGGGTCGTGGTGCCCCAGCAGGAAAACGAGGAAAAGCGCGCTGCGTACCGATCTGACATCACCTACGGTACAAACAATGAATATGGTTTCGACTATCTGCGCGACAACATGGAATACCGCGCCGAGGATCGCCGCCAGCGCAGTCTGGTCTTTGCCATCGTCGATGAGGTTGACTCCATCCTGATTGACGAGGCACGTACCCCGCTGATCATCTCGGGGCAGGCCGCCGACAACACCGAACTCTACACGCGGATGAACTCGGTGCCCCCGCTGATGACGCGCATGGCTGCGGAACCCAAGCCGCAGGAGCCTGAACCCGAGGGCGATTTCTGGGTCGATGAAAAGAGCCAGCAGGTTCATCTGTCCGAAGCCGGGCAGATCAAGGCCGAGCAGATTTTGATCGAAAAAGGCATTCTGCCCGAGGGGCAGTCGCTCTACGATCCCCGTAACATTTCCCTGATCCACCACCTGACGGTGGCGTTGCGTGCGCACAATCTGTTTTTCCTGGACCAGCAGTATGTGGTCCAGGATGGCGAAGTGGTCATTGTGGATGAATTCACCGGGCGCCTGATGGCCGGCCGGCGTTGGTCTGACGGCTTGCACCAGGCGGTGGAGGCCAAGGAAGGCGTACAGATTCAGAACGAGAACCAGACGCTGGCCTCAATCACGTTCCAGAATTACTTCCGCATGTATGAAAAGCTTGCGGGGATGACCGGGACGGCAGACACCGAGGCCTATGAGTTCCAGGAAATTTATTCCCTCGAAACCGTCATCGTTCCTACCAACCGGCCCATGGCCCGGAATGACCAGAACGACCAGGTCTTCAAGACCGACGCCGAGAAATACCAGGCGATCCTGGCCGATATCATTGATTGCCACAAACGCGGGCAACCGGTGCTGGTCGGCACCACCAGCATCGAGAGTTCTGAACTGCTGTCGGTCGCGCTGCGCCGCGATGGCCTGCCCCATGAAGTCCTGAATGCCAAGCAGCACGCCCGCGAGGCCCAGATCGTCGCCGAGGCCGGCAAGCCGGGGCATATCACCATCGCCACCAATATGGCTGGGCGTGGTACCGATATTGTGTTGGGTGGTAGTGCCGACAAGCAAGTCGATCTGGTGCGCGCCGATCCAGACTTGTCTGCTGAGGAAAAGGAATCCCGTATCGCGGCGATCCACGCAGAATGGGCGCCTGCCAACGAGGCCGTCAAGGCGGCTGGTGGCTTGCGCATCATCGGTACCGAGCGTCATGAGTCGCGTC
The DNA here is from genome assembly GCA_030452305.1 of Alcaligenaceae bacterium. Lineage (GTDB taxonomy): Bacteria > Pseudomonadota > Gammaproteobacteria > Burkholderiales > Burkholderiaceae_B > Castellaniella. The sequence continues at coordinate 23,395 of JAKDMO010000015.1, read as the reverse complement.
GTATTGATAATCAGCTGCGTGGCCGCGCCGGTCGTCAGGGCGATCCGGGCTCTTCGCGGTTTTACCTGTCGCTAGAGGATTCGTTGATGCGGATCTTTGCCGGCGAGCGCGTGCGCGCCATCATGGAGCGCCTGCGCCTGCCCGAGGGCGAGCCGATCGAGGCGCGCATGGTATCGCGCTCGATTGAATCGGCACAACGCAAGGTCGAGGCGCGCAACTTCGATATCCGCAAGCAATTGCTGGAATACGATGATGTGGCGAACGACCAGCGCAAGGTTCTGTACTCGCAGCGCAACGAGGTGCTGGAGGCCGAGTCCGTGGCCGAGACCATCACCAATCTGCGCGATGCCGAAATCACGGCTGTATTCCGCAATTACATCCCCGAAGAATCGATGGAAGAGCAATGGGATGTGCCGGGTCTGCAATCGACACTCGAATCCGATTGGTCGATCAATATGCCGCTGGCCGAGATGTTGGAAAAGGAACCTGACCTGACCGACGACGATCTGCTCGAGCGGGTGGTTGCTGAGGCGCGCCGGATTTACGATTCCAAGGTCGCGCTTGTGGGAATCGAGGGCTGGGCGCCGTTCGAGCGCTCGGTGCTGCTGCAGGCGCTCGACAGTCAGTGGCGCGCACACTTGGCGTCGCTGGATCATTTGCGTCAGGGCATTCATCTGCGCGGTTATGCTCAGGTCGATCCGAAGCAGGCGTACAAGCGCGAGTCGTTTACGCTGTTCTCGGATATGCTTGACCGGATTCGCAACGAGACGGTTCGGGTGCTGCTGAATGTGCGTATTCAGTCGGCCGAGCAGGTCGAGGTCGAGGAGCCCGAGGCCCCACCCCTGGAAAATGTCCGTTATCACCATTCGGATTATGATGCGGCCTTGCGGGGCGAGGATCCGGGTCTGGATGAGCCGCCGGTTGCGACTCGGTCAGGGGCGGCGATCGGTGGCGTGCCGAAGGTTGGGCGCAATGATCCGTGTCCGTGCGGCAGCGGGAAGAAGTATAAGCACTGTCACGGGCGGCTGAGGTAAGGGCTAGGATGGGCGATGAGGCCGGGCGTTGTGTCCCGGCCTTTTTGTATTTGGGATGGTGTTGGTGGGATAGCTCGGTGGCGCCCTATGGCCGCCCGGGCGCAGTCGTCCGGTTCCGGTTGCGCCGGAATGCCCCGACGGCTGGCTTCTGACCAGCGGACTCCAACAGCGCCCGATCGGCCATAGGGCACCGCCTGACGAATGGGGTGATGAGTGATCTGAAACAAAAGTGATCTGAAACAAAACACCACAAATGTGCTAATGTGGGTTTAAGGGAGTTTACGGAGCTATCGTCATGAGCCGCCTAACCATTGACATGACCGACCAGCAGCACCAAAACCTGAAGGCCATGGCTGCTCTTCAGGGCAAGACAATCAAGCAATACACGCTTGAACGGTTATTTCCCGATGACGATCAGGCATGGGCGGAACTGAAAACCCTCCTGGCTGAGCGCATCCATGACGGGCTAGCCGGGAAAGTGTCCGCCAAGAGTGTTAGCGAAATTCTTGACGACGAGCTGTCCAAAGGCAGCTGCGCTTGACCCGCTGCGAGCGCATGGATTTGATGACGCGATTGGCCGCTAGGTTGGCGCCAGATGTACTCGCGCGCTCGCTCACATAGATAGACGCGCGGCGTCCTTCGTTACTCGATTACGATTTCACTGAACAGATACCTGCCATGAATTCTCGTTAGACTGTACGGTACCCTGTCGGATGCGCTGTTTGAGCCCGCCAAGCGGAAAGTCGTCAGCGGGGAGGCAAGCGAGCCACTGTTTGAGCAAGACGGGTGTGCTCAGTCCGGGGGCCTGAGCACCTTGCGAGTTTGGCGAGCGCCCCGTTGATGACTTGGAGGCTGGGCAGTTCCGGCGCAGCCGGAACCGGGTGAATTGCGCGTTCGGCAGGGTACCGTACAGTCGAGATGCGTCACCTGATAAAGACACACGTATGCATCTGGCCAATACCCACTTGTTAATTTGAATGGAATATTTTCATGAGTCGAACCAAGTTGTTTTCCGCCACCGAAGTCGGCGGCCTGAATCTGAAAAACCGGATCGTCATCGCACCTATGTGCCAGTATTCGGCGGACGACGGAAAAACCACCGACTGGCATCTGATGCATCTTGGAAATCTTGCCTTGTCCGGCGCAGGTTTGTTGATCATCGAGGCGACGGCGGTCAGTCCGGAAGGGCGCATCAGTTATGGGGATGTCGGACTGTATTCCGACGAATGTGAGTCGGCTCTGGGCAGGACACTGGAAGGCATACGTCGCTGGTCCGATACCCCCATCGCCATTCAACTGGCCCACGCGGGTCGCAAGGCATCGACCGAGGTGCCCTGGAAAGGGGGCCATCAACTGGCTCCCCAGCATAGTAATGGCTGGCAGACCATCTCCCCATCGGCACTGCCTTTTGCTGCGCAGGACAACGCACCAGTTGCCATGGACAAGAGCGAACTGCAACGGATTCGCGATGCATTTGCCGAGGCAAGCAGACGCTCTGCAAGGCTAGGTCTGGACGCCGTGCAGATCCATGGGGCGCATGGCTATCTGCTGCATCAGTTTCTATCCCCCATTTCGAATCAGCGCGATGATGAATACGGGGGTTCGCTGGAAAACCGCATGCGCTTCCCGTTGGAGGTCTTCGATGCAGTCCGTGAAGCTTTCCCCGCCGATCGCCCCGTCAGCGTCAGGGTCTCGGCGACCGATTGGGTCGAGTCCGGCTGGGAGATCGAGCAGACCATCGCTTTCGCCAAAGCGCTGGAAAGCAGAGGGTGCTCAGCTATTCACGTTTCCAGTGGTGGCCTGGACCCCCGTCAGCACATTCCTATCGGCCCCAGTTACCAGGTTCCGCTGGCGCGGGCGGTCAAGGCGGCTGTGGGTATTCCAGTTGTCGCAGTAGGCTTGATTACCGACTTTGAACAGGCCGAAGCCATCGTGTCGACCGGCGATGCCGATCTTATAGCGCTAGCTCGCGCCGTGCTATATGACCCCCGCTGGCCCTGGCATGCAGCAGCGCATTTTGGTGAATCCATAGACGCTGCGCCACAATTCCTGCGCTGCCAGCCGCACCAGCTCCGAGATCTGTTTACACGGCCGACCTGATACGCCACGAATCCTCGTCAGATCGCCCGGTGCCCCGCTGATGACTTGGAGGCTGGGCAGTTCCGGCGTAGCTGGAACCGGGCGATAGGCGCGGCTGGCAGGGTGCCGTGCGATCGAGGCCCAACACCCTCAGCCTACAGCAAAAACACCGTCGCCAACCCCAGAAACAGAAAAAACCCCAGCGAATCCGTAAAGAAAGTCAGCAGCACCGAGGAACCCACTGCCGGATCCTTACCCAGGCGGTCACGCAGCAACGGGATCAGCACCCCCAGGGCCGCGCCGATCAGCATATTGCAAATCATCGCGGCCATCATCACGCCGGCCACAGCGGCGGATTCCGAAATCACCCAGGCAAAGGTGGCCGCAACCAGACTGCCGCAGGCACCGACCAGGAATGTCACCTGAAGCTCACGCTTGACCAATTGCCCGATATTGCTGCCGCTGACCCGGCCGGTGGCCATGGCACGGATAATCATCGTCATCGTCTGGTTGCCAGAGTTGCCACCGATACCCGCCACGATCGACATCAGGAACGCCAGAATGACAATATGACTGACCGTGTCTTCGAAACGCGACGCCACAAACGACGCGATCGACGCCGTGCACAAGTTCACCAACAGCCACGGCGCGCGGTTGCGCAGGGCGCTGACCACGGGCGCAAAGATGTCTTCCTCTTGCAAGCCCGCGCGGGACAGTTCCTGCTCGCTGGAGTCCTCCTGGATGACGTCCACGACCTCGTCAATCGTCACACGCCCGATCAATCGGCCGCGATCGTCCTCGACTGGGGCGGACACCAAGTCATAGCGCTCGAAAGCGCCTGCCGCGTCTGCGTCGGAATCCAGCGGGTTGAGCGACAGATAGTCCGTGGCCATCACGTCAGAGACCAGAGTCTCCGGCTCGCTGACCAGCAGTTTTGACAGATGCAGCACGCCGCGCAGGCGATCATCCCGATCCACGACAAAGATCTGGTCGGTGTGGTCGGGCAGCTCGTGCAGGCGGCGCAGATAGCGCAGCACGACCTCCAGGGTGACATCCTCGCGCACCCGCACCATCTCGAAATCCATGATGGCGCCGACCGTGTCCTCGGGGTACCCCATCGCCTCGACCAGTTGGGCGCGTTCGGCGTCGGTCAGGCCTTTCTGCACTTCGGCAATGACATCGGGGGGCAGATCGGGCGCCAGGTCGGCGATCTCGTCGGTGTCCATGGTGCCGGTCGCAGCGACCAGGTCCTTGTGATCCATCGACTTGATCAGGGACTCGCGGACCCAGTCCTCGACTTCGAGCAGGACGTCGGCGTCGTGTTCCGCATCCGCCAGTTGCCAGACGGCCTGGCGCTGCTGCTCGGGCAATGACTCCAGGATGAAGGCAATGTCGGCCGGATGCAGGCTATTGATGATCGCCCGGATTTCGTCCTCGTGCTGGCGTTGCAGCATGCCTTCGAGCAGATTGGATCCGTCCTCGTCTTCGTCCCCGTGCTGGCGCTGGGCGAGCGCGTCCACGACCTCCTGGCGTTTCAGGATAGCCTGCAACTCCTGCAAGGCCAGCTGCGCGTCCTCGGGGTCGAGGCGGCGCGGGATGACGATTGCAGTATCCTTGGGGCTGACGGATTCATCCTGCATGGGGCGGGTTCCGGGTCAGAGGGGTGGCAACGGTCTGCTTTGGCGTTGTTCGTCTGTCGCCACGTAGGTCAGGGTGGCTTCGGTCACCTTGACGACTTCAACGCTCAGTCTCTGGCGTTCGGCGTAGACCTCTACGGCTACGGTGATCGATGTCCGGCCCGTGTGTGTGATCCGGGCATAAAAACTCAGCAGATCGCCGACGAATACAGGCTGTTTGAAGGTAAACGCGTTGACTGCAACGGTTGCGACGCGGCCGGATGCGCGCCGCGCCGCCGGAATCGAAGCGGCGATATCGACTTGCGACATGATCCAGCCGCCAAATACATCGCCGTGGATATTGGCATCGCGTGGCATCGGCATGACGCGCAGGACGGCATGCTCGTCGGAATGGGGCAGGGTAGTGGTCTGCTCGGTCATCATGGAGCCCTTCCGGTTGGCCGCGCGAGGCGGCGCAGTGTAAGTGTGAGTGCCGCGCATGCCGATCGGCGCGCATGCGTGGCCGTATTTTAGCGGGAAGCGCTTAGGCGAGAATGCGTCAGCTTGGTTGGGGGTGGGCGGTGTCCAGCCATCGACGGGCCAGTGCGACCCAATAGGCCGCACCCAGGGGGATCAGTGCGTCGTTGAAGTCGTAGCTGTCGTTGTGCAGCGAACACGGACCCGAGCCGTGCCCGGCCATGCGGTGCGTGCCTTCGCCGTTGCCAATCCATACGTAGCAGCCGGGAAGTTCGTTCAGCATGAAGGCGAAATCCTCGGCGCCCATCGACGGCCGGACGTGCTCATCGACCCGGTCGGCGCCCACCAAGTCCCGCATCACGGCTGCGCACAGCTCGGTTTCGCGGGCGTGATTGACTGTGACGGGGTAGCGCCGATCGAAATTGAAGCGGGTGGTGCAGCGCTGCGCCTGCCCGATGTGCGTCGTGATCTCGCGCATGCGCGATTCAATCAGGTCCAGCGTCCCGGTCGACAGCGTGCGCACCGTCCCGCGCATGGTGGCGTGCCCGGGGATGACATTGTCGGCTGAGCCGGTATGGATCTGGGTCACGCTGATGACAGCCGGGTCCAGAGGGTCTTTTTCTCGTGACAGGATCGTCTGGTAGCCCTGGGCAAGCTGCACGGCCGTCATCACAGGATCCACGCCCAGGTGCGGCATCGCCGCGTGGGCGCCACGGCCCTCGATCACGACTTCGAAGGTGCTGCTGGAGGCCATGATGGGCCCTGCAGTCAGGCCGAACGAGCCTGCAGGCATGCCCGGCCAGTTGTGCATGCCGAATACCGCCTGCATTGGAAAGCGTTTGAACAGACCGTCCTGGATCATCTCGCGTGCGCCGCCCTGGCCTTCTTCGGCAGGCTGGAAAATCACATAGACTGTACCCGGGAAATCGCGGTTCTGCGCGAGGTAGCGCGCCGCCGCCAGCAGCATCGTGGTGTGCCCATCGTGCCCGCACGCGTGCATGGCGCCGGCGTTGTGGCTGGCATGGGTGAATGTGTTTGCCTCGGTCATGGGCAGGGCATCCATGTCGGCGCGCAGGCCGATGGCGCCCCCCGACGCGTTTCCGGCAATGGTGCCGACGACGCCCGTGATGCCCAGACCCCTGTGAGTTTCGATGCCCCAGTCGCCCAATTGCTTTGCGACAGTGTCGGCGGTACGGTTTTCCTGGAATCCGAGCTCGGGCCAGGCATGGATGCTGTGGCGGATCTCGGTGAGTTCGGTCAACCAGGGATTGAAGGCATCGATGAGTTTCATAGGTGCTGGCCGATCATGGTGTTCAGTGCATTGGCGATATGCGGGTTGGCGGCGTAGACGTAGCCACCTTCGGGCCAGGGCTGGCGATGGTGGATGTCTTCGCAGACACCGCCGGCCGCGCGCACCAAGGCCGTGCCTGCGGCGACATCCCATGAGGCCAGGCCCATTTCCCAATAACCATCGTAGCGCCCGCAGGCTGTCCAGGCCAGGTCCAGTGCGGCCGAACCCATGCGCCGTACGCCCCGGGTGGTGGCGATGGCTTCGTGTAGCGTGGGCATGTATTGTTGTTCGAACGAGAAATCCCGGAAGGGGAAACCTGTCGCCAACACCGCGTCGGCCATGGACGTGGCCGATGAACACTGGATGCGTCGCCCGTTCAACCAGGCGCCGATGCCGTACATTGAGGTGAACAGTTCCTCGCGGTTCGGGTCGTAGATAACGCCAATCAGCGGCGTATCCTCGGTCAGTGCATGTTCGCCGTTCGGGCTGCAGCCTGCGTGGCCGATCAATGCGATAGAGACCGCATAATGCGGGATGCCGTTAAGGAAATTGGTGGTGCCGTCCAGGGGGTCTACGTACCAGGTGGCCTCATTGCCGCGCTGCCCGCCGGTTTCCTCGGCGATGATGCCGATGTCCGGCGTGCGCGTGGACAGGATCCCCACAATAGTGTCCTCTGCCTCGCGGTCAGCCTGGGAGACCAGGTCGTTCCGGGCCTTGTGATCGACCGCCAATTCGGCATGGTGTGGCGCATGTGTCTGTAAAATGGCGGCGGCAGAGTGCGCGGCCGTTACAGCGGCATCCAGGCATTCAGCGGACAGAAGGTGGTTGGCTGGCATATTCGAACCCCTATTGGCGTGAGGGCTGCCTGGGGTGGACCAGACACGAGGTGGTTTCATTGTACGTGAGGGTGATGGACGCTGTATGACAGGGAATTACGAACCCTTGCAATTGGCCCGGATCGAGCTTGATGCGCGTGGAATTCCCCGTAGTGATCGATACGGCGACGTTTATCACAGCGCGTCGGGGGCCATCGGGCAGGCCACGCATGTCTTTCTGGGGGGCAATGATCTGCCTGGGCGCTGGCGTGACCGCCAGGCCTTCACGATCTGTGAAACCGGTTTTGGCCTGGGGCAGAACTTTTTGGTTGCCTGGCACGCTTGGCGCACGGATCCAGCGCGCAGCGCCCGCCTGCACTATCTGGCGTTCGAAGCCCATCCCTTTACCCAAGTCGATTTGGCGAATGTACTGATTTCACGCCTGCCTTCGTCATACGGCGATTTGGCCCGTGAGTTGTGCCATGCGTGGCCGGCCGTGCTGCCAGGCCTGCATCGGCTGGAATTCGATGGCGGGGCGGTGACGCTGACACTGGCCTTCGGTACGGTCCGGCGCTTGGCGCGCCAGGTACAGGCACGCGTGGATGCGTTCTTTTTGGATGGATTTTCCCCGCGACTGAACCCTGAGATGTGGTCGCCCGCCTTGTTCGGACAACTGCGGCGATTGGCGAGGTCGGGTGCCACGGCGGCAACCTGGTGCAGCGCCGGCCAGGTTCGGCGCGACCTGAGGAATGCGGGGTTTCTGGTGGACAAAGCGCCGGGCTTTGGCGACAAGCGCGACATGACGCGCGCTCGTTTGCGGCCGGGGCTGGGCGGTGAGGCCGCCGGTCGGCCGGGCGAGCGCATTGCGATCGTCGGTGGCGGACTGGCTGCAGGCGGCATCGCACAGGCCCTGGCGCTTCGGGGATATCAGCTGGATGTGTACGATCCTGCCTTTTTGGATGGCCCTGCGGCCCCCAGATGGCCGGTATGGCGGGCCGCCCTGGTGCCGGCGCTTACCCCGGATGACGACACGCGTGCGCGCCTGAGCCGGGTGGGTCTGGAGCGCGCCCGGGCGCGCTGGCTGGCCCTGCCGGGTGCCGCGCGGCCCGATGCCTGCGGGGCTTTGGTCTGCGCGATCACAGCCGGGCAGGCGCGCTTGCAACAAGGGGCGCTCGAGCGTCTGGATTTCCCCCTGGATTGGGTGCGTTGGCTGGGTGCCGGGCAGGCGAGCGAGCGGGCGGGTGTCAGTCTGAGCGAAGGGGGGCTGTGGTTTCCGGAGGCGCTGCGAGTATGCCCCGATGCACTGCTCGGTGCGCTTTTTTCCTTGCCTGGTGCACAGCGCCATGCCGTACACATCGCCGGTCTGCGCGCGAACTCGCAGGGGGGCTGGCAATTGCTGGCGGATGACGGGCGGGTGTGCGCCGAAGCCGATCGCGTAGTGCTTGCCAACGCCTATGGTGCCCGGGATCTGCTGGCTGCCCAGGGTGTGCTTGAGGGCTTGCCGAAGTTGGGCGCAATGGAGCGGCTGGCAGGCCAGATCAGTTATTTTCCATTGCCGGACGGCCCGGATGTCGCGCCGCACTGTATCCTTTCGGGAAACGGTTATGTGCTGCCGCCACGAAATGGGGTGGGTATTGCCGGAAGCACGTATTTGCCTGAAAGCGACGGTTGTCGAGTGAACCCGGAGGGCCACGCGGCGATTGCCGAGCAGCTTGTGTCATGGCTGGTGTCCGGCCCCAACTCGTGGCTGAGGCAGGCGCCGTGTGGCGGCTGGTCCAGCTGGCGGGCCGCCGTGAACGACCACCTGCCCATGATTGGCGAGGTGCCGGGCTTGCCGGGGGTCTGGCTGGCCTGTGCGTATGGGTCGCGAGGCCTGAGCTGGTCGGCCCTGGCCGGTGATGTGCTGGGCGCCAGTTTTGACGCAGAACCCTTACCCCTGGAACGGGAGCTGCTGCATCGGATCCGACCGCGTTGAGGGTCGGACGGCCGATATTTTTGGGTCAAACATTGAACCCGATTTTATTTTATGGCGCAAATCCGTCAGAATAGTGACTTTTGTATGATTCAAGGGCTTTTGCCCAGAGGATTGAGCTGTGTCGCCCAAGTCCGAACTTGCTAGTCCCTTGCAGAGTGCTCGCCTGGACTTTGTTTCCACCAGTGTGTCGTCCGCTGATTTTGCCTTCGAAGGAGGTCAGCTGCGGCTGCGTATCGAGGCCCATGCGCCGGGCGTGTTCCGCCTGCGCTGTGCAACGCCGGATCTGCTTGATCCTGAAAAACCCAGTATTCGGGCGCAGCAGCATGCAGAGATGTTGCTCGTCCGTCACGAAGCAGCGGGCGAGCTTGCCTGCAGCACCCTGGCCGACGGCTCGGGCTGGCAACTGGAGCAGGGCGATGCGCGCCTGGAGCTCGGTACCCATGGCCTGAGCCTGGGCATTTATCGCGGCGAGGCCTGTATTGCGCGCAGTACGCCCGAGGGTATCGAACCCAGCGGTGCAGGCGATGAGCGACTATGGTCCCTGGGCCTCACGTTCGACGAGCACGCAGGTGTCTATGGCCTGGGCGAGGACGCTACGGATCTGGACCGGCGCGGGCAGCGTCGCGTGTCCGATGCGCCGGGCGACCGGGTGCTGCCCTTGTTGTGGAGCCCTGTCGGCTGGGGTCTGTACTTCAACCACCTTGGGCGCACCGAGCACGACATTGCCTATACCACGGCGGCATGCTATCGCGGCATCATGCATGCCCGAATGCTCGATGTATTCGTATTCGTGGGCGAGCCAGGCGAAATCCTGAACCAGTACACCGCATTGACCGGACGCACGGGCCAGCCGGGGCTCTGGCCCATGGGGGTGTGGCTCGATCAGACTCCAGGCCAGCCGTTGGCGGGCACGCTGCACCAGATTCGTGACCTGCGCGAGCATGAACTGGGGCTGGATGCCTTCAGCCTGTCCGATCCGGCCATCCTGGGCTTTCAGAGCGACAAACCCGTGTTCGAATGGTCGGGCCGCTTGCCCGAGTGGCGTGGCTTCATGGCGGATTGCGAGGCCCTGAATGTGCATGTCTCCGGGTCCTGCTTTCCCGGCGTGCTGCCGGGCACAGTACTTTTTGATGAGTGGGAGGATCGTGGCTGGCTGCTGTGCAACGAGGACAGCGAGGCGCAGGTTTTCCCCGGGAACGCCGCGACGGACGGGCGCGCATTTGCCTTGCTGGACCTGACGCACAAAGACGTCTATCGGCTCTGGGTCGAGCGCCATAGGCAGGCGTTCGAGGATGGGCTGGGCGCACCGATCTGCCACGCGCAATTTGATATCCCCGACGGCGTCGTGGCGCGCGGCGGCGAATCGGGCGCGGTATTGCGCACGATCTACCCCTTATTGGTCCGCCGGGCGCTGTTCGATGCGGTTGCGGGTCACAAAACGCCCCAGGAAGGGCTGATGCTCAGCCGCGATCTGTTTCCAGGCGCACAGCGCTATGCCTGGCAGCAGGGGCCCGAGCCGACCAACGATTGGGACGGTTTCGCCAACAGCCTGCGTGCAGCCCTGTCAACGGGCAACAGTGGGGTGACCGTGCAGACGCATCGCCTGGGCTCGGTGCAGCATCCAGCCTCGGGCATGTCTGCGGAACTCTATCTGCGCTGGCTGGCCATGTGCGTGTTTTCCGCGAATTTCAGCTTTCAGGGTGTGTCCGGTCTGATGCCGGATGCCTTTGGCGAGTCGGTGCGCGAGCAGGTCGCCCATTGGCTGCGCTGGCGTTACCGCTTGCTGCCCTACGTCAGCGGCATCATCGAGGATGCCGTGCGCACAGGCTTGCCTGTGCAGCGCTCGATGGCGCTGTCCTTTCCCGATGACCTGGCCGCGCACGCCTGGGATACCCAGTATCTGCTGGGGCCGGCCCTGTTGGTCGCGCCAGTCATGGGGCCGGGGGACCGTGCTGAAATCTATCTGCCCGCAGGGGATGCCTGGTGGGATCTGAATACCGGTTGGCGCTACGAAGGCGGCACGCACTGGTCCATGTCTGTCGGGCACGATACCCTGCCGGTGTTCGGTCGCGAAGGGCATATGCTTTGCCTGGGCCCCGTGGCACAGCACACAGGCGAGATCAACTCTGCGCGTATTCTCGACGAGGTCTGGATGTTCGGGATGCCCGAGCACAGTCCCGTCGTCATGCGCAACAAGATCCGCGTGATGCAAATGCAGGGTTCCAGCTACATCAAGGGGCTGGAAGGCCTGCGCATCCTGCCGTCGGAAGGGCTGGAGGTCAAACGGCGCGGAGCCGAAGTCCGGATTTCCAGGGCGCGCTAGCGTTTTATTCAGGGCCGCATCGGGATGTCGATGCGCAGCTCTGGATCAAAGGCCGGGTTCTCGTTCACGCCGTCGCGGCAGTAACCGCGCGGGTTGCAGATCACGCGTGTGCCGCGCACGGAATAATCGAAGCTGTCGTGCGTGTGGCCGTGTACCCACAGACTGGCGCGCCCCATCAGCGCCGAGCAGTCCGATGCAAAGCCCGCGCTGACCAATGAATCGGCAAACCGCGGGTGCACACTTTGGGGTGCCGGCGCGTGGTGGCTGATCACCACAGTGGGCCCATCGAAGGGCTCGTCCAGGGCTTGGTCCAGCCAAGCGGATTGCTCCTCGAACAAGGCAATCGAGTCATCCGGCGTGTAGATGTCGCCGTCCGCGTTGCGGACGACCTGGAAATCGCGCATGAATGCCGCAGCCTGTGCTTTGGCCTCAGCCGCCTTGTCTGCCCCGAATAGCTGGAAATCGGTCCACAGGGTGGTGCCCAGGAAGCGCACCCCGTGCAGGACGATTTGGCCCTGGTCCAGCAGGTGGATGCCCAGCCTGGCCGCCTGTTCGGCCAGACGCCGGCGGGTTTCGGGGATGCTGCTGCCGTAGAACTCGTGGTTTCCGGGTACGTATAGCACGGGTCGGCCCAGGCCGGCCGCCCATTTCATGGCAGCCTCGGGCCTGGCGATATCGCCTGCCAGGATGCTGAGATCCGCATGTACAGCCGGCGCAGGCATGCCTTGTTGGCTGAGGTGCAGGTCAGAGAGAATATGCAGGCGGACATCCATGGCGTTTCCGAATTTGACAGGTTTTTTTTTGAAAGCGATAATAGACGGCTTGTGTGGGGTCGTTAGCTCAGCCGGTAGAGCACCGGACTTTTAATCCGTTGGTCGCGCGTTCGAACCGCGCACGACCCACCAATACTTTTTCGCAGACGCCAACCTCACAGGGGTTGGCGTCTTGCTTTGTGGGGCGATGTGCCGTGCTTGGTGCGCCATATCTAGTGTGCCATGTTCCCACAGGCCATGCATATATCTGCAGCGCATAAGCTACTGCTATTTAAGCGAAATTGATTATGTTAAATTTTCTGCTTGGCCCGAACCTGCCTGTGCGGTCATCGTCATAAGCGATAGCGTATCTTGATCGATCTCGAGAACATCCGTAAAACCTATCACACCGGGGGCCGTGCCATGCACGCCCTGGCTGGTGTGGATCTGCATATCCGCAAGGGTGAGGTGTTCGGGATCATCGGCCGCTCGGGGGCGGGCAAGAGCACACTGATCCGCATGCTGAATCTGCTCGAACGCCCGACTGAGGGCACCGTGCAGGTGGATGGGCAGGACATCACGGCGTTCAGCGATGCCCAGCTGCGCACGTACCGCCATAGTGTCGGTATGGTGTTCCAGCATTTCAATCTGCTGCGTTCGCGTACCGTCCTGGACAATGTCTGCTTTCCCTTACGCCTGACAGGCCTGACGCGCGATGCGCGGATTGCCCGGGCACGCGAGGTGCTTGCGCTGGTCGGCCTCAGCGACCATTTGAACAAGTACCCGGGGCAGCTTTCCGGCGGCCAGCAGCAGCGCGTGGGGATCGCCCGTGCCCTGGCCAACCGACCGCGCCTGTTGCTGTGCGATGAGGCGACCTCGGCGCTGGATCCGGAAACCACGCAGTCCATCCTGAGCCTTTTGGGGGACATCAACCAGCGCCTGGGTCTGACCATCGTGCTGATTACACACAGCATGGACGTGATTCGGGCGGTCTGCGACCGGGTCGCGGTGATCGAGGCCGGCCGTATTGTGGAATTCGGGGATGTGATCGAGGTGTTCCTGCATCCGCAGCACGACGCCACGCAGTCGCTGCTGTCTGAAAGCGGGGTCGATGCGCAGGGCTGGCGCGCCATGGCCGATGGGCTGGAAGGGCGCCTGTTGCGCCTGAGCTTTCGCGGGGAAAATACGTCCCAGCCCGTGCTCAGTCGCATCAGCCGCGAATTGTTATTGGATCTGAGCATCCTGCAGGGCTCGGTCGGTCGGATCAAGGACGTTCCGGTCGGGCAGTTGGTAATCGCTGCCAGGGGGCCGGAGGAAGGATTGCGCGGCCTGAACGCCATGCTCGATGCGGCCGGGGTTGACTACGAGGTGCTTCGGCCATGATGTTTCAGAACGTGGATTGGCTGCTGATCGGTGAGGCAACGATCGACACCTTGCTGATGACCGGCTTTTCCTTGCTGTTCACGGTGCTGATCGGCCTGCCGGTAGGCGTTTTGCTGTTCCTGACCAGCCCGGGCCAGATGCTGCAGCACAAGGGCATCTATCAGGTGGCGGCCTTTATCGTGAATGTATTGCGTTCGGTGCCGTTTCTGATTCTGCTGATCGTCATGATTCCGCTCACGAGAGTGCTGGCGGGTACTGCGCTGGGGGTGCAGGGCTCAATCCCGCCACTGGTGGCGAGCGCGGCGCCGTTTTTTGCGCGGCTGGTCGAGAACGTGTTGCGTGAGCTCGATCCCGGTGTCAGCGAGGCATGCCGCGCCATGGGTGCGAATTCCCGGCAAACCGTGCTGTGGGCGCTGATCCCCGAGGCGACGACCGGCATCCTGGCTGCGATTGTGGTGACGGCAATCGCGCTGGTGGGGTATTCGGCCATGTCCGGCGTCATCGGCGGCGGCGGCCTGGGCGATCTGGCCTTGCGTTTCGGCTATCAGCGCTATCAGACCGATGTCATGGCGGTCACGGTCATCATTCTGGTTGTGATGGTGCAGGTTCTGCAGGTTTTTGGCGACCGTTGGGTCGCACGCTTGAATCGAAAATAATTTTTTGGAGAATCATTATGTTCAAGAAAATCATTCCCGCGCTTGCGCTGGCCCTGCCTTTGGTATTTGCAGGAACGGCCCAGGCCGAAACCCTGACGGTCGCGGCCACGCCGGTGCCGCACGCCGAGCTGCTCGAATTCGTCAAGCCCGATCTGGCGGCCGAGGGCATTGATCTGGATATCAAGGTGTTCACCGACTACGTACAGCCCAATCTGCAGGTGGCCGACAAGCAAATCGATGTGAATTTTTTCCAGCACAAGCCTTATCTGGATTCCTTCAACGAACAGCATGACACCCATCTGGTCAGCGTTGGTCAGGTCCACGTCGAGCCCTTTGGCGCCTATTCGACCAAGATCAAGGACATCGCCGATCTGAAGGACGGTGCCAAGGTGGCCTTGCCCAACGATCCTTCGAACGGTGCCCGCGCCTTGCTGCTGCTGCAGGCCCAGGGGCTGATCAAACTGAAGGACCCCAGCAATATCCTGGCGACTTCGCGCGACGTGGTCGAGAACCCCAAGCACCTGGAGTTCCACGAACTTGAAGCCGCCACGCTGCCGCGCGTGCTGCCCGACGTCGATCTGGCGCTGATCAATACCAACTATGCGCTAGAGGCCGGCCTGAACCCCATGAAGGACGCCTTGTTCATCGAAGGTTCGGATTCACCGTACGCCAATATCGTGGTCACCACGGCAGACCGCAAGGATGATCCGGCCATCCGCAAACTGGTCGATGCCCTGCATACCGATAAGGTTCGTCAATACATCGTCGATCATTACAAGGGTGCGATCGTTCCGGCTTTCTGATTGGGGATTACCCGGCAATTGGTCCTATTTCGGCGGGTCCTTGACGTTTTGGCGGCAAGGGCCTGTCTTGTTTCAGTTACCATAAGACGACAAACCGATCCCACGAGGAAAAGGAGTTCCCATATGTTTTCTGGAAAAATCAAGGCACTGATGGTCGGCCTCGCGTTCACGCTGGCCCTGCCCGGCGCCCAGGCAGCCGACCGCGAACTGGTCGTCGCAACGGATACGGCATTCGTGCCCTTCGAGTTCAAGCAGGACGGCAAATACACGGGCTTTGACGTACAGTTGTGGGAAGCCATCGCCAAGCAGGCCAATCTGAAATATCGCCTGCAGCCCATGGACTTCAACGGGATCATACCGGGCCTGCAAACACGCAATATCGATGCCGCACTGGCCGGCATCACAATTCGCGCAGACCGAGCCAAGGTCATCGATTTTTCCGACCCCTACTATGAAAGCGGCCTGGCCATCCTGGTCACTACAGACGACGATACGATCAAGACAGCCAAAGACCTCGAAAACAAGACCGTTGCGGTCAAGATCGGTACGGCGACGGTGGACTATATGAAGAACAACGTCCCATCGGCCAAACTCAAACTGTTCCCCAATATCGACAACGCGTTCCTGGAACTGGCGACGGGCCGGGTGGATGCGGTAGTGCATGACACCCCCAACGTGCAGTACTACGCCCAGACGGCAGGAAAAGGCAAGGTCAAGGTCGTGGGTGCCCTCAAAAGCGGCGACTTTTACGGCATTGCCTTCCCCAAGGGCAGCGAACTCGTACCCGTCGTGAACAAGGCGCTGGCCGAAATCCAGGCTAACGGCACCTACGACAAACTCTACGAGCGCTGGTTCGGCAAAAAGGCCGCCGCAGTTCAGTAAGGCCACAGCGCCACGGCAATCCGTGCGGCGACCTGGTGTGTTCACCGGGTCGCCGTTTATTTTCCTATCGAGGTTGAGAACGTGACATTTGAATGGTCGGCTGTCTGGGCAGCCATGCCCGATCTGCTCCAAGGGGCCTTGATGACGATCCGAATCACGGTGCTCGGCCTGCTGGGCGGCTCCTTGATCGGTTTCCTGACGGGTGTGGTGACAACATACATCCGGGTGCCGGTTTCGTGGCGCTCGACAGGGCTGTCCGTGCTCGCCCTGGTTATTCTGTATGGCATTATTCAGGCCGCCCAGTGGTTGGGGGCCAGTATGTTCGCCTGGGTGCCCGACAGCGTCTGGTGGATCGCACAGGCTTTGATTGTCATCGCTGTGCTCTGGCGTTTCCGCACCTGGATCCCGGTGGCGATTTCCTTCGCCTCGCAGGTGTACGTCCTGGTTGTGCGGGGTACGCCCATCGTGGTCCAGGTGATGTTCATATATTTTGCCTTGCCGCTGATCGTCGGCCTGCGCATCGACGGTTTTTCGGCGGCAGTCTTTACGCTGATGATCAATTCCGGCGCCTATATTTCCGAAATCGTGCGTGGCGGCCTGCTGTCGGTACCCAAAGGGCTCCAAGAGGCGGGCGAGGCAATGGGGCTGCCGTTTCGCAAGATCCTGCTGCGCATTATCGGGCCAGTGGCCTTGCGCCGCATGATTCCCACCATGGGCAATCAGTGCATCATCAGCCTGAAGGATTCATCGCTGTTCATCGTGATTGGCGTGGCTGAACTGACCCGGCAGGGCCAGGAAATCATTGCCGGGAACTTCCGGGCGGTGGAAATCTGGGGCGCTGTCGCCGTACTCTATCTTATTCTGACGAGCTTCATCGCCCTGGTGCTGAAGTTTGTCGAACACCGGACACGCATCGTATGAGCATTGTCGAATTCAAAGAAGTGGTCAAGCGTTTTGGTGATAACACTGTGCTTGACGGCATCAGCCTGTCGATCGACCCGGGCGAGGTCGTGGTCGTGGTCGGGCCTTCCGGCTCGGGGAAGTCGACGTTTCTGCGGTGCATCAACGTGTTGGAAACCATCCAGGGTGGCGACATCATCGTCAATGGCCTGAGCGTGCGGGGTCAGTCCGCCGAGATCCGCGAACTGCGCCGCGAGGCCGGCATGGTCTTTCAGCAGTTCAATCTGTTTCCACAGCTGACTGCACTCGAAAACGTGATGTTCGGGCCTTTGCACACGCGCGGTACCTCGCGTCCGCAGGCCCTCGAAGAGGCCCGCTCGTTGTTGCAGAAGGTGGGTCTGGCCGAGCGTGCCGATCATTATCCCGGTCAATTGTCTGGCGGTCAGCAGCAGCGGGTGGCGATTGCCAGGGCGCTGGCAATCAAGCCCGCGCTGATGCTGTTCGATGAACCCACCTCGGCCCTGGATCCCGAGTTGCGCCATGAGGTTCTGCGGGTGATGCAGGACGTGGCCGAAGAAGGAATGACCATGATTGTGGTCACCCATGAAATGGGTTTCGCGCGCAAGGTGGGCAGCCGACTGGTATTCATCGATCAGGGCAAGATCGCCGAAGACGGTCCGCCCGAGGTCCTGTTGGATAACCCGCCGACGCAACGCCTCAGGGATTTTCTGCAACACGTTGCCTAGTTGAGCGCCAGTTCGCCCCTGGCAGCTTATTTTGCGGCGACGCGTATGGTGCGTGTGGACGCGACCTTGTCAGAGCCCTCGGGCGTGATCTGAATGGTGATCTGGCGTGCCCGGAAACCTTCGGGCAGTACCGCCTCACCTTGTACTTCCTTGTAGAGGGTCATGTGCAGGGGGGCGGTCATGACGTCTACATATACCGTTTTGCCATTGCTGTAGTGCCCCGATGCGACCAGCTTGATCTGCCCGTCGAAGGCCTGGGTGTCGCCGTCCTCGGGGTCCTGAATCAGCAGGATGCGATAGCTGAGCTGCCCACTGGAGCCAAGCATGTCTGCGGCGCGGATCCCGGGCGAGGTGCCGCGCGGGTCAGGGGGGATCGCGGCGATCAGGCCCGAAATCCCGGACTTCAGATCCGTATAGTCCTGCTGCATTTGGGTGATCTGTTCCGACTGCTGCTGTGTGGCCTGGGTGGCTCGATCCAGGCTGGTCTTGAGTTGCTTGGTTTCACTCTGCAGACGCTGCTTGTCGAGATTTGCGGTGTTCAGATCCATGCGCAATTGCTCGGACTGCTCGACCGTCAGCAACTGAGGGCCGTAGCTGCGTTGCAGGAACAGCACACCGCCCGCCCCCAGCGCAATACCGGTCAGCAGCAGCACCAGCCAGCGCGGAATACCTTTGCTGCGGCGGGTGTATCCATACGGGGTCGGCTTGAAAGCGGGACGGTTCGATGAGCCGAAAAGCGACATATTCTATGTTCCTGTGCTGCGATAGGGGGTAACTTTGGGCGGCGATCCCAAAACACTAAAGCATAAACGGTTTGAAGGGAATACAGGCATGATTTGTAAAGACCGTTTCGATTTGCCAGACATCGACACGGTCTGCCCGTCAACGGCATCAGATCAGGGTGCGGCTCCGGATGCGCCCTGCTGTGCGAGCCATTCATCCAGGCCCCGCAGCCGTTCCGGCGTGCCTACATCCACCCAGCGCCCCACGTGATGTGTTGCGCAGGCCCGATCGTTCGCGATCACCGATCGCAGGATAGGTGCCAGTTTCGCAGGCGTGCCGGGAATGACGGCCGAAAAGAGCTCGGGCCGGTAGATGCCGATACCCGAGAACGTCAGGGCGGGGCCATCGACCAGCCCCAGCCGCGCATCGGGGCGCAGCCGAAAGTCGCCATTGGGGTGATGGCCGGGGTTGTCCACCAGCAGCAGCCAGGCCAGATCCTGGCGTGTGTGCAAGCCATCGGCGATCGTAGGGGCCTGGGCGGGGTCCCAGTCGCACCAGATGTCGCCATTGATGACCAGAAAGGGCTCGCCGCGAAAAAACTCCAGCGCCTGGGCGATGCCACCGGCGGTTTCCAGGGCGGTGGGCTCGGGCGAATACGTGAGGCGTACACCATGACTCTGGCCGTCGCCCAGCGCGGCTTCGATCTGATCGCCCAGCCAGGCATGATTGATGATGATGTCGCGGATGCCGCTGCGTGCCAGACGACGGATATGCCAGATAATCAAAGGTGTACCACCCACAGTCAGCAGTGGTTTGGGGCAGGTATCGGTCAGGGGTCGCATGCGCTCGCCCCGGCCGGCGGCGAGGATCATTGCACGCATCAGAATGAGTAGCCGCTGCGGATCTCGCGCTGCTCGACCTGATCGAGCAGGCGCAGCAAGGCGTGGAATTCCCGGTAGCGGCCTGCGACCTGTCGAACGTAGGCCTGTACGCGGGGAATATGATCCAGGTAGTGGTGCTTGGCATCCCGGTGTGACAGGCGGGCAAATACACCCAGAATACGTAGATTGCGTTGCAGGCTGATCCATTCGTACTGGCGGTGGAAATCGGCGAAATCAGCCGATACCGGCAGCATGGCCTCGCGTGCGGCATCCCAATAGCGGATCGCCCAGTCCAGCTGCTGGTCTTCGTCCCATGTGGTGCGGGCGTCCATGACCAGCGAAGCGATGTCGTAGCTGATCGGCCCGGCCATCGCGTCCTGGAAGTCAATGATGCCCGGCGGCTCGTGCTCGCCGGCCGCATTGATCATCAGATTGGGCGAATGGAAGTCCCGGTGGACGAACACATGGGGTTGACGCGCATTGTCGGCCGTCAGGGTCTGGAAGGTCTGATCAAGCATGCTGCGTTGCGAGTCCTTGAGCTCGAAACCGCAATGTGCCTGGATGTACCAGACGGGAAAGAGTTCAAGTTCGGCGAGCAGTCGTGCCTGGTCGTAGGCCGGCAGATCGGCAGTGTCGGCCTGCTGCATCCGTACCAGTTCTTGCAGGACCTGGCGGTATCGCTCCTGAAGGGCGGCGCCATTCAGGCCCCCCTGAATGGCCTCATAGTAGGTCTGGGTGCCCAGGTCGGACAGCACCATGAAGCCTTGTTCGATATCCTGTGCGAAAATGACCGGAACATTCAGCCCGGCCTGTGACAGGCGTTGTGCGATTCGGATGAATGGCCGGCAGTCCTCGTGAGGAGGCGGGGCGTCCATGATGATTCGGGTGGCCGTGCCGGCCTGAATGCGAAAGTAGTGTCTGAAACTGGCATCGCCCGAGGCGGGCTGCAGGGTTTCGGGCTCGAGGCCCAGGGTGGCGGGCAGTGTGCCCAGCCATTGCTGTAGGGCATCGAGGCGGGAATCGGCGGAATGCGGCAGGGATGAGTCCATATTCTCTATAATACTGGGTCGCTGGTCGTCGTGGGGACGTGAATCAGCTGCTGTTCAAATCATTCGGAGACCTGGCGTTCGTGCATTGGGCTTGGCGCATCATTTTATCCGCTTCAGGCACCCTGGCTTTGGCTCAGGCGGTTGCTGCAGCGCCGCCTTCCTTACCGGATCCGGTCTCGGAAGTGCGCGTTGTCGGCAGTCTGCGGCTGCACGACATTCCCGACGGCAACGCGCCACCCTCCTTTTTGATTGGGGATTCGATCCGGTCTGACGATCGCGACCGCGTCATCCTGACCGGCCACGCCCAGGTGCGGCGCATTGATATGGTGCTCAAGGGCGACCGGATCGAGTACGACCGGAGCAGTGGCGACCTGAATGTCCGGGGCAACGGCCTGCTGATGCGCGATGGCGCGATCGTGAAGGGTCCGCATCTGCGCTATAACGTCGATTCCGAAAAAGGTGACATCGATGAGCCGCAGTTCTGGCTGGGGGCCAGGGCGGGCGCCGGCCATGCGAGCCATGCCCAGATGCTCAGCCGCGAGCACATACGCCTGAAGGACGTCCAATACTCGGGCTGCCCGTGCCCGGATCCAGCCTGGTACATCGGATCCAGCAAAATGGACCTGTATCTGGACGAAAACGAGGGGGTGGCGCGAAATGGCGTGCTGTATTTCAAGGATGTACCCATCCTGTATTCGCCCTTTCTGACCTTTCCCCTGAGCAGCGAGCGCAAGTCCGGTTTTCTGCTGCCGACCTACGGTACGTCCAGTAATAGTGGTTTTGAGATCACGGTGCCGTATTACCTGAATCTGGCGCCCAACTACGATCTCACCCTTTATCCACGCTACATGAGCAAACGCGGCCTGCAGCTGGGTGGCGAGTTCCGCTACCTGGGCGAAGGCTATAATGGGCAGGCGTTCGGCACCTATGTCATGCGCGACCAGCTCACGCACGAAAAGCGCTGGATGTATTCGATCCAGCATGACCAGAGCCTGGGCGGCGGTTTTTCCGTAAACGCTGACCTCAGGCGCGTGTCGGACGACAACTATTATCGGGATTTCTCGACCTTTGGCCTGAACGATGCGGCGGTTACCTACCTGCCCAGTACCGCACGGTTCTCATGGACGGACAACCGTTTCTTTAGCAGTTGGCTGCGGTTCTACAAATACCAGACCTTGCAGGACAGCACGGGCACATTCCTGACCCCGCCGTACAACAGAATGCCTGAGCTGTATTTCCGTGCTCAGCACTATGATTGGCATGGTTTCGATGTGGCCTCCGATAACTACGCCACGCGCTTTGAGTCGCCCATCTACCACGGCGATGCATTCCCCAGCATGTCGGGAAAGCGCCTGGTTCCGAACGGCACGAGGCTCAGCTCGTACACCACGATCTCGCGCCCATTCACCCTGCCCGGCGCGTATCTGACCCCAAAGGTCGGGTTGCACATGAGCCAGTACGACACCGACTGGTACCCGTCCGAACTGCCGCAATATGCCTCACGCGCCAGTAGCCAGAATCGTGTCCTGCCCATCATGTCGGTGGATGCGGGCCTGACCTTCGAGCGCGACACCACCCTGTTCGGGCGCGATTCGATCCAGACCCTCGAGCCACGCCTCTATTACCTGTATGTGCCGTACCGGGATCAGTCGAATTTGCCGGTTTTCGATACGGGGATCGCCACCTTCAATTTTCTGCAGGCCTTCGACGAGAACATCTTCAGCGGCGGTTGGGACCGAATCGCGAATGCCAACCAGCTCACGGTCGGTCTGACCTCGCGCTGGCTGGATGCGGGCAGCGGCTTCGAGCGTCTGACCCTGTCGGCAGCACAGCGCCTGTACTTTACCGACCAGAAAGTCACGCTTGGGTCTGAAGCGCCCCGGCGCAATACGAAGTCCGATTTCCTGCTGGGGGCCAAGGCGGCGTTGACCGACAAATTCTCGCTGTACTTTGATGGGCAGTTCAACCCGGACACCCATCACAGCAGCCGCATCAGTTCCGGCGTGCGCTGGTCGCCCAAGCGCCTGGCCACCATGTCTCTGTCGTACCGCTACGAGCGTGATCCCAACGTTTATCTGAACCCTTATCTGCTGGAATCGAATGACTACGCTTCACAGACGCGCGAGCAGGTCAGCTTCAGTGCCCAGTGGCCCTTGTCACGGCATTGGTACGGCGTGGGCCGTTATGATTATTCCTTGCAGGAAAAGCGCAATACCCAGTCCATCTTTGGCCTGGAGTACAAAGCAGACTGCTGTTGGGTGGCGCGTGCGGTCGTTCAGCGCTATGCGGTGTCCGCCGAAAAGGTGAATACGGCATTTTTCCTGCAGCTCGAGCTGACAGGGTTGGGCTCGCTTGGCACGGACCCGATGAGTTTCCTTAGAGAGCGCGTGTCCGGATACGAGTCCGTGGCGGCGCCGATACCTGAAAAAACTGCCTTCGAGAGGTATGAGTGATGTCCGGTTTGACCTATTTCCGCAGCGTGCCTTCGATGATCGCCCTGGTGCTTGCGTGCCTGCTGACGCTGGGTGCGGGTTCGGCCGATGCCCGTACCGCAAAGACGCCCGCTGCTGCGCAGCCTACAGGCGAGCAGTTCGTCGATGGCATCGCCGCCGTGGTGAACAAGCAGGTCATCACCTTGCGTCAGGTCGAAGACAAAATGGTGCAGGTGCGTCGTCAGATGGCGCAGCAGAACATTCCGGTGCCGGATGACCGGGCGCTACGCCATCAGGTGCTGCAGCAGATGATCAATACCGAACTGCAACGCCAGGAAGCCGAGGCGCTGGGCATTCGCGTCAGCGAGGCTCAGCTTGCGCATGCAATCGATACGGTGGCCCAGCGCAATCGTATCAGCGTAGATCAGTTGCGCAAGGAAATCGAGGCGGGCGGCATGAGCTGGGACACCTACCGCGCCGAACTGCGCGAGCAGGTTCTGCAGGATATTCTGCGTCAGCGCCTGGTCGAGGATCGCATCAATATTAGCGATAGCGACATCGATGCTTTCCTGAGTACG
>JAKDMO010000306.1 GCA_030452305.1 Alcaligenaceae bacterium | reverse complement strand
CGAGCGATGGATGGGGCGGGGCATCGGCCCGGGATGTTTCTAATTTTGGAGCAATGTTTGGATGCAAGATCGCTTTGATGTGGTGACTTTTGGCGAAGCCATGGTGTTGCTGATCGCCGGGCAGCCCGGCCCGCTCGATCAGGTCGAGCTGTTTCACAAACGCACGGCAGGGGCGGAAACCAATGTGGCGATCGGCCTGGCCCGATTGGGACTCAGTGTGGCATGGGCAAGCCGCCTCGGATGCGACTCAATGGGGCGCTATCTTTTGCGCAGCATTGAGGCCGAAGGCGTGGATTGCTCCCAAGTGCTGGAAGTCGCAGACGCGTCGACCGGGATGATGTTGAAAGGCAAGGTGCTCGACGGCAGTGATCCACCAATCGAATACCATCGCAGCGGGTCTGCCGCGAGTCGCATGACGCCTGCGGACATCGACGAGGACTGGTTGCTGCGCGCCAGGCATTTACACGCGACTGGCGTGTTTGCAGGGGTATCGACGGGTTGCTTCGAGGTGATCCGCAAGGCTATGGCGGTGATGCGGGCTGCCGGTCGCACCATATCCTTTGATCCCAATCTGCGACCCGCCCTGTGGTCTTCCCCTGACGCAATGCGCCAGGGCATCAATGAACTGGCTTCGATGGCAGACTGGGTCTTTCCAGGGCTCGAGGAAGGGCGCTTGTTGACGGGACTTCAGAGCCCCGAAGAAATCGCCGGTTTTTATTTGGGCCGTGGGGCCCGCCTAGTGGTGCTCAAGCTGGGTGCAGAGGGGGCGTATTTCGACAATGGAACGGAACAGGGACGCGTGCCGGCCTGCCAGGTTGAGTCTGTGGTGGATACGGTTGGTGCCGGTGACGGATTTGCCGTGGGCGTTGTCAGCGGGCTGCTCGAGGGGCTGGAACTGCCGCAATCGATCGCAAGGGGTGCCTGGATTGGAGCGCAGGCAGTGCAGGTGGTGGGCGATACTGAAGGCTTTCCTTCGCGGGAAGCCCTGATTGCAGCGCAGGGGGCGTGATTTTCAGGATCATAGTGCTCGTGCGTTGATCGCAGGCCCGCAGGGTCGGCCCATATCATGTTTAGTCAGTACACTGTTCACACTTGAAATGAATAGTCCCGGATGATTTTCATATGACACAGAAACTTGCTTTAGGGTTTATTGGCACGGGGCTGATGGGGCATGGCGCTGCGAAAAATCTCCTCAAGGCCGGCTACCCGCTGGTCACGATGGCGCACCACAATCGTGTGCCTGTCGATGATCTGGTTGGCCGGGGTGCGACCGAAGCCGGTAATGCGGGTGAAATTGCGGCACAGGTGGATATGCTTTTTTTGTGCGTGACGTCGTCGGCGGTGGTAGAGCAACTGGTTGAGGGCGACGCCGGGATTCTCGCAAATGGCCGCTCGGGCCTGATTGTTGTCGATATGTCGACGGGCGACCCGGCTGCGACACTCAGGCTGGGGGCACGGCTGGCAGCTCACGGCATTCGTCTGGTTGATGCACCATTGGCACGTACACCCCGAGAGGCTGAGGAAGGCCGCCTGAACATCATGATTTCGGGGGATTCCGATGTCCTTGATCGAGTGCGGCCAGTCGTTTCCTCGTTCTGTGAAAATGTATTTGAAATAGGGGCGCTGGGCAGCGCGCTCAAGCTTAAACTGATCAATAACCTGTTGTCGTTGGGGCACGCAGTACTCGCCGCAGAAGCGGTCAATGCCGCGCGTGCGGCGGGTGTCGACCTCGCGAAGCTTCATGAGGTGG
This sequence comes from Alcaligenaceae bacterium, assembly GCA_030452305.1. Lineage (GTDB taxonomy): Bacteria > Pseudomonadota > Gammaproteobacteria > Burkholderiales > Burkholderiaceae_B > Castellaniella. Next base: position 574 of record JAKDMO010000306.1, on the reverse strand, counting down.
TGTCTCGCGGTGGTGCGAACAGCGCCGCGTTTGAAATGATCGTTTCGCATTTGCTTCAAGGCGATGAGAGCGGCATGCAGTTTTCCATGCGCAACGCGCGCAAGGACCTTGGCTGTTATCAACGCATGCTCGAGAACGCCGATACGGTCGATTTGCTGAGCAGCTCCATTTACAACGCCTACAATCTGGCTACGTTGCTGGGTCATGGCGACGAGGTCATCAGCAGGATGGCGGGGATTTTCGCCGCCGAATCGCTGGATAAGGGGAATCGAGCATGAGACAGACGTGGCGCTGGTTTGGCCCGCACGACACAGTCAGTATCGACGGTATGTTGCAGGCTGGTGTGCAGGGTGTGGTGTCCGCCCTTCATCACATCCCGGCTGGCGAGGTATGGCCGGTTGACGAGATCGAACTGCGCCAGGCGCAGATTGCGCAGATGAACGACGGCTCGCCTTCCGGCCTTACCTGGGAAGTCGTCGAGAGCCTTCCGGTTTCCGAAGACATCAAGAAGCAGTGCGGACAGTGGCGCTCGCATATCGAGAACTACAAGGTAAGCCTGCACCACTTGGCGCAA
>JAKDMO010000098.1 GCA_030452305.1 Alcaligenaceae bacterium | reverse complement strand
GTGGATCACATTATTCAGTTGACCGATGGCGGTGCCGATTATTCCTTTGAGTGCATCGGCAATACACAGGTCATGCGCCAGGCGCTGGAATGCTGCCACCGAGGCTGGGGCAAATCGGTCATTATCGGCGTGGCTGAGGCCGGTGCGGAAATCTCGACCCGTCCGTTCCAGTTGGTGACCGGCCGGGTGTGGATGGGTTCGGCGTTCGGCGGCGCGCGCGGGCGTACCGATGTGCCAAAGATCGTGGATTGGTACATGGACGGCCGCATCAATATCGACGATCTGATTACGCATACCTTGCCGCTGGACCGGATTAACGATGGCTTTGATCTGATGAAACGCGGCGAATCGATCCGCTCGGTCGTCTTGTATTGATTGTGGCTCGGCTTCAGGGGGAATAGACATGTCGCACGACAAACTTGAGTGCCTGAGCGAGCACCGTTGTTTCGACGGGGTACAGCGCTATTATCGGCATGATTCGCGCAAAATCGGCCTGCCCATGCGCTTTTCGGTGTTTTTGCCGCCGCAGGCCGAGGGCGGCCGCGTGCCTGTGCTGTTTTTCCTGGCGGGGCTGACGTGCACCGAGGAAACCTTCATGATCAAGGCTGGGGCACAACGCTATGCCGCTCGCCATGGTTTGATGCTGGTGGCGCCGGACACCAGCCCGCGCGGCGCAGGTGTACCCGGCGAGGACGACGATTGGGATTTCGGCACGGGTGCGGGCTTTTACCTGGATGCGACGCAGGCCCCGTGGCGAGACCATTACCGGATGGAAAGTTACATCACCGAGGAACTGTTTTCGCTGGTGACCACGGAATTGCCGGGCGATCCGGATCGCGTCGGGATATCCGGGCATTCCATGGGGGGGCACGGGGCGCTGGTATTGGCCCAGCGACATCGCGACCGATTCCGCTCAGTGTCAGCCTTGGCCCCGATCGCCGCACCTACGCGTGTGCCCTGGGGTGAAAAGGCGTTTTCAGGGTACCTGGGATCAGACCGCCAAGACTGGGCCGAGCATGATGCGTCCTTGCTGATGGCCTCGTCCCAGAATCCGTTTCCCAATGGTATTCTGGTCGATCAGGGGCTGGCCGACGGCTTCCTTGCGGAACAATTACATCCCGAGGCCTTCCAGGCGGCATGCGCCCAAGCCGGGCAGCCGCTGGTGCTGCGCAGCCATCCGGGGTACGACCACGGGTATTACTTCATCGCGACGTTCATCGAGGACCATATGGCGTTCCACTCAGAGCGCCTGGACGCGGGCGGCGGGGCCTGAAAGGCTAGGCCTTTTTGGTGTAGGCGCTGCACCAGCCTTTAGAGGACACTTCTTTTCCGCCAAAGATCGGACAGGGCCCGAAGGCGTCGCCAGGCTTGCCCTGGAATAACTGGCAATTGCTGCATTCTTCGCCAGGCACGTAGCGCGTCTGCTTGGTCTTGTCGACCAGAGTGGCGTCGTGCTTGTAGCCCAGGGATACGGCGGTGGGGTCGCTCTCACTGACTTTTGCCGGTGCAGCAAAAGCTTGGCGCGATAGCGCCACGGATGAGGCCAGACCAAGGCTGGACACCAGGAAAGTACGCCGAGATGATTTCATTGTTGACTCCAGAAGTCGTGAACGATTAATCCCCGCCTTTTCTTGTTCTTGGAGCCTATTATTGACCTGTTCCCAGCCGAAAACAAATGAACCCATGATCCCGGTAGGGATTCATGGGCATGCGATACGCATGGCTCATGCGGCTTCCAGCCGGTACACCCCGGTGCTCATGCGGCTGAGGCCGCGCTCGGCGAACTTTGGTTCCTTTGACAGGATGTCGCGTTCTTCGATTTGCGTGACCGCCCATCGGCCCTCATACAGGCTGCGCACCTCGTCGGCGGTGACGGAGAAGGGCGGCCCCGCCATTTCGTCCTGGGGATAATCGATGGTCAGCATCAGGCCACGGCAGCCCTTGGGTAGGTACCCGTAGACCTGTGAGGCGTAGCGCTGCCGGTCTGCCGCAGGGAGGGCGATCAGCGCCGCACGATCATAGAACCCCGCACAATCAGCCAGGTCGGTCTGGCTCAGGTCATACACGTTTCCACAGATCATCTCGATGGGCCCGGCGACATAGTGGCGGCCCAGGGGCGAGTCGTGCTCGACCGGCGTCAGCCTGTTTTCCGCAAAAAACTGCTCGATTGCCAGCGATGACAGTTCGACGGCAAGCACCCGGTGGCCCTGGCCGGCCAGCCAGATCATATCCAGTGATTTGCCCGCCAGCGGGACGAACACACGGCTGTCGGCGGGCAGTTCCAGCGCAGGCCAATGTTTTTCGAGCAGGGGCATGACGCGGTCCTGATGAAAGCCGATATGTCCCTCGCGCCAGCGCTGCAACCAGAATTCGGTATCCATGTGCTTCCTTTTTCGTCTATCCGGTTTCTAGTGTAGCCGTCCTCGCGTGGCGTGGCATGGCGACACAGGATCATACATAGCGAAACTTGAATTGCAGCCTGTGAATGCCCATGATGAAACCTTGATTCACGTCATGCAGGAGGATTCGATGAGTCAATCAATGCGAGCTTTTTGGGCAGCTTCGATCATCGCCTTGGGAATGGCCGGCCCATTGGCTGCGGCGCAAAGTGCGGGTGGTGCGCGCACGGGAAACGGGGACCAACAGGTAGTCGAACCATCAGAGGAGCAATTGCAGCGCTATGCTTCGGCGGTCAAGAAGGTCAGCGCGGTGGCGGCGGATTATCAGCCCAGGTTTCAGCAGGCCCAGGATGCGGCAGCCAAGCAGGCCGTGCGTGTCGAGGCCGACCAGAAAATGGTGGATGCCGTCGAGGCCGATGGTATGAGTGTCGGTGAATACAATGGGATCAGTCTGGCCGTCAGACAGGATCCAGATTTGCGCAAGCAGGTCGAGCATCTGGTGAATCAGCAGGAGTAGACGTACCATGTAGGCCCTTGTCTACTGATCGCACGGCTCGATGGTGGTTGTTGAAAGTCTTTTGTTCTATGTCGTAGCCGTGCCGGCAGTCCTGTTGATCGGGATTTCCAAGGGCGGGTTTGCGGGTGGCCTGGGCGTGCTGGCAGTGCCGGTGATGTCCCTGGCCATACCGCCCATGCAGGCTGCGGGCATCATGCTGCCCATATTGTGCGTCATGGATCTCGCGAGCCTACGTATCTGGGCCTCACGCTGTCATTGGGGCCTGCTGTGGCGCCTGCTGCCTTGCGCGATTCTGGGCATCATCATCGGCGCACTGACGTTTCAGTTCATCAGCGAAGCGATGCTGCGGCTGATGGTGGGTGTGCTGGCCCTGGCATTCACGCTGAACCATTGGCTGCAAGGCCGCGTTCGAGCCTCTGTGCGCTTGCCTGAGCGCGCAAGTGCCTGGTTCTGGTCGGGGCTGTCCGGCTTCACCAGTTTCCTGGCGCACGCGGGCGGGCCGCCCATGATGATTTATCTGCTGCCCAAGCCCATGGAACGTGCCGTGCTGGTGGGCACCGCTACGATTTTCTTTGCCGTCGTCAATTACACCAAACTCGTGCCCTATGCGCTGCTCGGTGAACTGGGCGCGGAAAACCTGATGACTTCGCTGGTGTTGGCACCGGTCGCGGTGATTGGTGTCAAGCTGGGTGCCTGGCTGCATACGCGGATGGATCCGGTCGCCTTCTATCGCATTCTCTACGGCTTTCTATTCGTCACAGGCGTCAAGTTGTGCTGGGACAGCCTGGGCGGCGTGGCCCTCTGAGCCGCCCTGCATCCTCCGAAATTCTGCTCAAACGCCCCCCGAAACTCTGATTGAAGCGCCTGAAACACCAACGATTTCAGACCGGTTTTCCGTGTAAACCCTTATTCAAATATGTTGTAAATATATTTGCAGTCTATTAGACTTCAAGCAGCGGCGGGGGCTATCGCCGTGTCATTCCGTGGCCACCGGGGCGTTGTGCTCGCGGGCAGTAACAAGCCACCCATCCACAAACGAGGCAGACATGAAATACACACTTCGCACTCTGGCCGCAACGGCGATTCTGGCGTTCACCGCCACATCGGCTTTCGCGGCGGATATCACCTGGCGAGTTCCGACTTCCGTTCCGGAAGGCTCGCCGTTCTACCAGAATTTTCTCGAGCGTTTCGCCACCAATGTCAAAACTTTGACTTCGGGCCGGGTCGAAATCCACCCGTTTGGGGCAGGCGTGATCGTCCCTGCACTGAAGGTCTTTGATTCCGTTCAGGAAGGCGTCGTCGAGGCGGGGCATTCGACTTCCAGCTATCTGGTCAACCAGAATCCGACGAATGCAATTTTTGCAGGCTTCCCAGGTGGTATGGGGCCTAATACCTACAAGGCGTGGTTGTACGACGGCGGCGGTTTGGAAAAACTGCAAGAGCTGCGTGCCAAGCAAGGCCTGAAGACCATGATTGTGGGCATCGGCTCGTCTGAAATCCTGGCTCACGCCAACAAGCCAATCCGTAGCGCCGAGGACCTGAAGGGGCTGAAATACCGGACTTCAGGCGCCTGGGCCGAAGTGATGCGTGATTATTTCGATGCTGTGCCTACAGTCGTGCCGGCCGGCGAGACCTACACCCTGCTGCAGCGCAAGGGCGTAGATGCCGTCGAATGGGCGCCGCCCTCGGCAAATATGCCTGAAGGCTTCCATCAGGCAGCCAAGTACATTGTCGTGCCCGGCGTGCACCAGCCGACTTTCATGTGGGAAGTCTTCATGAAGCAGGAAACCTGGGACAAGGTGCCTGACGAGCTCAAGCCCCTGATCGAGGCGGCCGCCGAGCTCACCACACAGCAAAGCCTGGACTTCTTCTATGACGCCGACATGAAGGCTATGGAAAAGTATCGCAGCGGGCGCAATGAAATCATCACCCTGGATGCCGATTTCATCAAACAGCTCTCGGACGCCGGCTACGACTGGATGCACAAGACCGCCGAGGCGCAAAAGGCCGATGGCAAGCCCGAAATGGCCGAGATCCTGGCTGACTACGAGGCCTATCACCAGCGTTGGAAGGCCGAAAGCGGCTATCTGATCCGCGACTGAGCGCCAGGGAGACGCCGTGATGTTGAATCGATTTTATAAATTCGCGGATGGCGTCTCCTGGTGCGCCTCCCAACTGGCGAGCGTGTCGGTCGTAGTGCTGACGCTGGCCATGGTCTATGAGGTCTTTGCCCGGTACGTATTCAATGCGCCAACGGTCTGGTCGTTTGACATTGCATACATGAGCAATGGCGTACTGTTCGTGCTGGGCATGGCCTGGGTGCTGAGGCAGGATGCGCATATCCGCATCGACGTCGTGAGCAGGAAGTTGCCGCCAAAGCTGGCGGGCGCCATCGAAGGCGTGGCGTTTCTGGTGATCCTGGCGCCGTTTTTCGGAGCGCTTGCCTGGGTCGCCGGCGAGCACACAGTGCGCGCCTGGGTGCGTAACGAGGTCGAGACGGTCAGCCCCTGGGCGCCCCTGATGTGGCCGTTCTATTTTTTGATCACCATCGGCTTGATTTCTTTGACATTGCAGCTTGCGGCTGAAGGGCTGCGCGCATTCAATGGCCAACGCCATATTCCCACCGCCCAGGAGGCATCATGAATCCGATGCTCGCCGCACTGATGTTCCCGGCGATGTTCCTGCTGATTTTCTTGGGAATCCCCGTCGCTTTTGCCCTGATCATTCCGGCCATTGTGGCGGGCTGGTTCGCCTTTGGACCGCATCTGTTCGATCAGCTGTACGGCAGTCTGTATTCGGCGACAACCAACTATATTCTGTCGGCCATCCCGATGTTCGTGCTGATGGGGGCAATTCTGGAGCGTTCGGGCATTGCCGCCCGGCTGTTTCGCACCATGCAGCTTTGGTTGGGGCGCCTGCCCGGTGGCTTGGCCGTAGCCACGATCGCCATGGGTGCGACCTTTGCCGCAGCGGCCGGGGTCGTCGGCGCAGTGGAAGTCATGGTGGGCATGATGGCGATTCCCGCCATGCAGAAATTCCGCTACAACAATTCCCTGATATCGGGCACGATCTGCGCGGGCGGTTCACTGGGCACCATGATTCCGCCGTCTGTGGTGGCGGTGGTCTATGCCTCGTTGGCCCAGATATCGGTGGGTGAGCTGTTTGCCGCCATGCTGTTCCCCGGCCTGATCATGGTGGGGCTGTTCATCCTCTATATCGTTGGTATAAGCGTGCTGAAACCAGGCTATGGCCCGGCCGCCGACGAGCCTGATATGTACCTGCCGCTGCGCGAGAAACTGAAAATCACCGCCAGTGGATTGCTGCCCACGATGCTGCTGATCGTGGCCGTGCTGGGGTCCCTGATGGCCGGTATCGCCGGGCCGACCGAGGCCGCTGCAGTGGGGGCGATCGGTGCGCTGATTCTGTGCATTTGCTACGGGCAGTTCAGTCTGGGTGTGATGCGCGAGTCGCTGGCGATCACCGTGCGGATTTCCGCGATGATCCTGCTGATTGTGGCCGGCGGGATGATGTTCACCGGGATTTTTGCAGCCAATGGCGGCGGACGGCTGATCCAGGCCATGACTTCGAACCTGGGTCTGGGCGTGACCGGCACGCTGATTCTGTTCCTGTTTATCGTATTCCTGCTGGGCTTTGTACTGGACTGGACGGCGAACGTGCTGATCTGCGTACCGCTGTTCCTGCCGGTTCTGACTGCTGCAGGCGTGGATCCGATTTGGTTCGGTACGCTCGTCATCATCGTGATCCAGACGGGCTATCTGACCCCGCCCATGGCCTCATCGATCTTTTATCTATTATCGATTGCACCGCCCGATATGACCTACGGGCAAATCTGCAAGGGTGTGGTGCCCTTCATCATGATCCAGGTGGTGACCCTGCTCTTGGTCGCGTCGTTCCCAATGCTGGCGACCTGGCTGCCCCAGCGCATCGTTGGATTCTGAGATAGATTATGGACATCATGACTATCCAGGAGCGAGCCGTGCACCCTGTCGTAACGCACAAGACGCGGGCAACCGCAGTAGCCTATGACGCGATAGAAGGCATGATCGCGACACTACAGCTGCAGCCCGGCCAGGCCATTGTCGAAAGCGAACTGGTCGAGCGTACGGGACTGACCCGCACGCCGATCCGCGAGGCGCTGATGCGCCTGGTGGCCGGCGGCCTGATCGAGCAGGAACCACGGCGGGGCATGCGTGTCAGTGAAATCAGGGTGGCCGAGCACCTGACACTGGTCGATACGCGGCGCGTGCTCGAACAACTGATCGCAGGCGGCTCGGCGCGCTGGGCCACGCCCGATCAGCGTGCCGATATGTTGCGCCATGCGGAGGCGATGGTGACGGCGGCCAATGCGGGTGATATCAATGGCTATATGCTGGCCGACCAGTTTCTGGATCATGTGAATCACGAGGCGTGCCGCAATCCCTTCGCGGTGCAGGCGGTGCTGCCCATGATCGTACAGTGCCGGCGTTTTTGGTACGCCTATCAGTATGAAGGCGACCTCGAATGCGGGGCCGCCTGCCACCTGGCATTTGCACGGGGGATCGCGCAGGGCAGCGCCGATGAGGCGATTGGCAGCGCCAATGCATTGATGGACTACCTTGCCGCATTCACGCGCAAGGTCATTGAATAGCAGTTTCTTTTTATATAGAGGAAAAGGTAATGAAACTCCAAGGGATTCTGGTTCCAATCGTCACCCCGTTCACTGCGGATGATCAGGTCGACGTGGCCGCCCTGAAGCAACTGGTCGAGCACTTCGTTGCACAGGGTGTGGCCGGGATCGTGGCCTGCGGCACGACAGGCGAATACTACGCGCTGAGCGAAGCCGAGCGCGAGCAGGTGCTGCGCACCGTGGTCGAAACGGTCAATGGCCGTGCCACCGTGATCGCGGGTATCAATGCGCTGTCCACGCAAACATCCATCCAGTACGCTCATCAGGCCGAGGAACTGGGCTACGACGGCATCATGCTGGCCACGCCGCCCTACAGCCTGCCCGAGCAGGCAGGGATCATCGAGCATTTCCGCACGGTCGCGCAGGCGACCAAGCTACCCATGATCATGTACGACTTTCCCGCACGTGTGGGCGTACAGATCGCGATCGAAACGGCGGTCGAGCTGGCCAAGGTTCCGAATATTGTCGGGATCAAGGAAAGCAGCGGAAACTTCAACCGCGCACTGGCCCTGATGCAACTGCGCATTCCCGATTTCGAGATCATCAGCGGCAGTGACGATATGGCTGCGGACTTCCTGTTCTGGGGCTGCCGTAGCTGGATCAGCGGCGGGGCCAATGTGTTCCCGGGTGAGCAGGCGGCGATGATGGCCGCAGCCGATAAGGGTGATTGGGACGAGGTCAGGCGCCTGATGTCCGGCATGTACCCGCTCATCCAGGCCATGGAGGCAGGCGATTACAACCAGAAAGCAAAACTCGGTTGCCGTCGCCACGGTGTGAATGCGGGCGGCGTGCGTCTGCCCCTGTCGCAGCTGAGCGAGGCCGATTCCCAGGCCTTCGCGAGCATGCTCGACGCCTACCAACGCTAAAGGAGTATCGCCATGCCGATGAATAAGGACGCCGTGTTTGAGCAGGCCCGTGCGGGCAAGCTTTGGGCCGGAAACCTGATTCCGGGTCATGCCCCGGGGGACCGTCTGCCGAACACCACACCGATCGACAACAGCCTGATCGGCCATATCGAAGCCGGTACCGCAGCAGACATTGACGCAGCTGTCGATGCTGCGCGCAAGGGCTTCGAATCGGGTGAATGGTCGGCCCTGGCCCCCGCGCAGCGCAAGCAGGTGCTGCTGCGCTGGGCGGCATTGATGGAGGATCATCTGGAGGAACTGGCGGCGCTGGATTGCGTCGATGCAGGCAAACCCATCACGGAATGCCTGAACACCGATATGCCCGCGACGCTCGATACGTTTCGCTGGTATGCCGAACTCGTGGACAAGGTCTTTGGGCGCATTGCGCCGACCGGGCCCGAGGCCACGGGCCTGATCGTCAAGGAACCCATAGGCGTGGTGGGTGCGGTCCTGCCCTGGAATTTCCCCGCCCAGATGTACGCATGGAAGGTGGCGCCGGCGCTTGCGGCCGGGAATTCGGTGATTGTGAAGCCGGCCGAGCTGACCTCGCTCAGCGCCTATCGCATGACACAACTGGCGTACGAGGCCGGTGTGCCGGAAAGCGCCCTGATCCTGGTCACGGGCCTGGGCGAGGTCGTGGGCGAGGCTCTTGGCCGCCACATGGATGTGGACGTCGTATCGTTTACCGGATCAACGGAAGTCGGGCGCTATTTCCTGAAGTATTCCGCCGAAAGCAATCTGAAAGAAATCGTGCTTGAGTGTGGCGGCAAAAGCCCGCAGATCATCTTCGAGGACGCGAACCTGGACGATCTGGTCGACGATGTGCTGGCTGCGGCCTTCTGGAACATGGGCGAGAACTGCAGTTGCGGCTCGCGCCTGATCGTGCAGGCGGGGGTCAAGGATGCCTTGCTGACCCGGCTGAAGGCGCGCCTGGCGGAATGGAAGGTCGGCCTGCCGACCGACGAGAGCGTCAGCATCGGGCCGCTGGTTGAAAAGGCGCATTTTGACAAGGTGCGTGGCTTTCTGGATGGTGCGCAGGCCGATGGCGCCAGCCTCGTCCATGGTGGGCGTGTGCG
>JAKDMO010000305.1 GCA_030452305.1 Alcaligenaceae bacterium | reverse complement strand
CCTGCTGGGCCGCATTGATGTTGAAGCCGTATTCGACCAACAGGGAGCTGGTCAGGGCCAATGCCTGGCAAAACAGGATCTGGCCGTACAGTTCGGCCCCCAGCGCACGTGCCAGAATCGGTATCTCAAAGATCGGCACCAAATACGACACCAGCTGGACGGCATACATGGCACCCGCGTTGCGCGCCACCACCCCGCCAGCCGAACGATCACTCATCCAAAGCCCTGGCAGGCGCCCACGCAAACGCCAGCATCACAATCAGGTACCCCCATTCAGACATTTCTGTCGTAAAGGTATTCAGCATCAAGGCCATACCGTAGCCCAGCGCCGAACCCGCCGCGGCCACGATAAAACAGCCTTGCTCGAATCCGACCGCGCCCCGTATCACCCGGTAGATCGGCTGCCACGCAGCCAGCACAAACCCGAGCATGCCCAACAAACCCAATACCCCAAAGTCGCCCAGCGCCGCCAGATACGCATTATGTACAGGCATAGGCGTTCCGCGCCCGACATCCGTTGCCGTCCGGGCAAAGCCGCAGCCCAGGGGCAGGCAATCGATGGCCTGAGGGATGCCGGCCTTTAGTAGCTTCACGCGTGCCGGATCTCCCCGACCCAGCCGCGTACTGAACGTCGCCGCCACCGCACCCTCGGCCGCGACCGGCACCGAGGCGCTGGACGCCTTGTGCCATCCGTTAACGCTGGTACCAATCAACTGGACACCGACCAGGATCACCGGCACCAGCAACAACCACGCCAGAGTCTGGCGCAGCACGCGCCAGCCGCCGCACCATGCCACGAAGGCGACGAACCCCGCCAGGGTCGCCGCCAGGACCAACTGGGCTGTTCGGCTACCATCCAGCAAGACAATAAACACGCAGGCCGTCGCCATCAGCACATTCAGCAGCCTGGCCCGGGGCCACGCAACCACGCCAGCCAGGAACATCGGCAGAAACAGCGCGCCCGCCTTCCACAGCACACCGTGCTCAGCCAGGATGGAGTCCTGACGTCCACCGCCCATCAGGGGCACATAACCTTTGGCGGGATCCATGGCCACCGTCAGGACCAGACCAGTGACCACCAGGCCCACCACCCAGTACAGGGCGGTCATGAACTGCGCCCACCCAGTGCGCAGGGCCAGCCACCACATCGCCAGGAACATGCCCGCAATGATTACGATCTTCAGTGCCTGATAGGCGCTTACCCAATCACGATTGGCGCCGGCAGACACCAGCATGCCCAGCACCAGCAGACCGTAGGACGCCATGATGCCGGCCGGTAGCCAGAATCCGGCCCCCTCGCCCCGCCTGGGGCGCACATAGGTCACCGTTGCCGCCGCCCACGCCAGCCACGCCACCCAATAGCCCAGCGGCGTAATCACCTCTCTGAGGCTGCCCGCCGCCATCAGTGCCAGCGCAACACCCAGCAAAGCAGTGTGGCAGCCGCGGCTAGTCACGGCGCGATTCATCCGGCTCGTACTCCGGTACCCATTTCTTCAGACCTGCCCGGACCGCATCGTCGGCCAGCGGATGGTCCGCATGCAGCCACTCCCGCACATCGTCATAGAATCGATCGGGCACAGACCTGGGCCGCGCGATGCGCAGCTTTGCGTGCGGCGTGGGCAGGGTTTCCTCAGCGTCGGCCAGCAGTTCTTCGTATAGTTTTTCGCCAGGGCGTAGGCCGATGAAGTCAATGCGGATTTCATCGTCGGTGAAACCCGACAGGCGAATCATATTGCGGGCCAGATCGACGATGCGAACGGGCTCGCCCATGTCCAGCACAAAGACTTCACCGCCGGTACCCATGGCCGCCGCCTGCAGTACGAGCTGCGCGGCCTCGGGGATGGACATGAAATAGCGGTTGATGTCGGGGTGGGTGACGGTGACGGGGCCGCCGTGCGCGATCTGGGCCTGGAACTTGGGGATCACGCTGCCGGTGCTGCCCAGCACATTGCCGAAACGCACGATGTGAAAACGCGTGGTGCCGTGGCCGTTCTGCATGACTTCGCAGACCATTTCCGCCACGCGCTTGGTGGCGCCCATCACGTTGGTGGGGTTGACGGCCTTGTCGGTAGAAATCAGGACGAAACGCTCGGCGTCGGCATCGCGCGCGGCGCGGGCGACAACCAGGGTACCCAGGATATTGTTGCGCACGGCCTGCCAGGCGTTGCCGACCTCCATCAGGGGCACATGCTTGTAGGCAGCGGCATGAAACACCACCTGGGGCCGGTGCTCGGCGAATACCTGGGCCATGCGGGACTCATCCTTCACATCGCCCGCCAGGCGCACGATGGGCACTTCGGGCCGATGCTCGTCGAACCATTACTC
>JAKDMO010000097.1 GCA_030452305.1 Alcaligenaceae bacterium | reverse complement strand
GGCAGGTAAATACGACCTGCCCAGCCACTGCTCATTATTTTTGCTTACCCGGATCCTTCACGGCTTTGAACGTATGGAATTCGACGTTCTCGAGCTTGCCGTCCACGCGTTCCAGCTTGCGAATGTACTCATTCTGGATGATGTCACGCGTTTCCGGATCGATTTCGATGGGTCCGCGCGGGCTTTCCCATTTCATGCCCTTGACTGCGGCCATGAACGCGTCGCCCGAGGCGTCTCCACCGGTCTTTTCCAGTGCCTTGTAGATCAGGGCCATCCCGTCATACCCGCCCACCGACATGAAATTCGGAGCATCGTTCGGGTAGGCCTTGGTATATGCGGCAACGAAAGCCTTGTTTTCTGGGGAATCATGCGCAGCCGAATAGTGGAACGCAGTAATCATGCCCAGGGCCGTATCGCCCAGTGCTGCCAGGGAGTTTTCGTCCGTCATGTCGCCGGGCCCCATCTCGATGATGCCCTGTTTGTCCATTTCCATGGTCCGGAACTCCTTCGCGAGGGCCACCATCGAAGCGCCGGGTGGGACGAAGAAGAAAAGTGCATCGGGATTGCTGTCTTTTGCACGCTGCAGATAGGGTTTGTAATCCGGTGTATTGACGGGTGTGCGAACCGAGCCAAGGATTTTTCCACCCAATTCGGTAAAGGTCTTGGTGAATTGTTCCTGAGCGTCATGCCCGGGGCCATAGTCGGCCACCAGGATGTAGGCCGTTTTGACATCGGCCGTGTGCGCCCATTGGGCGATTGCCCACGAACTTTGCGGCAAGGTCATCGAGACCCGAACGATATAGGGCGATTTTTCCGTGATTGATGAGGTTGCCGCATTCATCACCACCATGGGCACCTTGGCTTCGGTTGCCAGGGCACCCACCGACAAGGCATTGGGGGTGAGGTCAAAGCCGGCCAGGATATCGACCTTTTCCTTGATCAGGAGTTCCTGGGCTGCGCGCTTGGCGACTGCCGGGGCAATACCTGTATCGTCCTTGATAAAGAACTTGACCTTGCGTCCGGCCACCGTGTCCCCGTGTTCGGCGACGTATAGGTCGATGCCGTTCTTGATCTGCTTGCCGTAGTCTGCAAACGGCCCGGATAGTGATAACACCAGGCCGATCTTCAGATCGTCGGCGGCCAGCGCAGGCGTGGTAGAGAACGCCGCAGCGACGCCCAGTGCCATGATGCCGAAAGCCTTATTGATTTTCATTGTCTGTCTCCTTATAAGCGGCTGAGTTGAGGTAATGTGAATGTGCGGGTGAAAGCCCGCACGTTCGTAGGGGCCGACCCAGGGCGGGAATGCACGGGGTACCGCACCGATATCGGCGTTTGTGTGATCCTGCTGATAGATTACCTTGATTTCGAACCACGCGTCTTCGCCGCGATTTGCGGGTCGATATCCGTAGGGGGGGCGAATCAGGAGATTCGTCCAGCCGTTTTCCGAGTGCCGTAGTGGGGCATGGCGCCCTATAGCCTACCTATGAGGGGGTATTGTCGCAGTCCTCGGCACTGTACTCTTCGAGCCGGTTATACAAGGTCTTCAGGCTGATGCCCAGTGTTTCAGCCGTCTTTTTCTTGACCCCTTCGCATTGCTCCAAAGTGGCCAGGATAAGCTGTCTGTTGGCATCGGCCAGAGGGGTGCCGACCGGCACCGAGATCTGTGAGCCGGATTCCGTGGCATGCGACTGGAGGTCAAAGAAGCTGGAGTCGCCTTTGATTTCGTTGTCGGCAAGGATATAGCTGCGGTATACGTAGTTTCGTAGTTCGCGGACGTTGCCCGGCCAGGTATGTTCCTGGATCGCTTCAAGGGCGTCCGAAGCGAAGGCTTTGTGCGTATGGTTTTCAGTATTGAGCTTGTCGAGAAAATGACGGGCGAGCAGTAAGGCGTCGTCATTGCGCATCCTGAGGGGCGGCAGCTCTAACGGAAATACGTTCAAGCGATAAAACAGATCCTCTCGGAGAGCACCGCTGCGCACGGCTTCTTCGGGGTCGCGATTGGTGGCCGCCACCACCCGCACGTCGGCGATGATCTCGTCGTTCTTGCCGACACGCATGAAACGTCCGGTCTCGAGTACGCGCAGCAATCGGACTTGCAGATCGAGCGACATTTCTGTGACTTCATCCAAAAACAGCGTCCCGCCTTCGGCAACTTCAAAGTACCCCTTGTGCCGGCGATCCGCGCCCGTAAAGCTGCCCTTTTCGTGGCCAAACAACTCGCTCTCGATCAGGTTGGGCGAAATCGCGCCGCAATTCACCGGAACAAACGGCTTTGTGCAACGTGCGCTTGCCAGGTGCAGAGCCTCGGCGACCAGTTCCTTGCCTGTGCCGCTCTCGCCGGTCAGCAATACCGTTGCCTGTGTCAGAGCGACCTTTTCAACATGCGCACGCAACAGCTGCATGGCGGGCGATTCACCCAGAATCTTGGCAAAGCAATCGTTCGAGCCCGGCGTCGGTTCCTCGTTCCGATACAGTTCGGACTCGCGAACAGCAGGCTCGTCGTCTGTGATCAATAAATGTGGCATCTGAGGCTCGAATAGAAAATCGTTATGTCTGGTGCACCATGATATGTATGATGCTTTCCATACTAGTCTATTCAAGCGCGCCGCGCGGCGGCGCCACCGACTGATCTGGCAGGCTTTGTAACTTGGTTCCCGGCGTGATCGGGATGCCCGCCCAGTCGAAACCGCCCCCAGGCCGGGGCGGTAATGTCACGGATAGTAGCCTTAAACTGAACAGGAGAACCGGGCCATATTGCAAGGCTGCGTATCGATGTCGAACTCAGCCGTGCTTACGCCCGGTCACTTCGGGCGTTGCCGGTGGTTGCGGGGTTGTGGTCGTCGAGACAGGATCACTGGCGGGAAAAGTATCGTCCAACGCATCATCCAGCGCATTTTCCCTTTCTGTGACAGTCTTGGCATGATCGCTGCGAACTTGGGGTGATGTTGACGGTGAGCCAGTGCCGGCGTCCGGTTTTTGCATAGTGTCCTCCTGATATGCGAGAGAGGAGGATCGAAGGCACAATGCCCTCATTGACTCCCCTCGCGTGAGCTCTGCTTACTGGGCGACCTCGACTTCGGGTAGCGCCTTGAGTCGATCCTTGGTGTAGCCCTGCAGGATCAGCTTGTCATTCGCCAGTGAAACATCGTCAAACGGCACGGCCACGTTGTGTTCGCCCATCCCCAGAAAGCCGCCTGCGCCGATTACATATGTCGTAGCCTTTCCGTCGGTATCCAGCACAACATCCGCTACATCACCGACCTTTTCATCTTTCTCGTTGTAGACGGCCTGACCCATAAGGCTCATTTTGACGCTCAAGCCAGTGACGGCCTGGGTCTGGGTAGCACCCATCGCAGCGCCCGAGTTGTTGGCCCCTGTATTTGACGCGCCCGAATTGGACATGCCCGAATTGCCCGCAGGGGGAGCCGGCGTGGATGGCATGGTCGAGGCAGGTGCCTCGCCGCTGCCGGGCGCCTGTGTGCCGGCCGGCGGCGTCGGGGCTGTGGATGGTGCAGTGGTTTGCCCATACGTGATGGGTGCCACCATCAAGGGTACGATGCACGCGCTCAGAACGAGAATTTTCTTCATGAGTGATCTCCTGATAAATGAACCGATATTGCTCATACACTCAGGGAAGCAAGTGGCGTGCCAACTTTCAGCGTGCCGATCCTCTCATACAGGTTTCTTTTGAAGTTCGTGAAAATCCCACCGGCCGGCACGGTATTTTTTACATGGATCGGTAATTTATAGGTGTGCTCGGATCAAGCCCCATTGTGGCTTACACCTGCTCGAAACGATCATAGCGACGGTCCGACTGGACCTCCTGGCTGGTGACTTCGTCCACGCGTGCCGCCGGCGGCCCCTGCAGCAGCCACGACAGCATGCGGTCCACGGAGTCGTGCGGCCCTTGCAGCAGCGCCTCGACACCGCCCTGGTCTGTGTTGCGCACCCAGCCCCCGAGGCGTGACAGATGCGCCTGGCGCACCGTTGCGGCCCTGAAACCTACGCCCTGCACCTTGCCACGCACCTGCACCAGCAGGGTTTCGAACGAATGGTTGGCCGGCAAAGTTTTCATGATGATTTTCCTTCTGTGGGTCTGGTATCGTATCAGCGAATATCCCGCATATTATTCGAGGAGCACGGACACTATGGGCATTGTATTGGTAACCGGCGCGTCGGCCGGCTTTGGCGAAGCCATTGCCAGGAAGCTTGTCTCTCTGGGTCATACCGTTATCGGTGCGGCGCGCCGCACAGACAGGCTATCGGCCCTGAAAGACGAATTGGGAACAAATTTCTTCCCGCTGGCTATGGATGTCAGCGATCAGGCATCGACCGATGCCGCCTTCGAAATCATCGACCGTCAGTTTCCGCACATCGATCTGCTGGTCAATAACGCAGGCCTCGCGCTGGGCGTAAGCCCCGCCCACCAGAGCAACATGGCGGACTGGGAACGGATGATTGCGACCAACGTCACGGGCCTGGCCCGGGTGACGCACAAAGTGCTGCCCGGCATGGTCGAACGCGATGCGGGGCAGATCATCAATCTGGGGTCGATTGCGGGCGTGTATGCGTACCCAGGCGGGAATGTGTACGGGGGCACCAAGGCCTTCGTCAAGCAATTCACCCTGAATCTGCGCGCCGATCTGGCGGGCAGCCGGATACGTGTCACCGATATCGAACCCGGCCTGTGCGGTGGCACGGAGTTTTCGGTGGTCAGGCTGGACGGCGATGCCGACAAGGCCGCTGCGGTCTACCAGGGCGTGCAGCCGCTGACGGCGCAGGACATCGCCGACACGGTAGCCTGGATTGCCGGGCTGCCCGCCCACGTCAATGTGAATACGATCGAGCTCATGCCTGTCGCCCAGACCTTTGCCGGCCTGAAGGTCACACGCGATGCATGACGTCCAAGCCAAGGCGATTCGACCCATGGTCATCGCGCACCGCACCGCGCGGTTGGGCAGCATGATGGGACTGTGCGCTCTGCTGGTGGCCTGCGCCGGCGGGCCGCGCGATACGATCTCGCTGATCCCCAACGAAGTCGCACAGGAAACCAGCAAGGACGGCCTGTTCATCCAGGCGTCCGACTGGACGCGAAGCAAGCCCGGTTGCGAGGGCGAATGCCCGTCCATCACCGTGCACACGCTGGTGTTTCCGGGCCATCAGATGCTGACCGAACTGGTCGATCATGCCCTGGCCAATATGACTTGGCTGGATCGGAATCACGCGGCACCCTACTTCACCATTGCCGAACTCGTGCCCTATTTCTGGACCACTGCCGGTCCGCGCGATGAAATCCAGTTGCAGGCGCGTGCCCGCTACCGGAACCGGAACCTGACCGTCCTGGAACTCGACAGTTGGCAGTACCGTACAGGCATGGCCCACGGCATGAATGGATCGCAGTTCATCAACTGGGACAACGACACCAGAAAGGTTCTGGGCCTGGACGATCTGCTCGAGCCCGGCGGCCGACAAGGCTATGTGCAGGCCTTGCGCGATGCACATGCCCAGTGGCTGCAGGGCAATCCGGCGGTACGCGATGATCCCGAGACCTATACACGGATCTGGCCCTTCCAGCCCACCGACAACGTTGCCCTGACCGATCAGGGCCTGCTGGTCAAATACCAGCCCTATCAGATTGCGCCCTACTCTTCGGGCCAGCCTGAATTGCTGATCCCCTATCCGGCCCTGCAGGGAATCCTGCGCCCGCGCTTTCTGCCAGACGGCTAATGTCCTGTTTGCTTAGTTGTGCACTGAAATACGCATATAGGATTTACGCATAATGCGGGCGCCTCATATGCTTCAAGAAAACAAGTCGTTCGTTTGAGGCCGCCAAACCCTTAATCTGGGAACCCGAAACCACTTCGAGCGTTCCCAACATGCGATTGCGTGCCCTGCCCCCTCTGCTTGCCCTGGCCCTGATGATGGGCCCCAGTCCAGCAACCCGTGCCCACGACATCACTTTGCTGAATGTCTCCTACGATCCCACGCGGGAACTCTACCAAAGTTTTAACCAGGCCTTCGCAACACACTGGAAGGCCTTGACTGGCGACGAGGTCACCGTGCGCCAGTCGCACGGTGGCTCGGGCAAACAGGGGCGTTCGGTGATCGATGGGATTCCGGCTGATGTGGTCACGCTGGCGCTGGCCTCGGATATCAACGCAATCGCCAAACGCGGTTCGATTCGTGCGGACTGGCAGCAGCAGTTCCCCCTGAATAGTGCACCCTACACCTCGACCATCGTATTCCTGGTGCGCAAGGGCAACCCCAAGGGCATCCGGGATTGGGCGGATCTGATCAAACCGGGTGTGTCGGTGATCACCCCCAACCCGAAGACATCAGGTGGCGCACGCTGGAATTATCTGGCGGCGTGGGGCTACGCCTTGCGTCAGCCTGGCGGCAACGAGGCCAGCGCACGCGATTTTGTCACGAAGCTCTACCAGCAGGTACCCGTTCTGGACTCGGGGGCGCGTGGCGCCACCACGACCTTTGTCAAACGCGGTATTGGGGATGTGCTGCTGGCCTGGGAGAACGAAGCCTTGCTGGCGATCAACGAGCTGGGGCCCGATCAGGTCGAGATCGTCATACCCTCGGTCAGCATCCTGGCCGAACCACCCGTCGCGATTGTGGATAAGGTTGTTGACGAACGCAAGACCCGGGAAGTGGCCCAGGCCTACCTGCAGTACCTGTACTCCGAGGAGGGCCAGGACATCGCAGCCCGCAGCTATTACCGTCCGACTCTTCAGAGCGTGGCCGCACGCTACGCGGCGCAGTTTCCAAAGCTTGATCTGTTCACGATTGATGAGGTCGCCGGAGGCTGGGTCAAGGCGCAGGCCGAGCATTTCGGCGACGGCGGAACTTTTGATCAGATCTACCAGCCCGCTTCGCGTTGAGTTCCGGCATGAGCAGTTCATCCGTATTGCTTCCCGCCGGCAGTCTGGCGGCACACCGGCAGGTCCTGCCCGGGTTCGGCCTGACGCTGGGCTTCACCGTGACCTACCTGTGCCTGATCGTGCTGCTGCCGCTGTCGGCCGCCTTCCTGAAAACGTTCACAATGACATGGGGCGATTTCGTCAATGTCGTCGCCTCGCCGCGTGCGCTGGCGTCGTATCGCCTGAGTTTCGGAGCAGCCCTGATCGGCGCTGCGATCAATACGGTGTTTGGCGGCCTGGTCGCCTGGGTATTGGTGCGTTACCGGTTTCCAGGTAAAAGGCTGGTCGATGCCCTGGTGGACCTGCCCTTTGCCCTGCCGACGGCGGTCGCGGGCATCGCGCTGACGAGTCTGTATGCGCCGAACGGCTGGATCGGCCGGCACCTGACCGAACTGGGCATCCAGGTCGCCTTCACGCCCCTGGGGGTCGTGGTGGCTGTCACCTTCGTCGGCTTGCCCTTCGTCGTGCGCACCGTTCAGCCCGTTCTGGAGGACATGGAGCAGGAACTGGAGGAAGCGGCCACCAGCCTGGGGGCCAGCCGCCTGCAGGTGTTCAGCCGCGTGATCCTGCCCACCATCGGGCCAGCGCTGCTGACCGGCTTTGCGATGGCCTTCGCCCGGGGTGCGGGAGAGTATGGTTCGGTGATCTTTATTGCGGGAAACATGCCGATGGTGTCCGAGATCGCGCCTTTGCTGATCGTCACGCGCCTGGAGCAATACGACTATGCGGGGGCCACAGCCATCGCCGTCGTGATGCTGTTGGTGTCTTTTGTGCTGCTGCTGGGCATCAACCTATTGCAGGCCTGGGCGCGCAAGCGCTCGCTGGCTTGACGGAGCACAACTATGACAGCCACAAGCGCGACTGCAGACCTGCCTGTATCGCACCCCCACGCCCGGTCCAATGCCGGCCCGCAGGATTCCCCTTGGGCACGCGTGCTGCTCTTTGTACTGGCCTTCGGTTTTCTGGCCCTGTTCCTGTTGATGCCGCTGCTGGCGGTGTTCACGGAAGCACTGAGCAAGGGCCTGGATATCTACATGCAGGCCCTGATCGAGCCGGATGCACTGGCGGCCATTCGGCTGACCTTGTTGGCAGCTTTCATCGCCGTGCCGCTGAACCTGGTGTTCGGCGTGGCGGCCGCCTGGGCGATCGCGCGTTTTGAGTTTCGCGGCAAAAGCCTGCTGATCACACTGATCGATTTGCCCTTTTCCGTTTCGCCGGTGATCTCGGGCCTGGTCTGGGTGCTGCTATTCGGGGCCCAGGGCTGGTTCGGGCCCTGGCTGCAGGCCCACGACATCCGGATCCTGTTTGCGGTGCCCGGCATCGTGCTGGCCACAGTATTCGTGACCTTTCCATTCGTCGCCCGCGAACTGATTCCGCTGATGCAGTCCCAGGGCAATGACGAAGAAGAAGCCGCGCTGGTCCTGGGCGCATCAGGGTGGCAGACCTTTTGGCACGTGACCCTGCCCAATATCCGTTGGGGCTTGCTGTACGGGGTGATCCTGTGCAATGCGCGGGCCATGGGTGAGTTCGGCGCGGTATCGGTTGTGTCCGGTCACATTCGCGGCCTGACCAATACGGTGCCTTTGCACGTCGAGATTCTGTACAACGAATACAACTTTGCAGCCGCCTTTGCAGTGGCGGCGCTGCTGGCTGTGCTGGCGCTGCTGACGCTGGCCCTGAAATCCTGGGTTGACTGGCATGTAGGCCGGCGACCGGCGCCCCACGCCTGACCGGAGGTTCGACCATGAGTATCGAAGTACGCAATATTCACAAGCAGTTCGGCGCATTCACCGCCCTGGACGATGTGTCGCTGGCATTCCCGGATGGCCAGTTGACCGCCCTGCTCGGCCCGTCGGGCTGTGGCAAGACCACACTGCTGCGCATCATTGCCGGGCTGGAATCGCCCGATCGCGGCCAGGTGCTGCTCGATGGCGAAGACGCTTCGCACACCCATGTGCGCAAGCGCCAGGTGGGATTCGTGTTCCAGCACTATGCGCTGTTCAAGCACATGAGCGTGTTCGAGAACGTCGCCTTCGGCCTGCGCGTGCGCCCGCGCCGCAGCCGCCTGCCCGAATCGGCGATCCGCGAGAAAGTGATGGATTTGCTGAAACTCGTCCAGCTCGATTGGCTGGCTGACCGCAGGCCGGGTGCGCTGTCCGGTGGGCAGCGCCAGCGCATCGCCCTGGCCCGAGCCCTGGCCGTCGAGCCGAATGTCCTGCTGCTGGACGAGCCGTTTGGCGCCTTGGATGCCAAGGTGCGCAAGGAGCTGCGCAGATGGTTGCGCCGCCTGCACGACGACCTGCACGTGACCAGTATTTTCGTCACTCACGATCAGGAAGAAGCGTTAGAGGTCTCGGACGAGATCGTCATCATGAACAAGGGTGCAGTCGAGCAGTCCGGCGCTCCGCAACAGATCTATGACGAGCCCGCATCCCCCTTTGTGTATGGATTCCTCGGGCACGTGAATCTGTTTCACGGCCGTATCCACAAGGGGCGTCTGCAAACCGGGCACATCAGCCTGAATGCACCCGAACACCACGATATCGCAGATGCACCAGGCACGGCCTATGTGCGCCCGCATGATATCGATATCGTGCCCTGCTCCGAGGGGGGCCATGCGGATGGGCTGCGGGTCAGCCTGCAGCGCGTGCACGCGTTCGGGCCGCTG
>JAKDMO010000304.1 GCA_030452305.1 Alcaligenaceae bacterium | reverse complement strand
TTTTGCGGGCGGGCTTTGGCGTGCGCTCGTTGGCCGGCGGCGTGTCTGCTTGTACGAGTGCGCCCATCTGTGTCGGCAACTTGGGTAGCGGCATGAATGCGGGGCTCCGTTTCGAGGTGGAAGGTGGTCAGGTCGCCAGATTCCGGGCAGCCTGCAAAACTTCGTTGGCATGGCCGGGGACGCGTACGCCGCGCCATTCCTGGATCAGTACGCCGCGCTGGTCGAGCAGAAAGGTACTACGCTCGATTCCCCGGACTTGCTTGCCGTACATGTTCTTGAGCTTCATGACGCCGAACTGTGTGCACAGCGCTTCCTGGTCATCGCTGATCAGGGGGAAGGGCAGTTCGAATTTTTCAGTGAAATTTTGGTGGGATTTAAGCGAATCACGCGATATGCCGAAGATCTTGCAGCCGGCCTTTTCGAACTCCCCGGCCAGGTCGCGGAAATCCTGGGCCTCGGTTGTGCATCCCGGAGTATTGTCTTTTGGGTAGAAGTACAGCACGAAATTGCTGCCTGCCAGTGCGCTGGAATCGATTTCGCCATGGGAACTTTGTGCGCGGAAGGGTTCGATCGGGCGTCCGATGCTGGGCAGGGTCATGGGGTTCCTCCGGGAAGTAATAGTGCCAACACGCGCCGATCTTCAGAAATCAGGATATTGTAGGTGCGCGCGGCTGCGTGGGTGGTCATGGCCTCGACCCCGATACCCAGGGCCTGCAGGGGTTCAATGGTGGATGCCGGCAGGAATGCCTGGGCGGCGCCGGTGCCGATCAGGATGACTTCAGGCGCATCCTCGGGCAGCTGTTCGGGGACGTCGTCGAGAAACGCCATCGGGTCTTTGCGGCGGTCTTTGAGGTGGGCAAGTTCGCGCAGCAGCGCGGTATCGATCTGCGCAGTGGACTGGATGTCCAGGCTGCGGATCGCGCCTTCAGGGGCGACGCATATCGCAGTATCGAACCGGACCCGGTTGATCTCGATATAGTGCTCGCCATAGGCGGTGACGGTGTTGAGCGCGGGGTTGGAATCTTTTTGCAGCAGCACGTGAAAGCTCCAGTGTTCAACATGATCATAGCGCAATCCGGGGGCGGGCCATGGCGTACGTACATGCATTAAACTGGTGGGTCCGTTTGCCGGTTGCACGCGCATGCGCTAGATTAATGGATTTGCTGCGGTGCATCGACGCAGCGCAACCCCGGCACCTCCCCCATCGAAGGACCATCATGACCAGCTTTCCGCGAATCGAGCGCCTGCCGCCCTATGTCTTCAACATTACTGGCGAGCTCAAGATGGCGGCCCGTCGGCGTGGCGAAGACATCATCGACATGTCTATGGGCAATCCGGACGGCCCGACGCCCAAGCACATCGTCGACAAACTCGTCGAGGTCGCCCGCCGCCCCAATACCCACGGATACTCGGTATCCAGGGGTATCCCGCGCCTGCGCAAGGCCATCTCCGATTGGTATGGCCGCCGTTACCAGGTGGATATCGATCCGGATTCCGAGGCCATTGTCACCATTGGGTCAAAGGAAGGCCTGGCTCATCTGATGCTGGCGACGCTGGATCGTGGCGATACGGTGCTGGTGCCCAATCCCAGCTACCCGATCCATATTTATGGCGCCGTGATCGCAGGTGCCAATATTCGGTCGGTTCCCATGACGCCAGGCCTGGATTTCTTTGAGGAAATCGAGCGTGCCGTGCGCGAGTCGATCCCCAAACCCAAAATGATGATTCTGGGCTTCCCCAGCAATCCCACGGCGCAGTGCGTGGATCTGAATTTCTTTGAACGTGTCGTTGCGCTGGCCCGCGAGCACAATATCCTGGTCGTGCATGATCTGGCCTACGCCGACATCACCTTCGATGGCTATGTGGCGCCGTCCATTTTGCAGGTGCCCGGCGCACGCGATGTGGCCGTCGAATTCTTTACCATGAGCAAAAGCTACAACATGGCGGGTTGGCGTGTTGGGTTCATGGTGGGCAACCGCGAATTGGTCACTGCCCTGGCCCGCATCAAAAGCTATAACGACTACGGTACGTTCACGCCTATTCAGGTCGCGGCGATTGCTGCACTGGAAGGCCCGCAGGATTGCGTACGCGAAGTCGTCGAGCAGTACCGTCGCCGCCGCGATGTGCTCGCGCGCGGCCTGCACGAGGCCGGCTGGAATGTCGAGGTACCCAAGGCATCCATGTACATCTGGGCCCACATTCCCGAAGCCTATCGCGCCGGGGGGTCGCTGGAGTTCGCCAAGCGTGTGCTCGAGCACGCAAAGGTCGCGGTGTCGCCGGGAATCGGCTTCGGTAAGGGTGGCGACGGCCACGTGCGCTTCTCGCTG
>JAKDMO010000303.1 GCA_030452305.1 Alcaligenaceae bacterium | reverse complement strand
GTGGACATACGCGTACGTGCCATCGTGTCGAATTCGCTGTCGCGCGTGATCGCCAGCGCCGGCACGGCGATATGAATCCCCACCGTGATGGTCTGGCCGTCGGTCGCCTGCACGGACAGCGCGTCGTCGATCTCGAAGGTGTGCGAGTCATCGACCGAATACGCCTGGACTTCGGCAATGGGCAGGTCGGTGCCGTAGTCCTCCAGTTGCACGGGCGGCCACTGTGTACCCTTCGGGAAATTGGCCGATAGAAAGCGGTAACGATGCAATGCCAGCGGATTGGGCCAGACGCCCAGCTTCAGCAAAAGCTTCTCTGGGGTGGTGCCCAGGGTCTGTACAGCGGCATCGAATGCCTTCCATTGAGGGCTGTTCTTGTCCGGGCGGTCGAGCAAAGTGGGTGCGACCTGAGTAAATTCCTCGGGCAGTTGTCCAGCGACCAGGGCATCCGTCCAGCGCTGCTGCTGCTCAGCCTGCAGCCGTTTTTTCTCGATCGCGGCCAGGGCGGCCTTCAGGATGTCGGGCGGGGCGGGGCGGAAACTGCCCCGTCCGCGCCGGTGAAAATAGGCCGGGGCGCTCGACAGGGCGATCAGCAGCGCGGTTTTCTCGACCGTGCTTGGGGGGTGGCCGAAGTATTCCTCGGCCAGTTGGGCCACATCGAATTCGTCCTGGGGCGCACATTCCCATAGGAAATCAACGTCCAGAGTCTGGGACAAAGTCTCTGCCTCGGGTAGCAGTTCGCTTGCTGCGGGCTGCTCGAAGGTGAACAGGACGGTGTTGCGCTTGATCTTGCTGCGCTTGCCCGAGGCGGCTTCCACCTGAAGCGACGCGTCGCTTTCAGAGAAAACCGTTTCAGCCTTCAGCTTTCCGCTGTCTTCGTATAAAACATACATAATGGGTGGGGGTACCTGTGAAGTATTCAGCCCTGCACGCTGCAGGCCAGGGCGTCGAGCAGTTTTTGATGAATCCCGTCAAAGCCGCCGTTGCTCATGATCAGGATATGGTCGCCTGCCTGGGCGGCCTCGCACAGTGCCTGGACCAGCGCTTGCGGGTCGTCGCCCGACCATGCGCGGTCGCCCAGATGTTTGAACAGTTCGTCGGGGTGCCATTCCAGGGCGTGCTTGCCCTGGGTGGGCGCAAAGCAGAACACACGGTCGGCCTGGGACAGCGCCGAGGGCAGGCGATCGGCCATGGCCCCCAGCTTCATGGTGTTCGAGCGCGGTTCGATCACGGCCAGGATGCGTTGCGCGTCGCCGACCCGGTGGCGCAGGCCTGCGATCGTGGTGGCGATGGCGCTGGGGTGGTGCGCAAAGTCGTCGTAGACGTGCACGCCACGCACGGTGCCGCGCAGTTCGAGGCGGCGCTTGACCCCCTGGAAGGCGCACAGCGCCTGTATGCCGGCCTGCGGTGTTACCCCTGCATGACTGGCGGCGGCCAGGGCCGCCAGCGCATTGGCACGATTATGTGCGCCGCTGAGCGACCAGTTCAGCGTTCCGGCATTCCGCCCATTGTTCAGGATGGTGCAGCGCCCCTCATCGTCGGGATCGGCGATGGCCTGCCAATGCCCAGCAGCGGGCCCGACGGTTTCGATCGGTGTCCAGCAACCGCGTGCCAGAACCCGATCCAGCGCCTCGTCATGTGCCGGCCTGATGATCAGCCCCGAGGCGGGAATCGTGCGTACCAGGTGGTGGAACTGGGTCTCGATTGCCGCCAGGTCGGGGAAAATATCCGCGTGATCGTATTCCAGATTATTCAGTATCGCGGTACGCGGCCGATAGTGGACGAATTTCGACCGTTTGTCGAAGAACGCGGTGTCGTATTCGTCGGCTTCGATCACGAAGCGTGTACGCGCTGGATCGTGCCGCGCCGATACGCCCAGGTCGGGTGCCACACCGCCGATCAGAAAATTCGCCGGCATGCCTGCGTGCTCGAATATCCAGGCCAGCATCGCGCTGGTCGTGGTCTTGCCGTGGGTGCCCGCAACCGCCAGCACATGCTGACCGCGCAGGATGTGGTCACCCAGCCACTGCGGGCCCGACACATAAGGCAGGCCCAGGTCCAGGATGGCTTCCATCAGTGGGTTGCCCCGGCTGACGACGTTACCGATGATGAACAGATCGGGTTTCAGCGCGGTCTGGCTCGCCTCGAATCCCTCGATCAGCGCGATGCCCTGTTCTTTGAGTTGCGCGCTCATGGGCGGGTAGACGCCGGTGTCGCACCCGGTCACAGTGTGGCCGGCTGAGCGTGCAATCAGCGCCAGGCCGCCCATGAATGTGCCGCAAATCCCCAGAATGTGTACGTGCATTGGTGTCCTCCGGACTGTATTGTATGGCC
>JAKDMO010000302.1 GCA_030452305.1 Alcaligenaceae bacterium | reverse complement strand
TGCAGTTCGTCAAGCCCGACGTGTCAACGCTGTGCACCGGCATCGCCGCCAGTATGGGCGCTTTCCTGTTGTCGGCCGGCAACAAAGGCAAGCGTTACGCCTTGCCCAACTCACGCATGATGATTCATCAGCCTTCGGGCGGAACGCAAGGCCAGGCATCCGACATACAAATTCAGGCGCGCGAAATCCTTAACTTGCGCGAACGCCTGAACGAGATTCTGGCCAAGAACACCGGACAACCGGTGGAACGTATTGAAATAGATACCGAGCGCGACAATTTCATGTCCGCCGAAGATGCAGTATCGTATGGGTTGATAGACAAAGTACTGGTCTCTCGTTCCGACGAGTCATAAAGGCCAGCCGGTCGGCGGACCCCAAGCCGTGTTCGCCGGTTCATGCGAGCGGCAAGCCATTGTCTTGCGCCGCTCATTAGACTAAAAGAGTTTTATGCCCGAAAAGAAAGGAACGGCAGACGAGAAAGTGTTGCATTGTTCGTTCTGCAACAAAAGCCAGCATGAAGTGCGCAAACTCATTGCTGGCCCGTCGGTCTTTATCTGTGATGAATGTATCGATCTTTGCAACGATATTATCTTCGAAGAAACTCAGGAAGCGGCCCGCGATGCGATCCGCAATGAACTACCCACGCCTTACGAGATCAAGACCTTCCTTGACGGTTATGTAATCGGCCAGGACATTCCCAAGCGCACACTGGCGGTGGCGGTGTACAACCACTACAAGCGCATTCGCTATGGCGATGTCAAGGGCGATGATGTCGAATTGTCGAAAAGCAATATTTTGCTGATCGGGCCAACCGGCTCGGGCAAGACGCTGCTGGCCCAGACCCTGGCGCGCATGCTCGACGTGCCTTTCGTCATGGCCGACGCCACCACGCTGACTGAAGCGGGTTATGTGGGCGAAGACGTTGAAAATATCGTTCAAAAGCTGCTGCAAAATTGCAATTACGATGTCGAGAAAGCCCAGCGCGCCATCATCTACATCGACGAAATCGACAAAATTTCGCGCAAGGCCGACAATCCATCCATTACCCGCGATGTCTCGGGCGAGGGCGTGCAGCAGGCCCTGCTTAAACTGATCGAGGGCACGGTGGCCTCGGTGCCGCCCCAGGGCGGGCGCAAGCATCCCAATCAGGATTTCGTGCAGGTCGATACGACCAACGTGCTGTTTATCGTGGGCGGGGCATTCGACGGCCTTGAAAAAGTCATACGCGACCGCACCGAAAAATCCGGCATCGGGTTTTCGGCTTCGGTTCGCGCCAAGACCGAAAAGGGCGTAGGCGAATTATTCGCCGAAGTCGAGCCCGAAGACTTGATCAAGTTCGGCCTTATTCCCGAGCTCGTCGGGCGT
The DNA here is from genome assembly GCA_030452305.1 of Alcaligenaceae bacterium. Lineage (GTDB taxonomy): Bacteria > Pseudomonadota > Gammaproteobacteria > Burkholderiales > Burkholderiaceae_B > Castellaniella. The sequence continues at coordinate 968 of JAKDMO010000302.1, read as the reverse complement.
TTGCCGGTTGTGGCAACGCTGGAAGAGCTACAGGAAGAAACCCTGGTCCGCATCTTGACCGAACCCAAGAATTCTCTGGTCAAGCAGTTCCAGAAGCTGTTCGAGATGGAACAGGTCGAGCTCGAGCTCAGGCCGCAGGCGCTTAGCGCCATTGCCAAGCGCGCACTGACCCGCCGTACCGGCGCCCGGGGCTTGCGTTCGATTTTCGAGCAGGCGCTGCTGGGCACCATGTACGAACTTCCGTCGCACAAGAATGTCCACCGCGTACTGGTGGATGAAAATGCAATCATAGGAACCCGCGTGCCCCTCCTGATTAACACCGATGACGACGCCAAGGCCAATTCCAAGTCCGACACGCGCAAGCTAAAGGATGCGGCAGCCTGAGCCCACCCCCCTAATGTTCTTGGGTCGTGCGGGCCGCGCTATGCATGACTTGAAAATTTCGTTATCGTCTCTACATACATTTATAGGCAGTACTACAAACGGGAGGCCATGGCTTCCCGTTTGTTTCTAACGGTGTGCTTTTTAAGGAACTACTATGTCTGCGAGCCAGATTCTTTCCTCGGGACCCACGGACTTGCCGCTGTTGCCTTTGCGCGATGTAGTGGTGTTTCCGCACATGGTGATTCCGTTATTTGTTGGTCGTCCCCGCTCTATCAAAGCCTTGGAGCTTGCCATGGAAGCGGGCAACAATATTATGCTGGTCGCTCAGAAGTCGGCCGGTAAAGACGACCCCAGCCCAGAGGATCTATACGATATCGGCTGCGCCGCCAGCATTTTGCAAATGCTCAAGCTGCCCGACGGTACGGTAAAGGTGCTGGTCGAAGGGCTGCAACGCGCCCGTATCGACAAGGTTTCAGATGCTGAAACCCATTTTATGGCGGTGGTCTCGTCCGTGGGCTCCGAACTCGAACCCAGCCCCGAATCCGAAGCCCTGCGCCGCGCCGTGGTGGCCCAGTTCGAACAAT
>JAKDMO010000301.1 GCA_030452305.1 Alcaligenaceae bacterium | reverse complement strand
TGATTCACGAACGATTTCGTAATTGATGAAACGCACAGGCATGCCGGCTTCCATGCCTTCGATCGGAAGGTACATCGTATTGCCCATATGCACGCGATGCCCGTTGAGTCCGGGCCCATCGGCGGTAGCACCCATGCCGCCGCCGATGGTCTCGTAATGTACAAACGGCCTGCCGCTTGCAGGAACAATTCCGCCCATGGTGTACACGCATGCGGACCCGTAGCTTCCTGCGCAGGCCAGTTGTGGATAGGCCTCACCCAAAGCGCCCAATAAAATGTCCGCGATGCGGTTGGCCGTTTCGGTGTTTGCTGCGACGACGGGATGCGGGTAGCCGGCGTTGACGATAGAGTCAGGAGGCGCAATGATTTCGACACCGGCATACACACCTGAGTTTGGTGAAATATCGCCGCCCAGGAACTCAGGACTGTGTAGAACACGGCTGAAGCAGTCACGGGCAAAGGCGCATTGATCGGTCCGGCAACGCAGGGGGATGAGCCTGTGAAATCAAAGACCAGCTTTACGCCTGTCTTCCTGATATTGACCCGGACACGAGGTGCAGCATCGGGGTCAATCCCATCGCCATCAAGCGTTTCCTCGCGCGTGACATCCGTATCGGGCAGATCACGCAACTTTGCCTCAACCAGACGCCGGCTGTAAACCTGCGTATCGGCCATGATGCCGGTGATGATGGACACCCCGTAGCGCTCGCAAAGCTGGATGACGCGGTCGGTCGCCCTGGCATGCCCAGCCAAAGCCGCATGAAAATCACCCTTGCGATCTTCCGGTACCCGTACGTTGGCAAGGATCAAGCGCAATACGTCCTCGCGGATGGCCCCTTGCTCCAGTATCTTGATCGGAGGAATTCTCAGCCCTTCTTTGATGATTTCGTCCGAGACGCTCGAGCTTCCCGCTGCGATCCCGCCTATATCAGGCCAATGGATACGGCTGAGCACGAAGCCCACAAAAGCACCTGCCGAAAAGATCGGTGTCAGCAGAGACATGTCGGGCAGGTGCGTCCCGCCTTCGTACGGGTCATTGAGCAAGACCCCATCACCCTCGCGCCAAGTGTCGAGCGGGTAGCGTTGCAACGCGGCGAGTCCGGTATACCGTGCGGCGCCCAGGTGCACCGGAATATCGACGCCTTGTGCGATCACATTGCATTGTTCGTCCAGCAGGGCGCACGATAAATCAGCCGACAGGCTGAGCAGCGGGGAAAACGAGGTGCGCATGATGATGCTTTTCATCTCGGCACAGATGGCATGCAATGCGCTGTTGACCACCTCAAACGTCACGGGGTCGCGCTCGAGCACGCCGGGATGGGTTTGGCGGTTCAATGCCATGGCTTCACCTGCGGGAAAGGTTGAAAACAACGCTGCCGTCGTCCTGAATCGCAGCCAATGTGCCGTGGGGTACCCAGATCGTCGAGCCCGAGTGATCGATCAGCACTGGTCCTTGTAACGTGCGCCCGGCACAGTCTTGTGCCAAGTGGACAGGCACCTGACGCGTATGACCTTGCTGATCGATATAAGATCGTTCGTGATGGGGACCTGCATCGCGAGAAGGCGGTGACCGACCGAACAAAAGCTCGCTGCGCACACTCAGGGGCAAGGTCGCCACCAGGTGGACATTGACCAGTTCGATTCTGGATCCTGGCAGATCAAAGCCAAATTCCTCGCAATAGGCCGCCCTGAACCGGTGTCCAATATCGATGGCTTCCGGCAAGGGATCGTTCCCTTCCCCCAAGGGTATGCGCAACTCGAAAAGCTGGCCGACAAATCGCAAATCGGCAAATCGCTGAAATCGAGCACCCGAGCAATCTGCCGATTCGGCCGCAAGCAAACCTTCGACCTTTCCGCTCAGGCCTTCAAAGGCACTCACAATGACCTGAGGATCCAGGTCGTGCAGGGGCAACAGTAACGAGGCAGACAAGTCATGCCGGACCTCGCCGAGCAAGGCTCCCAGCGCCGAGAACATACCCGACTGGGGCGGGATCAGGACTTCCTGTACACCCACCTCAAGCCCGACCAGGGCTGCATGCAACGGACCCGCACCGCCAGAGGCAAGAATCGCGAAATCACGCGGATCATAACCACGACGAACCGTCGCCAGACGGACCATTTCCGTCATGTTGGCCACAGCAATCTCAATAATGGCGTGGGCCGCCTTGGCAAGCGACCAGCCCATGGGCCGGGCGATGTGGTTTTCAATGGCAGCCACTGCCGCCTCGCGGGAAAAGCAGATGCCTGTGCCATCGAAGGTCTCGGCGCCCAGCGTGCCGATCACGGCATGCGCATCGGTTACCGTCGGCAAATCCCCGCCCTTGCCATAACAGG
>JAKDMO010000300.1 GCA_030452305.1 Alcaligenaceae bacterium | reverse complement strand
ATGGCTGGAACGGTGCGGGGTGGGGCAGGGGGATTTCGTGCTGGTGGTTGGCGATAATCGGCCCGCCCTGTATTTCGGCATGCTTGGGGTGATTGCCCTGCGTGCGATTCCGTCCCCAGCCTATCCCGACCAGCCTCCAGAGGGTCTGGTGGGCCAGATCCAGCGCGAAAATATCCGCCACGCGATCGCCGAGGACCAAGAGCAGGTCGATAAACTGCTGCACGTCCAGGAACGACACGGTTGCACGCTGGATTTGATCGTCTACGACGACCCTCGCGGCCTCAGCGATGAGGGTATCATCCAGTCGTTCCGGACGCTGTCTGCACAAGGCCGTGATCGCCTGGCATCGGAATCAGACCTGCGTGACGAACTCATCGCCCGCAGCAGTGTGCACGATGTAGCGGCCCTGCTGCACTCGTCAGGCACGACAGGCGCCCCCAAGGGCATCCCGCTAAAGCACGGTCATATCCTGCACGGGGTTCGCAACGCCGCTGCTGCCGGTTACTTCCAGCAGGGCGAGGTCCACATGGCCTATCTGCCGATTGCCTGGGTCGGCGATTTCATTTTCTCTGTCGGGGCGGCGATCGCGCTGCGCTTTGTAGTGAACCTGCCCGAAAGCCGCGAGACCGCCCAGCGTGACTTGCGGCAGATGGCGCCCACTCTGTATTTCTGCTCGCCGCGAACCTGGTCCGGCCTGCTGACCCGTATTCAGGTCGGCATTGATGAATCCACATCGTTCAAGAAATCGCTCTACAAGCACTTCATGCCCTTCGCCATCGAGCTCGAGCGGCGCAGGCTCGATGGAAAGCAGCCCAGTGCCATCGAACGCCTCTGGCGCCAAGTCGGCGAACTCCTGATGTATGGACCCATCAAAGACCATCTGGGTCTGTCCCGAGTCCAGCGTGCCTATACCGCCGGCGAGGCCATAGGCGAGGAGGTCTTCCTGTTTTTCCGCGCCCTGGGGCTGGATCTGCGTCAGTTTTATGGTCAGACCGAAAACACGGCGCTGGCTGCCGCGCAACCGCCTGGCGAAGTCTCCTTGCACACAGTCGGACGCCCATTCCCAGGGGTGGAAATCAAGATCGACGAGCATGGCGAAATCCTGATGCGCGGTGACAATGTCTTTGATGGCTACTATCAGCAGCCCGAGGAGTCCGCCGAGGCCTTGCGTGACGGCTGGCTGTACACGGGCGATGCCGGTTATCTGGAAAAGGACGGGCAGCTTGTGGTGCTGGGCCGGGTGTCCGAGGTCGTCTACACCCAGGGGGGTGATCGCTTCATCCCCACGTATATCGAGAACCGCCTGCAGTTCAGCCAGTACATACAGGATGCCTGCGTGCTGGGGCGCGATCGCCCGCATCTGACCGTGATCGTGTGCGTGGACTTTCGCGCGGTTGGGCATTGGGCGCAGGAAAACGGCGTGGCCTACACCTCGTACGCGGATCTTTCCCAGCAGCCTCGTGTGTATGACCTGGTCGAGTCCATCATCCAGCGTACTAATCGCTTGTTGCCGGCAGAGCTACGGATCCAGCGTTTCGTGAACCTGCACAAGGAATTCGATGCGGATGACGGCGAGGTGACTCGAACACGCAAATTGCGCCGAAAGGTCATCGACCGGACCTATCACTCGATTATCGAGGCGCTGTATTCTGATCAGCCCAGTGTAGAGTTCGAAGCCGCCATCGTGTATGAGACGGGGGATACGGGGGTGTTGAAACGGACACTGAATTTGCGCGACGTGTCGGCCTCGGGGGAATAAGCCATGTCATATTTTCTGGAGCTACTCATCAACGGCGCCCTGACCGGCCTGATGTATGGCCTCGCAGCCTTGGGTTTCGTGCTGATCTACAAATCATCCGGCGTCGTCAATCTGGCCCAGGGCGCCATGATCATGTTGGCGGGGTATATCGTCTGGCTGCTCTACGCGGCCGGTCTGCCGATTTCTCTGGCCATCGTGGGTGGCATGGTGCTGATGTTCCTGTTCGGTCTGCTGGCCGAGCGCGTGCTGTTGCGCAAGATGGTCGGCCAGCCCATCATCATGATCGTCATGCTGACACTGGGCCTGGAAATCTTTCTGCGCGGCGTGGGGCCCGGGTTTCTGGGCGCAGCCCCCAAGCAGATCGATATCGGCGTGTCCTTGGCGCCGATCATCGTCGGCGACATCTTCATCAACCGGATCTATCTGGTGGGCGGCATCATCGCCCTGATCCTGATTGTGGCCTCCATGCTGTTTTTCCGTACCCGGATGGGGACCAAGCTGCGTGCGGTATCGGACGATCACGTGTCCAGTTGGTCGGTTGGAATCTCGGTCGAGCGCGCCATCGGCATCTCGTGG
>JAKDMO010000299.1 GCA_030452305.1 Alcaligenaceae bacterium | reverse complement strand
TGCGCGACCTCGCGGCCAAATGTCAGGACGGCACCGTGCCCGCTATGCGCAGCCTGCGCCGGCTCGACGACGAAGCCATTATCCAGCGCCTCACCGCGGTGCGCGGGGTAGGGCGCTGGACGGTGGAGATGCTGCTCATCTTCCGCCTGCGCCGACCAGACGTGCTTTCAGCTACCGATCTTGGCATTCGCAAAGGCTATGCCGTTGTCTACGGCTGCGGACTGCCGGCGCCGGCCGAACTGGCCCGCATCGGGCAGGCTTGGGCGCCCTATCGTTCGGTGGCGAGTTGGTATTTGTGGCGCGCCGCCGAACAGGCAGGATAAACTCGGCTCGCGATTCACGAGGAGTTACGTCATGCATGAGGAACTGGCCGATGTCGGCAAGCTCATCCTGCGTCTTTATCTGGGTCTGGCCTTGATTGGCCATGGCATTTACAAGATTCTCCATGGCATCGATCCGATCATGGGTCTGGTGATGAACCACGGCCTGCCGGGCTGGGTGGCTTACGGCGTCTATGCCGGCGAGGTGCTGGGCCCGGTGCTCATCATCCTGGGTCTGTTCAGCCGGGTGGGCGCCGGATTGATCGTGATCAATATGCTGTTCGCTTTCTGGATGGTGCATATGCAGCAGCTCTTGACTCTGGATGCGCACGGCGGCTGGGCGCTGCAGTTGCAGGGGTTTTTCCTGTTCATGGCGCTGGCCCTGGGCCTCATGGGCTCGGGTCGATTGGCCGTTTATCGCGATTAGGCGCACCCCCGCCGCCGATAACGGCGGCTTGTGGATATTTGGAAAAACGGGTATTGTCCAAGCGCGCCAAGGTTGATGCCCGAGGGGAACCGGGTCAGGTGGCAAGGCCGTGCATGTGAGCACGCACATTTGCCAATGCCGTTGATCTTGCGGCATTGCGCGCAGTGCGCCGTTTCGCAATGCAGGGTCTGCCGCCCTACTGAGGTGTTTGACGCATGTCGAAACGAATGTTCCCCGGCTGGTTGGCGGTCGTCATCGCGCTGACCCTGCCTGTTACCGCCTTCGCCTATGTTGGCCCCGGTGCGGGGCTAAGCCTGCTCAGCGCGCTGTGGGGTCTGCTGGTTGCCCTGGGTTCTGCGCTGCTGTTTATCGTGGTTTGGCCGATACGGCGGCTGTTCCGGGGGCGCGGAAAAACGGCCACGGCAGAGCAGAGCAACGCAGAATCCGACCAGGATTCCGGGCAGCCGCAGGAATCCGATCACCGCGCCAACCCCTGACCTGGCGCCCCGAGGATGGAATTCGGTTTGCTGAATCTGTTGTTCCCGTTTTTCGGGGCGGTGGATCACGCCATGGCGACGCTGCTGCCGGCTTGGTCACGGCTGGCCTTGTGGGCGCTCGTGGGCGCGGTGGTCACCATGTTCCTCTACCGTTTTCTCTCGCCGCAGAAGCGCATCGGTCGCGCCAAGCGCGAAGCCCGCGCTGCGCGCGTCGCCTTGAACCGCTATGACGGCGATTTTGCGGGGGTCGCACCGCTGATGCGCCGCCAGTTCGTGACCGCGTTCAAGCACATCGGCCTGGTGCTGCCGTCCACCTTGATCTGCGTGCTGCCGCTTTTGAGCCTGCTGCTGTGGCTGGAAACCAGCTACGGGCACACCTACCCCCCGGCCGGACAGGCGCCGGAAATCCAGGTCACGCCTGCGGGCTTCCAGGCCCGCTGGGATGCCCCGCAAGGGCAGGCGGGGGTTGCGGAGATTGCTGTCCTGGGCGAGGGCAAAGTCGTGGCCAGGGTGCAACTCCCCGCTCCGGTGACCGGGGTGGCCCGGCACCAGTGGTGGAACTGGCTGGCGGCAAATCCCGCCGGTTACCTGCCCGACGATGGGCCCATCCAGCGCGTTCACATCGCGCTGCCATCGGGACAGTACCTGCCCTGGGGGCCGGACTGGGCCAGGTCCTGGCTGATGGTGTTCATCCCGGTGATGTTCGTGGTCTCGCTGTCCCTATTCCGCATCGCCAAGATTGAATAATCGGTGTCTGAGAAAACCCCGCGCTCCGCCCCCAGCCAGGCCGCGATCGACAGCTTTGCCGTGCCCGGGTGGATGCACCGGGTCAGCGGCTTCATCGAGCGCCACCGGCGCGGGATGATCCGTCTGGGCAACTGGGAAACGCGCACGGCGGCGCAGGCCATCCAGGCAATCCAGGTAAAGGCGCCGGTGTATGTCGCCGGACTGGCCCGCTCCGGCACCACCATCCTGCTGGAGCAGCTGGCCGGTCACCCACATGTCGCCACCCACCAGTACCGTGACTATCCGCCTGTTTTTACCCCCTACTGGTGGAACCGCTACCTGGAGCACGTGCCCCAGAACGAGGAG